>PLAH01000181.1 GCA_003134045.1 Gammaproteobacteria bacterium
CAAAACCCATCGTCCTCGCCCTATTACTGCTCGCCGGCTGCGGGTCGAAAATGAGCCCTCATCCGATGATGGAGGCGACGGAGGTGGGCGTGACGACGTTGCAGCCGGAATCTGTTGCTCTGCAGTCCGAGCTGCCCGGCCGAACGGTGGCCTTCAAGATGTCGGACGTTCGCCCCCAGGCTTCCGGCATCATAAAGGAGCGCCTGTTCGAGGAGGGCAGCACGGTCTCCGCCGGCCAGGTCCTCTATCTGATCGATCCATCCTCCTATCAGGCGGCATACGATCAAGCCAATGCGGATGTCGCCAATGCCGAGGCCATCGAGGCGTCTTCCGAGCTCAAGGATGAGCGCTATAAGCAGCTCATGGAAATGCAGGGAGTATCCCGACAAGAGGCGGACGATGCACGCGCCACGCATCTGCAGGCCCTCGCCAACATTGCACTAAAGAAGGCGGCGCGCGAAAGCGCTCGGATCAATTTGGGGTACACGCAGATTCGAGCACCGATCTCGGGCCGCATCGGCAAATCGAGCGTCACCGTCGGCGCGCTCGTGACGGCCAATCAGGACACCGCGCTCGCCACCATACGCGCACTCGATCCCATCTATGTGGATCTGACGCAGTCCAGCACCCAGGTACTGCAGCTGCGCCGGTTACTCGGTACGGACGGCATGCAGTCCGGGAGCCGCAAGGTGAGCCTGAAACTCGAGGATGGGACCGAGTATGCGGAATACGGCACGCTGAAATTTCAGGAAGTGGCCGTGGACCAGGCTACTGGTTCGGTCACGTTGCGCGCCCAGTTCCCGAACCCTCGCGGCGATCTGCTTCCCGGTATGTACGTGCGCGCCGTGCTCGACGAGGCGGTGAACTCCTCTGCCCTCCTTGCACCGCAGCTGAGCATCTCTCGCGACGCCAGAGGAAATCCCGTCGCGATGATCGTCGGCAAGGACGATCAGGTGGAGCAGCGCGAGGTCGTTATCGCGCGCACGGTGGGCAACAATTACCTGATTAGCTCAGGTCTCAAGTCCGGCGACCGGCTCATCGTCGAGGGACTGAACAAGATTCACGTCGGGGACAAGATTCGGGCGGTGGCCGTGCAATCGAAGGCCGCGAATTCGGCGACCGCGAGCGCACCCGACCGACAGCCCGCGACATCTAAAGCGCTGATCGGACGCCGCTGATCATGCTCGCGCGTTTTTTCGTAGACCGCCCGATTTTCGCTTGGGTGATCGCCATCTCCATCATGTTCGCCGGAGCTCTGTCGATTACGACACTGCCCGTCGCGCAGTATCCGAACGTCGCTCCGCCTACCGTGACGGTGTCCGCGACCTATCCCGGCGCGTCCGCGGAAACGGTCGAGAACAGTGTCACGCAGATCCTCGAGGAGCAACTGACGGGCATCGATGGCCTTCTCTATTTCTCCTCGAGCAGCGACTCGTCCGGCAATGCCGCCATCACGATCACCTTCCAACAAGGAACCAACCCCGACACCGCACAGGTGCAGGTGCAAAACAAGATCCAGCAGTCCACGGCTCGTTTGCCTACCGAGGTGCAACAGCAGGGCGTGACGGTCGCGAAGGCGCAGAGCGGTTTCTTGATGGTCATTGGCCTCTACGACGAGACCGACCGGACGTCATCGAATGACGTCTCGGATTATCTCGTCAGCAATTTCCAGGATCCCATTGCCCGCTTGGAAGGAGTCGGCGGCACCACCATCTTCGGCGCGCAGTACGCCATGCGCATTTGGTTGGATCCGATCAAGCTCGCCTCGTTCAATCTCATGGCCTCCGACGTGCAATCCGCCATCGCGGCGCAAAACATCCAGGTGTCGGCGGGCAGGATCGGCGGCATGCCGGCCCCTGCCGGACAGCAACTGACCGCGATCGTCAGAGCGCAATCAAAGCTCTCCACGCCCGATGCATTTCGCCAAATTATCGTCAAGCACGACACGTCGGGAGCGACCGTGCGCCTGCTCGACGTGGCCCGCGTCGAACTCGGCAGCGAAAGCTACGACGTGCAGTCACGCGCCAATGGGCATCCTGCCTCAGGGATGGCCATCCAACTCTCCTCCGGCGCCAATGCGCTGGCGACGGCTGAACGAGTGCGCGCACGGATCGCGCAGTTCGAGCACTCCTTGCCGCCGGGATACAAGATCTTCTACCCACAGGACAATACCCCGTTCATCAAGATATCCATCGAGGAGGTCATCAAGACGTTGGTCGAGGCCATCGTGCTCGTGGTCATCGTCATGTACTTGTTCCTGCAAAACTGGCGGGCCACCCTGATCCCGGCGATTGCGGTACCGGTCGTTCTGCTGGGAACGTTCGCCGTGTTGAAATTGCTGGGCTATTCGATCAACACGCTCACGATGTCCGGTATGGTTCTCTCGATCGGGCTGCTGGTGGACGATGCCATCGTGGTCATCGAGAACGTGGAGCGCGTCATGCGCGAGGAGTCCCTATCGCCGCGCGCGGCGACACTTCGATCCATGCAGGAAATCACGGGCGCATTGATCGGCATCGCGACCTCGCTGGCGGCGGTGTTCTTGCCCATGGCGTTTTTCACCGGCTCCACCGGTGTCATCTACCGGCAGTTCTCGGTAACCATCGTCTCGTCGATGGCGTTGTCGGTATTCGTGGCGTTGACGCTGACGCCTTCCCTGTGCGCCTCGCTGTTGCGGCCCATTCATGGCGCCGAGGGCAGTCATGCGTTCTTTGGCTGGTTCAATCGTGCCCTCGAGCGCTTCGGAAGCGCACTTGGAAACCGCGTCACTCGCATCACACAGCGGCCCTTGCGCTGGATCATCGCGTACGGGGTCATCGTGGGCATGTTGGCAATACTGTTCGTGCGACTTCCCTCGAGCTTTCTGCCCGATGAGGACCAGGGCAACATTTTGGTCATGTTCATGCTGCCGAGCGGCGCCACGTTGTCTCGCACCGAGGAGGTCACACGCCAGATCGAGAATTATTTTATGCAGAAGGAAAAGGACGACGTCGATGGCCTCATGGCGGTCAATGGATTCAGCTTCGCAGGTCGCGGCCAGAATGCCGGCGCCATGTTCGTACTTTTGAAGGACTGGAGTCAGCGTAAAGGGGCGGCGAGTCACGCCGACGCCATCGCGATGCGTGCGACCAAGGCATTGTCCTCGATCCGAGACGCGCAGGTGTTCACCCTCAACCCCCCGTCGATTTCGGGGCTTGGTCAGGTCGGCGGCTTCGAGTTTCAGCTGCTGGCAAACGGTGGAACCAGCCGCGAGACATTGGAATCGAGGCGCGATGCCCTGCTCGCGAGCGCGAGCCGCGACGATAAGCTCATGGCAGTGCGCCTCGGATCGCTCGCCGACACACCGCAGCTACAGGTCGACATCGATCAGGCGAAGGCGAGCTCACTCGGCCTGTCCCTGTCGGACGTCAATTCGACCCTGACCGCCGCATGGGGTGGGACCTATGTGAACGACTTCATCGACCGAGGCCGCATCAAACGAGTCTATATCCAAGGCGAAGCTGGGTCGCGGGCTGGCGCGGATGATTTGAATCGATGGTTCGTGCGCGGGAGCAACGGCACGATGACGCCCTTCTCTGCCTTCGCGACGACACGATGGACCAATGGCCCTGAGACGCTCTCGCGTTTCAATGGCCTGGCCTCCTACACCATACAAGGCTCCGCGGCCCCGGGCGTGAGCTCCGGTGAGGCGATGGATGAGATCGACTCCTTGGCTAGCAAATTGCCTGCGGGCACGAGCAGCGCGTTCAGCGGCCTGTCGTACCAGCAACAACTCGCGGGCAGCCAGACCACCCAGCTCTATACCATTTCCGTCATCGTAGTCTTCTTGTGCCTCGCGGCCTTATATGAGAGCTGGTTCGTTCCCATATCCGTGCTACTCGTCATCCCGTTGGGGGTGTTCGGCTGCGCACTGGCCACGAGCGCGCGCGGCCTGGAGAACGACATCTACTTCCAGGTGGCGCTGCTCACCACTATCGGCCTGTCGGCCAAAAACGCCATCCTCATCGTCGAATTCGCGGAGGAGCGCTATCGCCAGGGCGCAAGCCTGGTGGAGGCCGCCCTTCATGCGGCGCGACTGCGACTGCGTCCCATCTTGATGACATCCCTGGCATTCGTCGCCGGCGTGTTACCGCTTGCCGTGTCGACCGGTGCCGGCGCCAATGGGCGCATTGCCATAGGAACCGGCATCGTCGGGGGCACGGTATCGGCGACGGCTCTGGCAATCTTCTTCGTACCGATGTTCTTCGTCTTGGTACGCCGGTTGTTTCCCTCCAGGACCTCGCATCCGCAGGAACTGCCGGGCAACAAGGAAGCGTCGCATGCGTAGAGGCACAGCGATCCTGTTATCGACTCTTGGGCTCACTGCCTGTATTTCCCTGGATCCGACCTACCACCGCCCTGTCTCACCCGCGGCGACGACCTGGCCGTCAGGGCCGGCCTATGCGGCCCTGCAACCGAACTCCACGAACGCGGCAGACATCCCGTGGCGCGATTTCGTGAAGGACGAGAAGCTGCGCGAGGTCGTCGATCAGGCGTTGGGCAACAGCCGAAATCTACGCAAAGCGATCACCAGCATCGAGTCCGCGCGCGCGCAATACCGCGTCCAACGTGCCAATTTGTTTCCACAAGTCAGTGCCTCGGTCAATGTCGACGAATCGCGGACTCTCAATCCTTATGCCGGCACTGGCACTGGCACCGGCAGTGGCAGCAGCAGTAGTGGCAGTGGCAGCGGCTCGGCCCTGACCATGACGAACGATACCGCGCAGGTGGGATTGAGCTCCTACGAGATCGATCTGTTCGGCCGAAATCGCAGCCTGACCCGAGCGGCCTACGAGAGCTATTTGTCCACGGCGGAAGCGGCGCGTGCGACGCGAATCAGCCTGATCTCGGAGACGATCACGGCCTATCTGACCCTCGCAGCCGATCAGACGACGATGGGCATCGCGCAAGCCACGCTGCAGAACGCCCTGCGCTCAATGCAGGTGACGGGGAGCCGGCTCGCGGCCGGCGTCGCCTCATTGGTGGACGTCAAGCAGGCTGAGACGATTTACCAGCAGGCCCGCTCCGATGTCGCCAGCCTCACCGCGAGCGTGGCGCAGGATCGCAACGCGCTCGAACTCCTCGCGGGCAGCCCGATCGACGAGGCGCTGTTGCCCGCCGAGTTGCCCGAAAAAGGCGAGTGGTTGGCCGATATCCCCGCAGGCATCTCATCCGATGTACTGCTGAACCGCCCGGATGTCCTCGAGGCGGAGCACACCCTCAAATCAGCGAATGCCGACATCGGTGCTGCCCGGGCGGCTTTCTTTCCGTCTCTCTCGCTCACGGCCAGCGAGGGTCGCGCGAGTTCGTCCCTGTCGCAGCTCTTCAGCGGACCGACGGTCTGGTCATGGGCCCCGAGCTTAAGCTTGCCCCTCTTCACCGGCGGGGCCAATTCCGCGAGTCTCGCCAACACCAAGGCACAGCGCGATGGCTATGTGGCCGCCTATGAACTCGCCATACAAACCGCGTTCAAAGAAGTCGCCGATGCCCTCGCCGTGCGGGGGACAATCCAAGAGCAGCTCGACGCTCAAGCGGCACTCGTGGATGCCGCCACGGAAAGCTATCGACTCGCCGATGCCCGTTACACCAAGGGCGCAGACTCCTTCCTCAACGCCCTGATCTCACAACGCACGCTTTACAGCGCGCAAAAAACCCTGGTGACCACGCGCTTGACCGCACTCGAGAATAGGGTGACGGTCTACCGCGCACTGGGGGGAGGGCTCGCCGAGCGCAGCTGACCGAGACTCCGGGCCTGACCCTAGACGACCCGACGGCGGCTCGCGGCACACGAGCTCATTTGTCCCGTACTAAAAGCGCTTTTGGGATAGACTAAATCGATATAAATCTGCACTGACGGTGCCGACAAAAGTGAGCTGCCCCGTGACTGGCCGCAGCACTCAGCAATGACCATCAACAGCACCACCGTGAAACTCATACATGTGCTTGCCGGCTCACGTTGTCGAGTTTCACGGATGGCGCCCCGGATTCGTCAAACACCACGGTCTCGACTTCGAGCGCTCCCGCGGCCGTTGATTCGTCAACCTTCTACGGCTTCCCCGGCGGCACAGCCGCGGCGTCTCCATTTGTACTGGGGGGGGTAGGGGGGCCGCCACGACCGGGTCCACGCGGCGTGCCGCCACAGAACTGCTGGCAATAGCCTTTTGGCGGCTGGTATTCGGCGGCAATTTGACGAGCATATTCCGGATACATCGTCTGTGGACCTCCCAGTGCGGCGGCGTGCGGAATATTGTATGTGGTCGTCATACCCATGAGACTCGGATTGTCCTCCGGCGTCAGATAGCTGGGCACATTGCCGTTCAGAACGCTTTGCACCGTCTCCCCCGGCATGCAGGTGGAGGGGCTTGTAGCGCCGAGCACGAAATCCATTGGGCGGCTGGCATCGGCTTTGAACACCGTCGATAACACGTACGGTGCTGCAAGATTGACCGGATCCCGAATCACCGCCGTGATCAGCAACAAGGGACCTTGACGCGTCATGAACATCGTCAGGGTTTCCTGGTCACTGACAGGAATACCATTGCGGGTGAGGAGACCGTCTTGCATGTGTCTCGTGGTGGTCACCAGGGTGTTTCCTTGCCAAGTACCGGTGGTAAATCCGGCTGGCGTTGCCAAAGCCTGCGGCGACGGAGGACTGCGCCCGTCCATCCAAATTGTCGTCGGATGACGATCGATGGCCCCGGTCATGTTCCATGCGACGGTGGCCCCCGTCTCGGGGTCAACCGTCGGCCACATGCGAAAGCCCCACGCTGCCTGCATCAGGTAATGCAGCGAATAGGGATGGCACTGACGTTGGAGCTCATCAATGGTTTCCGGGGTGTAGTTCAACGCGCCGGCGCGTGCTTGCTCGGTGATGGGGATTCCCGCGTAGTCCACGAAATTGGGACCTTCGACCGCGGTTTGCGCTTCTTGATCGACGCTGTTGGAGTAACTGCCAGACAAGTCGACCTGCGCGTGCACACTCTGCATGGACCAGATGGCCAGGCAGCCCAACGACAGTCGGACAAGCGTTCTCTTGCGGTCAGGTATGTTACTCAATTGGCGGACCTCAATGTGCAGGCGGCAGGATGCCACTTCGAGCCGTCCGGCTCGCGCATGAATATAGGTGTCGTCGTGTAATCCCGCGTCAAGTAGACGGGATCCGAAACGATCGACGTGATGCTCAGGTATTCGAGATCAGGCGCCACACGCAAGACCTTCCAATATTCGGTGAGCGTGGCTTGATTGCTGTAAGGCACACCATTCTTCCTCAGTAACCCGGGAAGGAGATCCGTGGTGAGCACCTTGAGCGTTCCCCATTTTGGCGCGGCGCCAGCAGCCGGTCCCGGTCGACCCGGACCGTTGCGTTGACCACCACCCGGTAAACCCCCGGGGGGCGCACCGGCGCTCGCTCCCGGCATGGCGCCCCCCGGTGGTGCTCCCGGCGGGCCTCCGGCGGCGGCACCCGGTGGGGGACCTAGGGGCATTCCCCCCGGTGGCGCACCCAGGGCCGGGTCCGGTTGCTCACCCGGCGCACCCGGGATTCCGAGCATCATGGAAGGCGCGTAAGGGAGCCACGTCGCTTGCGAATTGCCTTGAATGCTTGGCGCGCCTTTCCCTGCCTCCTTCTCGAAGCGCAGCAGCCGCGTCTGCGTGCCGGAATCAGTATCCACGCGTAAGGTGTTATTGTCCGGCCACGTGATGTGCAGCCGCTCCGGGATGCGCATCAGCGCGGGAGCACCGTAAGCCTCACAGGCTTTTCCCGCCGCGTCATCCGTTTCTGCATTGAAATTATCAGAGAATTTCTCGGCCGAGTGATTGAGGGGGATGCCGCCAAACTCGCCGTTGCCCGGCACAACCATTCGATAGCGCCAGTCCTGGGTGACGAGTGAGACCCAATACCCCGCAAGTTCAAAGGGGGCTTGTGTCTGGGCCGTTCGGCTGGGGAGTTCTGCGGCTCGAACCGTTGCGTTGTTGGCCAGCATGAGCGTGCCGATCAACAGCAGTGCGCTGAACCCTTGCTTCGTGCCCACATCCGTCGGCGTGTCCAAGCCTGGAAGACTTTTCACCAACCCAGTTCTCCCATGTTGAATAATTGCCGACCCTCGTGCCCACCTCACGACTTATCTCCGCGCTGCAAGCTTTTGTAGACAGCTTCGACGAACTCACGGGTAGTCCAAGAGCCGCTATTCGAACCAAATCGACCTGCATAGCCCCGGGTCGGATCGGCCGCCTGCACCTGTTCAAGGGTGCGGCCCTGCTTCAGTAACGCAGCAACACGGTCGCGTATGACGGTGAGCATATCGCGATACATCACCAGATCGGCTTGGTCACAAAGATGTCCTCGGCCAGGGATTACCAATGTGCCGTACCAACCCGCCCACTTGGGTACAGGTGGAATGGTAAGTTCATCGACCAAGCGATTCAGTGCGTTGATCTCGCCTTGGATGCTGCCTCCGTTCGCCAAATCGATAACGGGAAAATGTGTGTCATCGAACAGGTTGCCTGCCGCGATCACATCCGCCTGCCGAAATAGCACCAAGATGTCGCCATCCGTGTGGGCTGGGGTGAACAATGCCTGGATGCCCTGTCCTCCCACGGAAAAACTCACCGTCGAGCGCGTATTGCCTTCGCTCGGCAGATTTTTCGCACCTGGCAGCTGCGACAGCCGAAGAAGCGTGTGCTCGTTGGCGTAGACCGGCGCCTTTTCCGACTTGGGTGGTCCGCGCATATTCAGGGCACCATACTGTTTGCCCGCACTTGACAGCGCATCGACGCACCCCACCCGATCCGGATCCCCGCTTGTCTCGAACACGTACCGAATCGGGCCTCGCGCCACCTGCTTCGCTGCCGCGACCACGGCCGCGCAGTCGCCTCCACCGCTATCGACCACCACGCTGCCTTGCGGCCCCGTCAGCAGCGCGAAATTCGCCCCCTGCGCGGTGGTCAACATGTACACGTTCGGCCGCACTTGCAGTACGCTCACCGGCCCCATGATGACGGCTTGGTTTGCCGGTAGCAGAGTGCTCGCCGTTGCCTTCGTGTCAGGCTGGATCACCGACGGCGCCGCGGCGTCGTTGGGACCCAGTCCAGGCGTCATGTCAATGCTGGCGGCTTCATCCACTTGCGCGAATCCCGGCGTCGCCAAGGCCCATCCCATCAGCGCCGCAGCGCCCACATAACATCTGATTCTCATAACAGCCTTCCGCAAACGGGTAACAGGTACGATAGATCGGGTCGCCATACGCTCAACACTTTACTCGCATTGAGTATTCTCTCTCGTACCCACACGTTACCCAGTTTACGTCGGTCACAGCCAGCCCGGCGAGCGCGACCACGGGGTTGCACCGCCGCGCCGGCTTAGAAACGAGCATTCAGCACGATTCCGTAGGTTCGCGGGTCGTAGGGTATGGTGGTGTAAACATTTTGCTGGACCATCAAGTAGTTCTTGTACTGGTTGTTGCCGACGTTTCTCAAGTAGGTAGTCACGAAATACTTCTTGTCGCTGGATGCCCACATGAGGTTCAAATCGCCCACCACCTGACCAGCGACATGGTTATAAGGCAACCACCCCGGATCGATGGCGGGCACATAACTGAGCTCATGGGCCGAGAGAAATCTCACATCACCGTGGAACGTGAGTGCGGAACCGCCCGGGAGCCTGAAGGAATGGTCATAGTATAGATTGGCAGTGAATGGAACGACCATGGGTATGCGGTCGAGGGAGAAGAAATCTGCAAACGTCACATTGGACCCCGGCCCAATCGCTATTTCCGTGCCGTTCTTGTCCGTATATCTGGCATTCACGTATGAGAGATCGAGGCCGACGCGATCATCGGATGTGATCTTGTAGATCGTTTCCAGTTCCCCACCAAAGGACTGGGCCGGGGAGGATAAACTCACATTGGTGGGCGTGAGCCCGTTCGGCGTCACATTCACATCGGTCGTTTGGTAGCCGCTGTAGTGGTAGAAGTACGTAGCCCCGTTGACCTGCAGCGTATCGCCGAGGAAACGATTCTTGGAGCCCACCTCGTACGCGGTCAAGGTCTCCGCCTTCAACTCCAGGACAATGGGATTATTATCGGAGCCGGTGGCCACCGCGATATCCCCGGGCGAGAAGCCTGTAGACACCGACCCGTAAACCAAGTTCTTTGGGGTGAGATCGTGCTCGAGACGCACTTTATAGGTGACGTTGTTGAAGCGCCGAATACCGGCCTCTCCTGACAAGTTCTTCGTTTCCAGAGAGGACGATGTGTAGTTCTGATCAACTCCGACGCGGGTATTGTCATAGCGCGCGCCGGCAGTCAGCCGCCACGCATCGGCGAAGTGATAAGTCGCCTCGCTGTACAGGCCCAAAGCCCGCGTGTTCTTGTCGAGCAATTCCGAGTCGAAGGCCAAGCCTGTCAGCGGGGGAGTGACGATGTCCACGATGTTCGAGTTCGCCAGATCGTTTTCATAGTACATCGTCCCTACCTGCCAAGTGACCTTTTGATCATTATCAGAGGTCAGACGCAATTCTTCGGTATGAAAGTGATCCCGAGGCGTATTGGTGGTCTGGTTGAGCAACAGAAAAGACTGGGTGTAATTATTGTTATGAGACTCCCAGGTGCGTAAGGCAGGTTCGTAGGTCAAGGTGGCGAACCCGAGATTCCAATTGACGGTCGCCCAGTACTGCCGGAACTGATTGTTGCCGGTACCCGTGGGCGTGGCGACAAAATCATATGTATTCGGCTTCCCCGGTGGCAAAAGGACCGTCGTATCCCCGTTCCGGGTGACGTTATTTTCACCGGCCACCCCCACCAGCACGGACAGGTCGGAATTCGGCTGGTAAAGTAGCTTGACTCTGCCGTCGGTGGTGGTCAGCGCATTGTTATCGTCGCCGTAAAAGCCATCCCGCTGATAGCGATTGGCCGCGATACGTACCGCAAAGACATCGTCCAGCGGCAGATTCACCGCCCCCGTGTAGTGCTGCAAGGAATAATCACCGGCTTCCAGTGACACATCACCCCCGAACTCGTCCAGGTGCGGATCGGCCGTATGGATGGCGACGAGGCCGGACGTCGCGCTGCGGCCATACAATGTCCCCTGCGGACCACGCAGCACCTCGACGTGGTCGATGTCGTAACCTCCGCCGACCCCCTCATACACGCCATCGACGTACACGGCGGCAGCCGGCGCAGCGCTCACGCTCATCGCGCCCTGGTTCGATTGAATACCGCGAATCGTAATGTTGGAGGCCGCAGTGTCTGATCCGCTGGCAGTATTGTTCGCTAATATCTGCGTGCCTTGCACTCCCGCAACATCTTCTAGAATTTGCGAGAGGGCATAGCGTCCCTCACTCCGAAGCTCGCCGCCCTCTAATACGGTTAACGAGTCAGCGGTCTTTTGCACATCGGAGAGCCGGTGCTCCGCCGTGACTACAATTTCCATAAGTTGATCACTGCCGGAGGCGTCCGCGGCAGACTGCGCTGCCTGCTGCGAATGGGCAACCGGTACATTGGCACCGAGGCACGCGATCGCGCCGAGCGCTGACGCAACAGTTAATTTATTTACAGTCATCTTGTTTCTCCCCTCAACGTTCTATATCTTTTCTAGAGCGATGCCAGCACTAAATGCGACAGCTGTGACGACTATATCAGCAAAGAAATCGCGATTTATTTCGTAAACGCGAATACACCGCTCGGGTCTAGCCCCTAATGCATGAACTTCGTCATGAGTTAACATCTGACCAAGAATGCTGTGGGACCGCATGATTGCTGTTGCAATCGAGCCCCCAACAACATCGAACATCAGGTAGCCAGCAAGAGCCGTGCGAGGCGCTATGCTTAAGGCCGCATCACAGGGGGAATGTCAATGTCCAAGAATAAGCTCTCGCGCCTGCTGCCCTGCCTGGCGGCCGGTGCTGCATTATTGCTCGCCGCCTCCCCCGCAACTGTGGTGGCACAGCCACCGCCCCCGGGCACCCCACCTGCAGGCGCGCCCGGCGCACCCCCGCCCGGCGCACCGCCGGGAGGATTTAAATTCCCGGGATTGCCAAGACAAGGGTTCGACAATAACGGGCAGAATCCGGCGAGCTACAACGCGGACGAGAAGGCGGCTGTTGCCGTCGCAGAGAAGTGGATCGAGACCATTAATAGCCGCGACGCCGACGGCCACATGGCGCTCATTGCCGACAATATCCTATTCCGGGCTGACCCCACACAACAACCGATGCGCGGCGCCCGCAAATACTGCTCGCATATGGTGGGTATCGGCGGCGCACCTTCTCCGGAAGTAAATACGTCCTTCACCATGTCGGAACTCTACGTCGTCGGTGGCAAGGGAGAGGCCCAGGTATTATTTTACCGCCATGACATCAATGGCCCGGCCGGCACGGCGGGCTTTTTGGGCGGCTATCGTGTCCCTGTGGCAGTGTTTTTGCGCATTCGTAATGGCAAGGTCATCGAGTGGTACGACATGCCGACCAATAAGATCTCGATTGGGGCTTTACCTTTTTCTATCCCAACGGGCATGGCGGACAGAATTCCCCCTCAGTGCGCGAAATTCCCCGAAGGGAGCACTTGATATGTCACAAATGAAACGTCGACGAGTCCACTGGACCGCGCTTGCGGCGGTCGCCAGCTTGATGATCGGTGGTGTGGCGGCGCCCGCACGCGCCTTGAGCTATCTGTACGCCACCGAAAAACCGGAATATTTTTTCAATCCCTTCGAGGAATCTGCGGCGCAGGCCGTCCGAGCGTGGTTTGCTTCGTGGCAATCGGGCAACCCTCTGTTGCTCGGCGCGTTTGTGGATCCGAAGGTGACCTTCCGCAGCCGCCCGTCGGAATCATTGGGACACGGTCGCGACAACCTGCTGAGAGAGGTCTGCGGCTCTTTGGGTGGGAAACGCAACCTAATTGATCTGTTTGTCATCGGCGGTGATTATGATGCCGCGGTTCTCACCCGGTGGGAGGAAACCGATACTAAGGGCCAGGTGTCCCACATGAGCAGCTTCTTTCGTGTCCAGAAGGGGCTGATTGTCGAGTGGTCTGACATGTCCGACGATGCCGTCAGTCCAGCAGCGAAGGGCGCCGGCAATTCGGATGCATGCCGTGCGGTCGATACCGCGCTTCACCCAGCTAGCTGAACGTTTGCACCGTGCCCTACAGTCTGTCCGAAACTTCGCGCCGGAAGGTGGGTTCTCGCCAAATTGTCTCATCCGATGATAGAGGCGCAACCATGGCTGGGTACACGGGCTGCGCCTGCTGCGACACACGTCGATCGCGTGAAGGACATGCCAGTGCTCGCCGCCTACCAGGCGCGTTGCGAGGCGCGGCCCGCGTTCATACGTGCGCTGGCCAGCCAGCTCGCTCACTTCGAGAGGAACGCGCCGATGGCGGCCTGATCAGCCGATATCTCTCCGCGACACGATTGCTGCCAGCCGCAGTTGCCGGGATCGGCGCCGGCAATGCATATTGTCCGACGAATTGACTATCAGCGGAAGGGTAGCATGACCAGTTCAATCAGTGCGCTAAAGTGGTCGGTACTATTCGCGTGCACGTCGCTACTGAGCGCATGCGGCAGCACTGCACCATCCGCCTCCGCCGACAGGTCCGCGGGCGATGCAGCGTCCGCAGCCGCCGCAAGAAGCCCCTATAAGCCCTCGTCCACATTCCAGGAGATCATGGATTCGGTAGTCGATTTCTCCGGAGACTACATCTGGAATGCAGTTTCCACGACGGTCGACGGGCAAGGCACACACGAGACGCAGCCGCACACCGACGAGGAATGGCATGAATTCCGCCGCCGTGCGGTGCTACTGGTCGAGGCCGCGAATCTCATCGCCGTTCCAGGGCGTAAGGTGGCCCACGGCGACAGGACCGTCGAGGACAAGCAGCCGCTGGACGTGACAATGATTCAGCAGCGGCTGGATACCGGCCACGAACAACTGGTGGGTTTCGCCAGTGCGCTGCGCGAGGTGTCATTGAAGCTGGTAGATGCAGCCGACAAGCGCGACTTGGCGGCAATCACCGATCTGGGCGGCACGCTGGACGAAGTCTGCGAGTCCTGCCACAAGGTTTTCTGGTATCCCGATTAGCCGGCCGGCAGCCCCAGCCAAGTAATCGCGGCTTAAGGGCTGACCCTGCCCGATATCCACGTCGATCAGACCTGTGCAGCTGCAAGGCTGCGCTCGAAATCTGCAGGTGATCGATAGTCGATGGCCGAGTGCAGACACCGCACAAAATGTTGGGAGCATGCGCGCTTGACAGCTGCGTATCGCGGACACGCACGGGCACAACCGCGCAACGACGAGGATACTCAGACTACTGGCCAGGCTCTGTGCGACACCGTATGTACGCAGGCTGAACTTCCGCGACTTGGTGCCGGCCCGGCTATTGACCGGCAAGCAACGCATGCGACCTGCGGGCATTCACCTGATTCAAAGTCCGTCGTGGTTTAATCAGAAAGTCCCAGGTGTCGTCACCAGCGTTTGGCATGCAAGCCATCGCGGGAAGTTGTCGATATGAATATTCCGGCTGATACGTCGATACGCGTTCCCCACGCATGTGGATGCGATGCATCTTGATCGGCTCGGACTGCATCGCATCCTCGGGTAGTTCCCCGCGAACATCGTCGGGCGCAGTGATGAAGGCCTGCTGCGGATTGTTTTGCTCGACCTTGAGGTTCAAGTCCTTGATCTTGGCCAGCGTCTCCGGCGCGCTCTTCACGTGGAATCCGAAATGGTTCTTCGCGGCGGTATGTAGGCTCCGCTATTGCGCCCCGCGGGAGATGAGCTCATACATCAAGCCGTTAATGTCGCGAACAAAGACGTTGCCGGTGCCGTTCGCGCGCTTTATGGCCTTGCCGCCAGTCGAGAAAACCGTACCGCCGGCCTTCTTCCATTGATCGACAGCGGCATCGATGTCCCGCACGACCATGGTGAGTGCAGGCGAACCCGGATCCGCGGCGGCAGGTGCAGCCTTCGCACGCGGAACGCCGACGTATTCGATTAAACCGAAGTCCAGCGTCGTGCCCGCAATGCTGCCGTGTGTGATGCGCCATTGCGCTCCGGGCAAGTTGATAAGAGTGGCGGCGACCGCACTCGTCCCCAATTGCCCTGTCGGTCGCGAGACGACGAAACCGATCGCATCCTGCAGAAATGTCACGGTGCGCACAGAGTCTTCGATCGACAGATTCACCGAGCCGCCCAGAACCATATCGGCGGAATTCGCGGCGGACGCGGGCAGCGGATCCGGCTGGATGAGCTGAATAAAGAATCCGTCGGGGTCGCGAACGACCAGTCCACGCATCTTGCTGCCCGGGTTGCCGGATGGATTCACCGGCTCGCCACCTGCCGTCACAATGGTCGTCTTCGCGGCCTTGAGTTTCGCGAACATCTGGTCCATGTCGCGGATCTGAAGAACCAACGTGACGACGCCCGGGTCCTGAAGGTTTGGCACAAAGTTCTTCCGGGTTGTTCCGGTGAATTCCGTGAGTTCAAAACCAAACGGTGCGTTTGGAACACTGAGGACCGCAGCGCGGAGCTTCGCGCCTTGCGTCCCGGTGAACTTCGACATGTCTTCGTTGAGAGCCGTCGGCTGTGTCGCTAGCGGGTCGCTCGCTCCAACCGTCAATCCGATCACATCGCGATAAAACGGCACGGTCTTCTCGAGACTGTCCACAGCGTGCGCAAGATTCTGAAACTGGATAACCGGAGTTGCCGGGGTCTGTTGTCCAAGAAGCAGGACGGGTAGCGTCAGTCCTACCATGGTAAGCGTCAAGAGTGTTTTTGGAGACATGCGCGGCAGTATAACCCGGGGAGGAGGATTGGGAAGGATAAGCACACTTTTCGGTAGAAGCCACTGTGCCGGGCAGCTCAGCGAGTAGCAATCCCCTGCGCTGACCGCCGCCGTATGCGAGCGCAGCTTGCTGTTCGGCGCAAACACGCCGTGATAGCGAGTGAGGTTCACTAGCGGCTTCGGCACCAGTGAGGCAAGGCGTGCGATGAAGTCGAGCGGATCGAAAAAAACATGCGTGGTGCCATCTCGATACGGGGTCTTGAGCGTGTAGCGCACATGACCGCACTCGGTCAGCGCGATGCGTTCTTGGAGACGGCCGGACGGGCGATGTAGCGGCACAGCCGTTCGAGTTTGGCGCGGTCATTCGCGCCCGCCCATACACCCGTATGCAGCGAGAAGCCATTGGCTCTGGCGAGCGCTGCGTCACTGTGCGATTCACCGGCGGGGAGCGTCCGTAAGGTAAAGGCCTTCTTGCCAACATGCCAGCCCATGGCAATACGGTACCGGTAACGGATTGAGATAGCTCATCAACACCAATGGCGCCTTGGGCTTTTCCTTGGCCTCAGTCAGTGTGTTGAGAATCCACTTGAGCGATGCACCCTGTTGTAACGCGGCGCGACTGCAACGCTGAATGGCCAGCCCATCGGCCATGGGATCGGAGAACGGCATACCGATCTCCATCACATCGGCCAGCAGGCGCAGAGCCCGGCCCGCTGGATGACCTGCTCGGTCACTCGATCACGTATCGGATTGCAGTGGGGCCAACGGCCGGGCAGAAGCTGTTCACGTTGCAGACGGTTCCGCCCAGGCTGCAGGGACTGGAAGGCGACCCGAACGGCGCGGCCCGCGCGGGCGGGTTTTCATTGCATGCCGGCGTGGACATCGCGCCCCAGCAGCGCGACAAGAACACCGGTGGATTGCGCGCCAAGGTGCGCATGAAGGCGGGCGATGTGGCGGCGATGCCGGCCGACATCCGCCATCAGGGCTACTCGCGCAAGCGCTCCATGCTGCTGGTGTGGGAAAACGCCACGCCCGGTCTCCCGGAGATGTACGAGACCGGAAAGCTCGAGCCCTACCCGATCGAGTTCTGAGCGCAGGGCGCAGGACCGTGATGCACCGAGCCGCACCGCGCGCACATGGCGACGCGGTGCGGCTGATCCACCGGAGCTTTCGCGCTGGCCGCTGCCGTTGACGACACGCCGTTGCTGCGGTGCGCAGGGCCCCTTGCCGCACGCCTTCATGCCCGGCGTCGCCCCCGTGGCCCCCGGCCAAGCCGTGCAAACACCAGTCGATGCTCAGCATTCGCGAAACGCGAATGCTGAGATTGCAGAGCCAAAGGTGACGGCGGTGACCGTTCAGGTACATTCGGTACTTGCTAAGAACAATACAGGCAGGCGCAATTCGACTTTGGAGCGCAGCTGATCGACGGGGGCGAAATGAACGGGCGCAACGGGGCATGTATGAGTCTGACGCTGTCGGGACACGGCGCGCCGGCGCAGTCCCATCATTCATTTCCCGTCGCCTGCATGAATCGTTCGATCGGTTGCACAGGCGGAAGGTGCGCGTCAGCACCGACGCGGCACGCTGAGCCGGCGCGGGCGGCAAGGCAGAAGAGCTGGGGATGGCTTGGGGCCAGCCGCAGCGTTGGGGACAGTACGGAGGCGGTTGGCGGCAGTCGGCATTCGGAGCCGACGTCAACCGCGTCTGTGGGGCGCCACTTGGGCGCATTGATAGGGGGAAAGCATGTACGCATCGAATAAGCAGGCCACCGGCCGGTGCCCGTCATTGAGGGCTGTCCGGTGCCGTTTTCCAATTCGCGGCCGCATCTGCCGCTGATACACGTTCCTGCTTCCTAATCGAGTCAGTTGATCCAAACAAATTGGAGGGGAGTTGAGATGATTATTCGCAATTCGCGTGGTGCCCTCGGCGCCAGTTCGCTGGCCTGCGTGGTGGGTTCGCTGTTGCCGATCAGCTGGGCGCATGCCCAGGGAGCCCAGCCGGCTGCCGCCGACGGCCAGCTCGAAGAGGTGGTCGTGGACAGCGGTGGCACCGACTGCGACTCTGTGGTCGCGGCGGTGAAGAAGGCGCTCGTCGGACCGCTACGCCATGTAATGGAGACCGGAAGTGATCCGGATCGCATCGGCTGCGCGAGCGCCCTGGCTGCGCTGCGTCCGCAGCCGGCTCGTCGAGGAACCGATCGTGCCCCCCACTCCGACGATTTAACGTTTGGGAGGATGAAGAAGTGATCTGTGATTTAACGTCCGGGAGGATGAAGAAGTGAATCGATCTAAGTTGTACGGCGCCGGACTTGCCCTCACGCTACTGCTCAGCGCCAGCACCGCGTGGGCTCAGGGCCAAAACAACGCAGGCTTTACGGACCCAAATGCGGTCCCAGGGGCTGCCGCAGGGCCCGGGAGGCAGACATGAAGTGGACGGCAGGCATGATTGGACGCACAGTGGCGGCACTTGGGTTGGTTGGGCTGATGGCGTCTCCCACCGTGGCCGTGGCTCAGAACCGCGTCGGTCTCGCGCCCGCGGGGGATGTGGTCGGGGCCGGCAACTTCATTCACATGGTGGCCGACATGGAGCGCACGGTGGGGTTCTACACGATCCTGCTGGGCGTTCAGGCCAACGACGAGGCGAGGAACTGGCCGTATTACCGGGACTTCAAGTCCGTCCCCGGGGTCGACGTGATGTACAACGCGCCGGGCGGCAAGTTCAAGAATACGACGTTCACCGTGTCCAATTCAAACCTCGTGCTCGAATTCTTCGAGTGGGAGGGCAACAGCAAGAGGCCACCCGTCGAATCGCGCGTCTTCGATCTGGGGGTGCCGATGATCCTCATGCAGGTGCGCAATATCGACGCGGCCATCGAGGCGGTCAAAGAATACGGCGGCTCGTTCGTGACGCCGAACGGTGTGCCGGTGCGGTTCGGGAACCGGCAGGTCCTGATCGTCCGGGATCCGGACGGGTACTTCATCCATCTCACCGCTCTGGACGCGCCGCCCCCGGCGGCCGAACCCGGTAACTCCATCGGCGCCACGCTCCGCCTGACGGCGGCCGATGCCAACCAGGCGGCGCACTTCTTCGAGACCGTCTTCGGCTTCAACGTGTACAAGGCTTCTGAGCTCACCGACGATCCCCTGATGGGCCGGGCGATGGGGCTCAACACGCTGAAGCAGCGATGGGCAGGGAGCACGGTGCCGGGGAGCACGCTGCCGATGCAGTTCGCCGAGTACGACAAGCTCGATGGCAAGAAGGTCGATCAGGCGCTGCCGCGGCCCGGTACGGCGATGTTGCGCATGAGGGTGCGTGACTTCGACGCCTCGCTGGCGAAGGCCATGACCGCTGGTGCGACCGTAGCACCGGGCAACGAAGCTCCCACCGTGCTCGGCAACAATACGCGCATCCTCGTGATCGTGACCCCGGACGGCCAGTTGCTGCAGCTCGCCGAGGAGGCGCCGAGGCCCCGGCTACCACTTCGCCCTACCGGCAAGACCGACTCGCGTCAGCCTCCGCTGAAGTGAGTTTTCGAGCATCAAATTGACCGCCCAGTGCAGCACACTGCGGAGTCTGTGAAGGTTAGATGCACCGGGCGGCGGTATTCGATCTGTGATTGAGGAGGATGAAGACGTGAATCGATATCAGTTGTACGGCGCCGGGCTTGCGCTCACGCTAGTGCTCAGCGCCAGCACCGCTTGGGCTCAGGCCGAAAAAAAAGACATCGCAACCTTTGCGCCCACATCTACCCTGGGCGCCTTCGGCGTCGGTCCGGTCTGGGAGGCAGCGGACGGACCGCTCCCCCCGGCCGCCGGCACCGAAGTGCATTACGATTTCGACCCACTGCACCCCTTCGCCGGGCTGAAGACGGCCAAGAAATGGGCGAATCTATTCAAGCGGACAGCGGAGGTGGATCCGAACGATCCGTTCCACAATCTGACGCCTTTCGAGTGGTGGAGCGCTCTTCCGCCGCTGCCCATGACGTGGCGCGGCGCGTGGGCGAACGCGGTGCGGAAGGGAACGTCTTTCAAGGACTTTTACAATACACTGCAGGGCAGCGCGGGCGACGGCTTCACGGCCGAGGCCCGGAGCCCCTACCCGTTCGAGACCGCCGAGGAGCATTACAACGCCTGGCTCAAGGCGGCCAAGGGCGGTACCAAGCATACCGTCGTCAATCTGCCCGACTGGTCAGGCGACTGGCGCGACCCGCCCCAGGCCAGCGGCTTTCCAATCGTTCTTGTTCGCGACTTCTGGCGGGCGGTCTCCGACGCCTACAAGCCGCGCTACGAGCTGATGCTGCAGGCCGAGCTCGAGGGCCGGCACTGGTGGCCGGCCGACTCCTGCGTGCCGGAATCGTTCTCCGCAAGCGGCCGCTTCCTGATGGTGACGCCTACCATGGTCCTCATGAACTCCACCGGCCAATACCAGCACGACCGCTATATCTTCACCGACGGTCGTGGCTTCCTCGACGCGGAACACGCCATTCCGCAGTGGTTGGGCGAATCCCAGGGCTTCTGGGACGGTGATGAGCTGGTGGTGTGGACCAAGAACATCATGGCGAACACGCGCGGCCACGGTGCGCCTGAGAACTCCGACCAGCTTCAGGTCATCGAGCGGTACAAGAAGATCGGAAACGAAATGCTTGTGGACGTGACCTGGTACGACCCACTGGCCTTCTCGTTCCCACTGCACGGGACGTCGATCCAGACCAAGGCCTCCGATGCGGTCGATGCGTGGAAGCGCACTACTGTCACGTTGAACGAGTGCGTCTCGAGCAACCTCGTCTACCACAACGAACTGGGCCTACTTGCCGACTTCGCGATCGGTGACCCGCGCTATCACGACCTGTTCGACCAGACGCCGTGGACGACGGTCTTCAAGAAGGGCGAGAAGGCGAAGCTCGAGGGTAAGATCCCGGCGGCTCCGTCGTTCCTCAGCCTCTCGGGGGTTTCAACCCTGCCGGCTGACCCGTCGACGGTGAAGTAGGGTTGGATTAGCGAGAACCGAAAGTCACAACACCAAGAGTGGATGGTCAAGAGATTGGCCATCCAATGATAAAGAAAGGAGAAAATCGATGAAGAAGATTGTTCTGGCCGCGTCGTTTGGAGGGCTGGCCGCGCTGTGTTTAGCAGCTTCGGCCTATGCGCACCATTCGCACGCGATGTTTGACTCGGACAATGTGAAGACGGTTACGGGAACGGTTGTCGCGGTCCGTTTCCAAAACCCGCACGTCTACATTCAGCTGCGAGACGCATTTTATGGCGAGGGCGGAACGACTATGCCTATCTACAACCTCGAGATGTCCGCCGTTGGCCATATGGTCAGCATGGGCGTCACCACGACGACATTCCAGGCGGGCGAGAAGGTGGTGTTGGACGTCCAACCGCTGCGCAGTGGTGCCCCGGGCGGCGCCTACGTCGGCATCCGCTCGGTCAACGGCATTGCGAACGCCGATACCACCATGAAAACCTGGAAGCCGGCTCCGTAGAAGCGCGCGGTGATGGACTATATTGTCGGGAGTCAGCGAGCAGAGTAATTGCCAGGCTGTTTGTTGCGAACGAGCGTCTACCTAGAATTCGATTCCGAGACTTGCCTCGGCTTCGCCGGGGCGGATGACTCGAGGAGGTCTTTCATGTGGTTGCAGGATTTTTCCACGTGGCTAGCTGCCACGCCCGCGAGTTTGTTCATCCAGGCCACGGACGCGATCATTCCGGCTGTGCAGACAATTCATATTCTCTGCATTGCAGTGGTTATTTCGGCCGTGTTGCTGGTTCACCTGCACACACTCGGTATTGCGATGCGCTCCCAGTCCGGCGCGGCGCTCGCAAAGCGCTTTTTCCCTTGGCTGTGGTGGGCGCTGGCACTGCTGCTACTGTCCGGCACTATCCTGATTATTGCTGAGCCGGATAGATCGCTGTCCAACTGGGTGTTCCAGCTGAAAATGCTGCTGGTGATTGCCGCCGTCGTGTTGACATTCCTGTTCCAGCAGCCACTGCGCAAGGACCCCGACTATTGGCAAAAAAGTGCCGCGCGCCGCACGAACGCCGGGGCGATTGCCATTGTCTCGCTGTGTGTGTGGGTTGGCATCGTATTTGCGGGGCGTTGGATCGCGTATGCCATTGCCTATTGAGACCGGTGCAGCCACCGCTGTCCCGGACCATTCCTTAATCGAGATCTGACATGTCATCCTCGCAGGCTTTTTTCAGTTGGATTCAACACTCCGCGCTCAGCTCGACCATTCGTGGGAGCACCAGCCTGTTTCCCTGGCTGGAAAGCATTCACGTGCTGGCGATTACGACAGTCGTCGGAACGATCGCAGTCGTGGACCTGCGTCTGGTGGGGCTCGCGTCCCGCGACCGCCCGGCTTCCGAACTGATGGCAGACATCCTGCCGCTCACCCGTGCCGCGTTCGCGCTCGCCGTCCTAACCGGCAGTCTGCTATTCGCGTCGAATGCGTTGGACTACCTGCACAAAGCCCCGTTTGTCGCCAAGCTCATTCTGCTATGCGTCGCGCTGCTCAATATCGCAGTGTTCCACAGGCTCACCGTTCGGGACATCCAGAGATGGGATACCGCGCGGTCACCGCCGCTCTCAGTAAAACTGGCGGGTGCAATCTCCCTGGCTGTCTGGATTGGCGTCGTCGCATGCGGCCGCTGGACCGGCTTCGTTTGATTGCCCGCCGCGGAGCATAGCAATAGATCAATTAGGAGTCGGCGGTGAGTATGTCTGCTTTGCCGCGCAGATACCTGTAGGTCGCGTTCTTGATCTTTTCCTGCGCCTCCGTCTTGATGTCGGCCCATACCCGGGTACGCACAGCGTCGTAGTCCAGAAGTTGCGGGGCCCTGCGCTCGTTCATGACCACGATATGGATCCCATCGCTGTCAACTATGGGGTCCGACACATCGCCGCCCAAGAGCGTCATGGCTGCCTCGTAGACTTTGGGGTCCAGATTGGCCTGCGCTCCAAACTCAAAGATATCGCCAAGGTCGGCGGAATGTCGGCGTCGCGGCAGCGTTGCCGGCGGAGCCGGGAGTGTAATAACCCAAATTGCCCGAAGGCCTGCTGCGCTGGGCTGCAGGAGCGGGTACGGCGGGCGGCATACGGCAAATTTTCAGTCATTGGCGACCCTGGAATGGGGAATGGTCGCCCGGGAGCCGACGCTCGGGCCTTAAGGTAGGATATGCGTGGGGAACGCGAACGAAGAGTCCGCGCATGGGTGAACGCGCCGAACCAACAAGTCTTCAGGAAGCAATAAGGCCGCATTGATGGCGGCCAGATTCGTAGACTGCCTGATCCACCGGGAAGAACAATGACCGCCATTTGTTTGCCAATGCCAACCGCCGAAGAGGGGCGAGTCGCTTTTTGAATATGCACTTCGCGTCTGGCATTTCTGGTGGAAGGTAAAAAAAGACAGTCGCGAGCCCTTGGTCCACGCATGCATACTTGCCGTGCTGCTGGACTATCGGCTCATAAAGCGGCGCAATACGCTGGCAGATAGGATCTTCTTTCCCACCCCAGGCGCGAAAAACACCAAACATATCGGTAGTTAGACAAAGAATCGATAATAGATGTATGATTAGTGTGAGCGGACAGCGGAGCTGTACCGTTTGAATCCGCTGATACAGAACCGGGGTGCAGTTGCATGAAATTGTGTCGATTTGTCGA
This sequence comes from Gammaproteobacteria bacterium, assembly GCA_003134045.1. Classification (GTDB taxonomy): domain Bacteria; phylum Pseudomonadota; class Gammaproteobacteria; order Steroidobacterales; family Steroidobacteraceae; genus Bog-1198. The sequence goes on from PLAH01000181.1 coordinate 23,481, forward strand.
GGGCGGTCGCACGCGTATCGGTCGCGTGGCCGACGATCAGGTGGTCGATCTCAGCGAGATCGTGGGGGTAGGGGGGTCGATGCGCGAACTGCTGGCCAATCTGCCGGCGCTGCGTACGGCCGTGGAGAACGCCAAAGGACCGCGCTTTGCGTTGTCCCAAGTAAAGCTCGCCGCCCCGATTCACGACCCACAGAAATTCCTCGCCATTGGGATGAATTATGTCGCCCATGCCAATGAGGCCGCAGCGGCGGGTATTCCCATCCCGAAATCCCAGCTTTGGTTTAACAAACAGGTCAGCTGCATCACCGGGCCATACGACGACGTTCAAGTGCCAAAAGTGTCTGACAAGGTCGACTATGAGGCGGAGCTCGCCTTCGTCATCGGCAAGCGTTGCCGCCATGTGTCGGCCCAAGATGCGCGCAAGGTCATCGCCGGATATCTCGTGTGCAACGATGTGACCGCGCGCGACTGGCAGCAACGCTCACCCACCTATACTCTAGGCAAGAGCTTCGATACCCATGGTCCAATCGGCCCGTGGATCACCACGGACGATGAGATCGACGATCCGCATGCGCTGACGATGTGGCTCACGGTCAACGGAGAGGAACGGCAGCGAGGCGGGACTGGGGGCATGATTTACAACATCTACCAGCAGATCGAGTATCTCTCGACTGTGATGACTCTGGAACCTGGAGACCTCATCGCTACCGGCACGCCCTCGGGGGTCGGCATCGCGAGTAACCGGTTCCTGAAGCCCGGTGACGTCGTGCGCGTCGAGATCGAATCGCTGGGTGCCATCGAGAATCGCTTCGTGGCGGAATAGTCGGTCGTGCGGGGCCCGCGAGATGCTTATTTTCGTGCTTGTGGGTGGGACTGTTGGTGCTGCTCTTATCGGGACGTATTCTGGTGGTAGCCGAGCCTGGTCGTTCACTGCCGAACCAGATTCTTGAATTGAAGAGGGTACTCATGCGCGCCGCGGCACAATAGTCGAATTGTTTTTATACTATGCCTTTGCTGACGCAATGCACGAGAGGCGCTGTCCGTACGCAACCCGCTTGGAGTCACGATGACTATCGACGCTAGGTTGGAACGTTTGGTCATCTCGAGTCCGGATGTTGAACGAGTCGCCAAGTTCTACGTTGACACTTTCGGCTATTGTGCCGAGATGCATGGAGACGAAGCGCGCTGCGAGGCCCCTGGGCGATCGTTGTGGATCAGATCGGGCCGCGTCAATCAGCTGCTCGAATCGCATTTCGTGTTTGCCAACTCGGCGGCCCTCGATTGCTACATCGAACGCCTTGAGAAACGGCGGATCACGTTTACTCGCCAACACGGGGAAAGCGGCATTTCGATCCGAATACAGGATCCTGACGGTCGAAGCGTATGCTTCGCGGTAAATGTCGAGAGTCGACCGGTGGCGAGCGTTGGGGCTGGCGAGAAGCACTCTGCGCGCCTGCAACATTACGCGGTTCGTAGCCCCGTCCCGCAGGTGTTGCTCGACTTTTATGCGAACTCACTCGGCTTCACGGTGTCTGATCTCGTGCGAGATCAGGCCGGCGATTTGACTGCGGCGTTCCTCCGCAGCGATGCGGAACATCATTCGCTCGCCATTTTTCGTGCCGCCGAGCCGCGCTTCGATCATTTTTCGTGTGAGACGCAGGACTGGCATTCCTTGCGCGACTGGGCTGACCTCATGGCGCGCCGATCGGTCCGCCTTGCCTGGGGCATCGGCCGGCATGGACCCGGGAATGACACATTTTTCATGGTGCTGGATCCGGACGGCAACCTTGCCGAGATTTCCTCGGATCTCGAGCAGTGCGCGCCTGAGCGAGCAGTGGGCAGTTGGGATCATCGAATGGAAACGCTCAATCAGTGGGGCGTGGCCATCATGCGTAGTTGAATCGTCGTTGTCAGAAGGAGAACGTAGAATGAGCACCGTATCCGATAAAGTGGCTTTCGCAACGCCGGTTCCCGGTGGACTTCTCGACGCGAGCGTCTGGGGTAGCAAGGTGTACACGGGCGGCGAGTGGCGCGGCACCGCTTCGACTCTGCGGGTGCGCGAGCCCGCGACCGGCGAAACGCTCGGTGTGGTGGGCGAGTCTCAGCCCACCGATCTGCCGGCAATCGTCGAGCATGCGCAACGCGTGCAGGCGAAGTGGGCGCTCAAACCCGCCGAGGAGCGTGCCGCATTGATGCGCCGTGCCGCTCGGGTTTTTGAAGATGCGCGGCCTGCTTTGTTAGATGCGATTCAGCGCGAGACCGGCGGCGTTCGCGGGAAGGCGGAAGTCGAACTCGGCGGCTCCATCGATGAGCTGTACCACGCGGCGGCGTTGCTGATCCAGCCGGAAGGACAAATCCTTCCGAGCTCGAACCCTGAGCGGTTGAGCCTCGCGCGGCGCGTACCCTTGGGTGTCGTGGGGGTCATTGCGCCTTGGAATTTTCCGCTGCTGCTGGCCATGCGATCGGTCGCGCCTGCCATTGCGCTCGGCAACGCGGTCATTCTGAAGCCCGATCCGCAGACGCCAATCGTCGGCGGAGCAATCATCGCACGCGCTTTCGAGGAGGCGGGGCTGCCGGCGGGCCTCTTCAATCTCATCAATGGCGGTGCGGCGGTGGGCGAGGCGCTGGTCGAGGCGCGCGGCGTGCGCATGATTACCTTCACCGGTTCGACGGCGGTCGGCCGGCGAGTGGGCGAGCTGGCGGGAAAACACATCAAGCGCGTTGCGCTCGAACTCGGAGGCAAGAGCCCATTTATCGTGCTCGACGATGCGGATCTGGAAGCGGCGGCCGCCGCCGGTGCCTGGGGTTCGTTCTTGCATCAGGGCCAAATCTGCATGGCCATCGGCCGGCACATCGTGCTTCGCAAGGTGGCCGATGAATATGCGGAGATTCTCGCTCGCAAAGCCCGCGCGCTGCCGGTGGGCGACCCGTTTCGCGAGCAGGTCGCCATCGGGCCCCTCATCAACGAGAAGCAGCTGGCGCGGGTCGATAAGATCGTGCAGGACTCGGTGGCCAGCGGCGCGCAGTTGCTCGCCGGTGGAACGCACAAGGGTCCGTACTACAACCCGACCGTGTTGCATCACGTGACACCCTCGATGTCGGCGTACGAACTAGAGATCTTCGGGCCGGTGGCGCCAATTGTCGTGGCTGAGGACGAGGAGGACGCAATTCGTATCGCCAACGATACCGACTATGGCTTGTCGGGTGCGGTCCAAACCGGCTCGCTCGAGCGGGGGCTGCGCGTGGCGCGCCAGATCCGGTCTGGTCTGGTGCACATCAATGACCAGACCATCCACGACTTTGCCGGCATCCCCTTTGGCGGTCGCGGGACATCAGGTAACGGCTCGCGCTTCGGCAGCGTCAGCAACTTGGACGAGTTCACCGAGTGGCAGTGGATGACGGTGGGCGGCAAGCCGACGCCGTATCCGTTCTGAACCGCGGACTCTCTCTCGGGTTCACAATTTGAAGGTCCCTTGCGTGAGGGATCTTCACGAGGAACGGTATGAGTACAGTTTTAATTACTGGGTGCGGCTCCGGTTTCGGCGAGGCGCTCGCGCTCGCTTTTGCCAAGCGCGGCGATAATGTAATTGCCACGATGCGGCGGCCTGAAACGGCGCCGGCATCGATCAAGAATCTCGTCGCGGAACGACCGTCTGCCGTGACCATCGCGGCATTGGATGTCAACGACGCAGACGCACGTCGCCGAGCCGTCGACCTGGCAGTGAGCAGGTTCGGGCGCTTGGACGTTCTCGTCAATAGCGCCGGGGTGGGCGCTTCGGGATCGCTGGAAGATATGCCGACGAGCACTCTGAACACCATTTTCGCCACTAATTTCTTTGGGCCGCTGGAACTCATGCGGCTCGCGCTGCCCGTTATGCGAAAACAGGGCACGGGCCGCATCATCAACATCACTTCCGTGGCGTCGTTGTTCAGCACGCCATTCATGAGCGCGTACTGCGCGAGCAAGCAAGCTCTCGATGCCGCATCGATTGCGCTCGATATCGAGTCGCGAAGTTTTGGCGTGCGCGTTGCTGCGATTGTTGCTGGTCCGTTCAAGACGAGCTTGCCGGCGAAGTCGCTTGATATCCCGCCGAGCGAGCCCTATGCGGCCACTCACGGGCACTTCAAAAACGTGTTTGCGGAGCTCGAAAAGCACGCGGCGGAAGACCTGTCGCCGCTCGTGAAAACCGTCTTGGCGGCGTCCAGCGAGGCGAATCCGTCGTTACGCTACGTGGTAGGGACCGACGGCATCCCCTTCATTCCGAATCTGCTGAAAGCGCTGGAGCCTGAGCAGATTTTTGCTCTTCGCCTGACGGGTCAGCAGTAATGCCGATTACGGGCGGCGAACTCGTGGTCCGAACCCTGCGCGCAGCGGGTGTGGATCGCCTATTCGGCCTGCACGGCGCGCACATAGACGCGATCTTCCAGGCGTGTCTCGATGCCGGCTTGCCCATCATTGATACTCGGAACGAAATGAATGCGGGACATGCCGCCGAAGGCTACGCACGTAGCCTTCGGCGGGTCGGCGTGGCCCTCGTCACCGCCGGTGGCGGCATGACCAATGTCGTCACGTCGCTGGCGCAGGCGCGTCAGGATCGCACGCCGCTCCTCGTGATTGCGGGATCCGGGCCACTGCGCGACGATGAAACCAATACGCTTCAGGCAGGAATCGATCAGGTGGCGATCGCGACGCCCGTCACCAAATGGGCGCACCGCATTCGCGCGGTGGAGCACATCCCCCGCTTGGTCGCTCAGGCCATCCGCATCGCCACTACCGCGCCACGCGGACCGGTCATGCTCGACATCCCCTGGGATATCCTGACCGGGCAAGTCGAGGAGGCCGTCCTTGGCCCGCCGCCGTCGGTGTATCGGGCCGCCGGCAGCGCCATTGCCTCGGCAGAGCTGGCTCGCACTCTCGATATCCTTCGAACGGCGGCCCGTCCCGTCATTGTGGTCGGTTCCGAGGCGAAGGCGGGCGGGGCGCACGAGAGCCTGGGAAGGCTGGTCGCCGCGAGCGGCGTCCCCGTGTTTTCCGACTTCGAAGGACTGGGGCTCCTGCGGGATATACCGGCGACACACCGCGGCGGTCTGGTCCAGGCTCTGTACGGTCTCGCCGCGAAAGGCGCTGCGCCTGACGTAGTACTTCTCTTGGGGACACGCTTCGGGCTCAACACCGCGCATGGGTCGGGCCTTCTCTTGCCGCTCGACGCGCGCATCGTCCAGATCGATCCGGACGGTCGTGAACTCGGCAGGCTGCAGGCCGTGGAGCTCGGCATTGCCGCCGACGTCGCGCCATCGATCGCGGCGCTCGCCGATGCGGTTGAATCGGTGGTTTGGGCGGATCGCGGCGCTTGGCGAAGTCTGCTTCGCAACCACATAGAAGCGCGGCGCGCGAAAGTGGCAGAGCGAGCGAGCGGTACCCCCAGGCTGCATCCGTTTCATGCGTCCGAGATCGTCGCACGCCAGGTGGGCCGCAAGACCACCGTCGTGGCGGACGGAGCCCTCACCTACCTCTGGCTGAGCGAGGTGATCAGTGACGCCACGCCAGGAGAATTCTTGTGCCATGGCTATCTGGGATCGATGGGCGTGGGTTTCGGAGTCGCTTTGGGCGCACAGGCTGCCGCCTCGAGCACGGGACAGCGCACCATCCTCGTCACCGGCGATGGCTCTATCGGTTATAGCCTCGCGGAGTTTGACACTGCGGTACGGCATCATCTGCCGCTCATCGTGGTGATCATGAACAATCGAAGTTGGGGCGCGACTCTTCATTTTCAGGAGCTGGCGGTGGGGCCTGATCGGGTCACCAACACGCGATTGGATAATGGCGCCTATCACGACGTGGCCAGAGCGCTCGGCGCCGACGGTTATCACGTCACCGATAAGGACGGGTTGGAGCGCGCATTGACCGAGGCGTTGGCGAAAGACCGACCGGCCTGTATCAACGTCGAAGTCGATATCGCCCCGATACCGCCGGAAGAAATGCTCCTGATCGGCCGCGACCCGTTTGAGCGCCAGGAATAGATATGCGTACCTTCGGCTTCGGCCAACCTGACAACAGCATCATTCAACTCGCCTATGTCGTGACCGACCTTGCCACGGCGATGGAGGAATGGCGCACGTTGCTGCGCATCGGGCCGTGGTTTGTCCTGCGCCAATTCGCGGGAATGGATCCGCGCTACCGCGGTGAACCGGCGCTCGCGCGCTGCGATGTCGCGTTTGGATTCGCGGGGCACATGCAATATGAGCTCATCCATCAGACCGACGACCATCCATCGATTTACCGCCGCGAGGATGGGAGCTTGAAACTTGGTTTTCATCACTACGGAATGGCGTCCGCGGATTTTATGAGCGATGTGATGCGGTTGGAGGCTCGTGGGTTCGAGAAGCAATTCACGGCTGTCGTGCCGTCCGGTGGGCGAGTGGCCGCTTACGATACGAAGGGAGTTCTCCCCGGCATGATCGAGTTGATCGAGTCTGACACCGCTCTCGACGAGATGTTCACCGGCATGTATCGAGCCAGCGTCGACTGGGATGGCGCCAACCCGGTTCGTGAAATTGCGATGTCTTGAACCCACACGTCCTGCTAAACTTTATTTACAGCACGCGATTTAAGGGGATTTGTATTGAAACTAGCCACATTCGCTACCGTGGGGTCCGATGAGATCGGTATCGTAAAAGACGGGCGCATCCTGTCGATCACACGCGCGTTGCCCCAGGCGCCACGCACTATGATCGAGCTGATTGGCCGCTTTGATGAGTTTCGTGCACAGATCCAACAGCTCGAGAGTTCGAGCGACGGTTGGCTTGCCCTGGGTGATGTGAAGCTTCGCGCCCCAGTCAGTCGGCCGGGTAAGATATTGGCCATCGGATTGAACTATGCGGATCACATTGCTGAGACCGGGCGCGAGGCGCCAAAGGAACAGATGTGGTTCATGAAGGCATCAAGCTCCGCTTCCGGTCCCTACGATGCGATTCAAATTCCCAAGGCCTCGCCCGAGAGCGTCGACTACGAGGTGGAACTGGTCGCCGTCATCGGCAAGGGCGGCCGCCACATCACCCGTGAAGCAGCACCGAAGGCGGTGTTCGGATATTGCGTCGGCAACGATGTCAGCGTGCGTGCGTGGCAGCGTCATTCGCCGCAATGGTCAATCGCCAAGTCCTTCGATACCCATTCGCCATTTGGCCCGTGGATCACGCTCACCGATGAGGTGCCCGATCCGCACGGTCTCGCAATTCGATGCACGGTTAGCGGCGAGGAGCGTCAGGTGTCGAATACCAAGAATCTTGTGTTCGATCTTTGGGCGCAGATCGAGTACCTGTCGAAGGCCATGACGCTCGAGCCCGGGGATCTGATTTTCAGCGGCACGCCGGGCGGAGTCGGCTGGGCGCGCAAGCCTCCCGGATTGCTGAAGGCCGGGGATGTCGTACGCTGCGAAATTGACCGTCTCGGCTACATTGAGGGCAAGTGCGAGGACGAGTAACGTCTCAAATCGTTTCATTGGTTTCCCAAGGCTGTTCGCGGTGTCGTCGAGCCTGCTGGCTACTGCCATGCGCACCCCGATCACCTTCGCTGCAACTCAAACGGCGCCAGGGCCAGGGAATATGACAATGATTGCGAATTGTTACATGGCGCTCGATCGTGGCGACGCGGCCGACTACTCAAGGGCGCGTATGCGGGTCATAGCTGACACGTAACGCTCCCGCGCGTTGCTCGCGGGACGTGCTGCGGTTAGGCAACGGTTTGCAATATGTAGTAAATTGACGAGGATCGATTATTCGTAAAACAATCGAAGGAATGAGGCGGTACCGATCGCCTGATTTAGGCCTCACGATCTCAGTTCTTCTGCAATCATCACCGTCTATTAGGAGTGGCAAATGATTCGATACCCGGCGCTGGCCTGCGCGCTCATGATAAGTGGCTTTACCACAGCCGCGCTTGCGGTTCCCCAGGTCTATACCGTCGACCCGCTTCACACCTTCCCGACTTTTTTTGCCGCACATCATGGCGTTTCGCATTGGAGCGGTAAATTCAACAAGACTTCCGGCAAGGTTTGGCTCGACCGTGAGCATTCCACCGGCAAGATCGACATCACGATCGATACAAGCTCGATAAATTTCGGTGTTCCCATCCTGGACAAGATCATGCAAGGCGTGGACTACTTCGACACCGCTAAGTATCCCACCGCGACCTATAAGTCCGAGTCGATCACTTTCTCGAATGGTATGCCGGTCGGCGCTGACGGGCAGCTGACGCTGAAAGGCGTTACCAAGCCGGTAAAACTCAAGATCGACCACTTTGCCTGCATTAAGAACCCCATGTTCAATCTTGAGGAATGCGGTGGCGATGCCAGCGCCGACTTCGATCGAGCGCAATTCGGTTTGACCAAGGCGGTAGAGGGAGGCGACTCCACTGTGCACCTCGTAATTCAAGTAGAGGCTTACTTGGGCGATTCGCTGCCGCCGATGCCGCCAATGCCGCCTGGCATGGGAGCGCCGGGAGCGGCACCTCCAGGCGCGCCTCCCGGTGGTCGCCCCCCCGGCTAATCGCCTACGAAGGCTCCACCTCGGAGCGATTGATTCGTCACGGCGCGTTCTTGGCGCTCGGTTCGGTTTGGCCGTACCGAGCGCCACTTTGTCGAGCCACGGGTAATTGGCCGACTCCGCCGACGAAGCGAACCTTTCGCGGGCGCTCGACGAGTCAAGGCCGTGTCGCTACCTGGAGGAAAAGTGCAAGTTCCAGCAATATTTGTGCATTGTGGAAGGCTAAGAGGAGCCTAAGCTCGCCTCGAGCAGTCACTGAAGCCAATACTATGTTCACCTTTGATCCCTATTTACCTGCCATCGACGCCGATCCTTTTCCGGTGTATGCGCAATTGCGCGACTTATATCCATGCTTCTGGAGCCCGCAGGCGCAGATGTGGGTGTTGTCGCGGTACGCAGATATCCTGGCGGCTGGGCTTGACTGGAAGACGTACTCATCGGCGAAAGGCAACCTGATGACAGAACTGCCGAATCGCGCTGGTGCGACACTTGGAACTACTGATCCACCGCGCCACGATCGACTGCGCGGATTGATCCAGCACGCCTTCATGAAACGCAATCTCGAGGGATTGAGCGAATCAATTCGCGACATAGCTCGGAACACCGCTGAGACGTTACGCGGTCAATCTCAGTTCGACTTTATCGCGTCCTTTTCGTCCAAGTTCACTGTGAGAGTATTATTTGCTGTGCTCGGGCTGCCTCTGGGCGACGAGCAAACCGTGCGTGACAACGCCGTTCTCATGGTGCAGAGCGACCCCGACACACATTCCAAAGGTCCGAAGCATATCGCTGCATATGAGTGGATGCAGGATTATGCGGCGCATGTGATTGCCGATCGGCGCAAGTCGCCGCAAAATGATTTGATTTCTCTCTTCAGTGCCGCCGAGATCGATGGTGATCGACTTGACGAGCGGGAAGTGCTGCTCACCACCACGACCTTGATCATGGCCGGTATAGAATCCCTCGGTGGGTTCATGGCGATGTTTGCCTTGAACATGGCGGAGCACCCCGACCCGCTCGCCGTCGTGGTGGCCAATCCGTCCCTGCTTCCTGATGCGATCGAGGAGTCGTTGCGGTTCAATACCTCTGCCCAGCGCTTCCGACGCTGTCTGCAAAAGGATGTCACGCTGCATGGGCAAGAGTTGCGGGCGGGCGATTTCGTCTGCCTTGCGTATGGGTCTGCCAACCGAGATGAGCGACAGTTTCGCAACGCCGACGTTTATGACATCACGCGCAAGCCGAAGGGTCACTTGGGATTCGGGGGAGGCGTACATGCCTGTCTGGGCACAGCGATTGCGCGCTTGTCTGTTAGGATCGCCTTCGAGGAATTACATAAGGTCCTTCCGAGGTATGCTCGCGTCGAAGGGCCGCTACAATGGATGCCATCGTCTACGTTCCGAAGTCCGCTACGACTAGAATTGCAAATTCCCTAGAATCTGACGTGTATACCCGCCTATCGCACCAAGCGAATCGGCAGCCGCGCCTCTGTCGACGGATTCTGGCCTAGTCTCGTTTCCGAAATGCCCGCTGCACGAAACCGCGAATCCAAGGGAAGTATAACGCTACAACGGCTGCCACGAGCAGAAGTAACAGGATCACGACCACCTGCATTATCGAATATCTGATCTCATCGTGAGGTGACACGAGCCAGCCAGCGATGAGACCGGCACACGCAAGCAAAATTCTAGCAAGCCAGGTCATGTCATCCTTCCCGTATGTTGAACGAGGTTGTAGCTTCCGCGGTTGATTCGGTGTGCCGCCGCGATGGACTTGCGATAGCAGGCTCGCGTGTTGAGACTGGTACTGCGCTAGCGGCGGCAACGTTGTGCTGGGGCCGTCGCGGGAGAGTCTCACTCATCGATGGATTTCAACAAGATGCGGATTGTCCGGGGTACTGCCGGCAGAGCATGAGCCATTCCCCCCATACTTCAATCCGGGGTTGTACCTATGCGCTGGTATGGCGCCGCTATGACGCTGCGCCCAGCGATCGAAGATCGCCTGCATTTACTCCTGTAGGCGAGCACCGCGGCGCTCGCCTCGGCGAGTCGACGTTCGTCCCCGGCTCAGCGCATCGCTTGGCGCACGGTAGACGCCGAGAGTGGCGGTATCCGGCGCGCCGTCTCTGCCGCCGACATCGAGGCGCGATGCGCCAAGATGCCGGCATACAGCATCAGCAACTCGTTGGATTCGGATCTCAGTATTTGAAGGTGAGGATCATCCCGAAGGTGCGCGGATCACTGAGGAAGGAGCCGGAGGAGGTTACCGGACCGGCACTGGTCACGACCCAGTTGTCCGGAATGAAACGATCGTCCGTAATATTCCGAACGTAGGCGCTTATCCCGTAGTGGGGACCGAGCCACAAGGTGGAATTGAAGTCGCCGATGGCCTGGGAAGCGACATGCACATAGGGTGCGGCGCCCTGCTGAGCCCACACTACCGGAATTGACGAAGTATCGTGACCCGTGAAGAAGCGGACATCGCCGCGCAGCTCCAGAGTCGCGCTGCCGATGGGGATGCGATGGTCATAGGCCAAAGTTCCCTGAAACGGGGCTACGCCAGGGACCTCGCTCTTGGAGAACAAGTACTGATATTGGCCGAAGCTGCCGTATCGGGCGTCGGTGTAGGACGCGTTGAAGCTGATCGCGCCGTTCTCCCAGGGGCGCACCAGCACCTCCAACTCGGCGCCATGGGACCTCATCGGAGCGGAGAGCGTACTGAAGGTCGACATCGCCGGATTTGAGGGGTTGGTATTGATCCCCGCGGTCTGGTAGGCGCCGTAATCGTTGTAATAGATGTCACCGTTCACTTGCAGGCGACTGTCCAGGAACCTGTTCTTTGAACCGATCTCGTAGGCAGTCAGGGTTTCAGCCTGCAGTACCTGGACCTGAGGCTGGAAAACCTGGTTCGTGGTGATGGTGACGTCGCCCGGTGAGAAGCCGGTGGAGATCGCCGCGTATAGCAGATTCTGTGGGGTCAGATCGTGTTCCAGACGCACCTTATTGGTGACGTTGTTGAAGGTTCTCAGGCCTTCATCGCCGGTCAGCGACAGATAGGGGCCGCCAAAGGCCGAGTAGTCCTCGGTATTGAGAGTCCTGGTGTGGTCGAAGCGGATTCCTGTGGTCAGGCGGGTGTCAGGGGCAAAGGCATAGGTGGCTTGGGCGAAGACGCCTTCAGCCGAGGTGGTTTTGTGCGAGTCCGACTTGAACGCGTATGGCCCGACCGGAATGAGGAACAGGTTGTTCACATTGCTCAGGGAGTTGTCGTAGTAGAGGAACCCGGCCTGCCATGTAAGGTTAGAATCGTTGTCCGTATTGCGAATCCGCAGCTCGTGGGTCATGAACCAATCGGTCGGCGTGTAGAGGGTCTGGTTGGCGCTGAATACGCCGCGACCGTAGACGACCGTGTCCCCGTACCAGGTGCGATACGCCGGGATGTAGGTGATCGCCACAGGACCTAGTTCCAGATTGAAGTTGCCCCAATACTGGCGGGAGTCGTTCTTTCCCGTTGGGCCTACCACTACCGGCGTGTAAACGAAGTTGCTCGGTGAGTTGACTTGGCCGATCGCCACCCCCCCGGTGTGAGTCAGGATGTCTTCTAGGGCGTAGCCGAACAGGGCGGTGAAATTGTCGGTCGGGGTCCAGAGGGCTTTCGCTCTGAAGTCTGTGTTCTTACGCGCATCCCCTTGGGCTGAATAGTAGCCGTCCCGCTCGGCCAAGTTGCCTGACAGCCGCAGCGCCAGCTGGTCCGAAATCAGCGGGAGGTTCACGTCGCCGGTATAGTGGCGCAGGTCGTAGTTGCCGCCTTCCACCGTGCCTTCGGCGCTGAATACCGTGGCATCGGGCTCGCGGGTGTGGATGGCGACCACGCCCGATGTCGCGCTGCGGCCGTACAGGGTACCCTGCGGTCCGCGCAGGACTTCGACGCGGTCGATGTTATAGCCGCCGCCGATGCCGCTGAAGACGTCGTCCACGTAGATTGCCGCCGCCGCAGCGGTCGAGGTGATGCTCCCGCCGCCGCCGCCGTTGGACTGCACGCCGCGAATGGTCAGACCCGAGGCCGGATTGTCCGTACCACCGGCCCGCGTTGAGGACGTACTCGTGGCGGCGCCGCCCACCACGCCAGGCACATCCTCGAGGATGTCCTTGAGTTCGTAGCGGCCTTCGGTGAGCAGGTCCTCGCCGGACCTGACGCTGACGGAGGCGGCCGTCTTCTGCGCCGTACTGATTCGGCGCTCCGCCGTGATCACTATTTCTTCCAGAATTTGGCTGTCCTTCGACGGCTGATTTGACGCCGAAGCCGCCGCCGGGGCGGATGTGTCTTCGGCGAACGCGGGCTGGACCATGACGGCGCAGCCGAGCAGCGCTGTCGACAACGGCAAGCGAATTCGATTCATTACATTTCTCCCCATCTATCTGACCTTGCCCCGGTCAGTAATTGTTGACATTCGAAGAACCGACGAGCAGGTCCGTGTGAGCGGACTCTCGCTATGCTGTGCGCTTCGGGATTCTCTCTGGCGTTAATCTGCGACCGTGCATAGACTTGTTGAAGCCATTTTCATCCTCGTTTCCACCCGGGAAAGCGACCGGCGCCATCTCAATCCTTCGGTTCGGGCACCAGTCCAGAGCTCGTGATGTAATCGGGGCGATTAACCGAATATTCGCAGTCGAATTCACTAATGGGCGCCTTATCCGGCCGCCAGACATAGGCGGTCGCCCACGACCATGGCCTCGTGTAATAAGTGGGGTCGTCAACGGTGGTGATGACCTCGAGCGACCAGTCGCCTTGCTGTGCACCTTGGTGCATTTTGCGAATACGATGCGTGAGCTTGGCGTCGGTCGAGACCGGTGTCCCGTTGATGTCCAACCAAAGCGCCTGCTTGAAGCCACTTGTCTCGACGACCAATGTATCGGCTTCCCAATGCCCGACCGAGCGTCCCATGTAGGAGCGAACGCTACCGCTTGGTTGCATTGCTGGATCCAATACCACCGTCCAGGCGCCGTGGTATTGATAGAACAAAAATTGGACCCACCCCTTATTTTGATGGATTACGAAGGGCAGGTTGATTTCGAGTTGCAGGGGCTGTCCCGGCGGGAGGCAGACGGCCGAGGCATTCACATACGGAGTACCTGCGTGCGCCGCGGCCACGCGCTTTGCGAGAAGTGAGCGTCCCGCAGCGTTGAGCGGCGTCTTTGCGCCGTACATATCGGTGGAACGCTCTAGCGGAAGCATATTGTATTGTCGCCAGACGCCTTCGAGATTTTTCGGATCGGGCGATGGTGACGGCCACTTACCCGAGAGTGGCAGCAAGTCCGCCGCCAATTTGTCCCGGAAAGCGGCGATGGCCCCCTCGGGCAGCCCTCCGTCCGGCGATGGGCCAGTTCCTGGCGGTGGCCCAGCAACACCGGGGGGTGGACCGCCAACACCTGGCGGTGGGCCCGTAACCCCGGGCGGTGGGCCAACACCTGGCGGCGGGCCCGTCATACCGGGAGGCGGGCCAATGCCCGTTGGAGGGGCAGCAACGCCTGGCGGGGCCGTGCCGCTTGCGGGGAAAGGGCCCTGTGCGTCGGCATACTGCACGGATGCGACCACGCCAGCGATGCCTAGGGCCGTCAAGACGCCTCGGTGCAACACACTTGCGTAGGCAGAGAATTTAACGTGAGCGAACACCGGCATCCTCATTTTGGCGGCAATGGCAGCTGTCCGGCTTTGAGCCGGTCGATGCATACATCTTCTGGAAACGGCGCGTCCGGCTGACGGTTATATTTGATAATCGCCTCCCACGGCCGGGTAAAAGTCTGCGGATCCTCTATCGTGAGATGATCTTCAAGCGTATTGGAATCGAGCAGCCTGAATCGCTGCGTCAATTTCAATTCATCGCTGTGCGGCACGAGCGAGTCGATCAATGTTTGATCGGTGAAATCGTCCGTCTTGACGATCAGCGTGTCACCTTGCCACTGCCCTTTTGATACGCCGATGTTGACGCCGACCAGCAGAGGTGCGGTCTCGCGATCGGTCATGTCGACTTGGTAAAAGAGCCGGTTCCACTCGAACTGGAAAGTGATCCATTCGGGCCGTTGCCAGATATGAAAGCGATCCGGCGTCAACATCAGGCGCGGAAGCCCCGGCGTTGAGCACAGTGTTTGAACGAGGTCGTAATCGTAACGTTTGGAGGCGCGCGAGCGCTTGTTGGCCTCGTAATGTTTGCGCGCCTCGGGCGTGAACGGGACAGCGCCGTCTATCGGATCCAGAATCGCGCGCGGCCGTGCGACTTGCCAAGTCCCCTCCAGATTGACTTCGGCTGATGCTGCTTGCGTCCAGGCGGAACAACAGAGAACGCCGAGGCTCGAACACACGAGCGAGGCAAAAAATGGATATAAACGTTTCATTTCGGCGAACTCGTCAACATCATGGTGGCGACGTGGAGGGCGGTGGCGACGGCGAGGCGCCAAAGGATTCTCGATCCGTGAATTTTCGCCCGTCCGGCAAGGTGAGGCCGGCCAGTGAGCCGCCGGAAGAGCCGTTGATATTCGGGTGATAGGTCACTTCTACCTTGTCGCCGGCGCGCAAGCTCTTCGGCGCCATGCCTTGGCGAAGGAAGATGTCGGGAGGCCCTGTAACCAAATTCAGCTCCTGCGACTTCCCGTTGGCCAACTTGATCACGACGACGACACTCGAGTGCGGTGCGCTCCATCGGAACTCTTTGACGGTCCCCTGCACCGTCACGCTGCGGGTCATGTCATAAGCGGCGAAGGAATGGTGGGCATCGACGGCTCCAACCCAGCTCACTCCGAGCAAGGTGATCGCCACTGCAGTGCCTCGCGTTTTTGCGCTCAACCGACAACTCCTCCCCACATCAATCCTTGCTGTGCCTCGTGACGGGCTAATCGTCTCCCGAAACGCGCGGACCATTTGCAATCCGATCTTTGTCCGCCCGATCAGGCGCTACTATGGCTTTGGGGAGTCGTCGGGACCAATGCTGAGTTCGACTTTTTCCATATTAGAGTGTGATGGGTCGCCGTCGGCGGTCTGCGACCAGGGGCTCGCTTTGAAACTGAAACGGCCGTCCTGCGTCAGCCGGTCGAACTCTCCCTCGATGAGTTCCTGCACGAGCGAAATGGCGGGGGTCGGGGGTGCATCAGCACGAGTCGCCAAGGCGAGTTGACGATTGAGTTGGACGGAGGAGATTTCCGACACAGTGAGCCGGGCCGGCTCCGCGACGTCCTTGAACACGGAGATTGGCATGATGGTCGCCCATTGCCCCCTGCAGACCAGTTGGCGGATGGAGTCGACCGAGTCGATTTCCCAATGGACGTTGAGTGAGAGGCCGAGAATACGCAGCTGCTGCTCGACGATGCCTCTGTGCAGGCTGGTCATGAGCAGAGGAATGCGCACGATCTGGTGGATGTGCACCAGTTCGCCGTAGCCCATGTCGCGGTTTGACACCAGCGCGAAGGGCTCGCTGAGCAACGGCTGAAAGGACAAGGCGCGGCCGCCGTCGGGATTGGTCACAATCGCCATGTCGATCACGCCGCGTTCAAGCCACTCCAGCAAAACGGGGGTGAAGGCCTCCCGGGTCCGCAGCTCAATGCCCTCCAAGGTGTGCGAGCAGGTCTCGAGCAGACCGGGCAGGAGCAAGCCGGCCAGGGTGGGCGGAGCGCCGATGGTCACTGCGGCCTTGCCGGCGAACTGGGCGCGGTTCAGTGTCTTCCGGACGCGGGCAGCCTCGGCCAGTATGCGCCGGGCCGAGGCGTAGAAGGTCGCACCGGCCGCGGTAAGCACGACCCCTCGCGGCCGGCGCTCGAGCAACTTCACCCCCAAGTCGATCTCCAGCTCCCGCATTTGTCGGGTGAGCGCCGGCTGCGCAATGGGGATGGCGGCGGCCGCGCCAGTAAAGCTGCCGGCATCCGCAATCGCGACAAAATACTTGAGAGTGCGCAGGTTCAAGGGTGGGCTCGGATTAAGAGAGGGCGGTCGAAAGCATACCCAAGCGATATGGGGGGGCGCAAATTTGGCATTGGCAGACGACGGCGCGGATGACGTAAGAAGCCGGGGATGAATGAACATTCCATCCCCGCCGCGGCCGCGCATCGATTCATCCGCGCGGCATTCGAGAGCCAGGGATTCGACACCAGCACGGCGGACACGCTTGCTGCGCTGATGGTCGAGGCGGACCTGTACGGGTCCGACGGCCACGGGATCATTCGCCTGCCGCAGTACATCAAGCGCATTCGAGCCGGCGGCATCAACAAGGAACCGCACATACGAGTGGTCCGGGAACACGTCTCGACCGCCCTGGTCGACGGTGACAACGGCATGGGTCATCTCGTGGTCTCCTTCGCGACGACATTGGCGATGCGCAAGGCGCGCCAGAGCGGGATGGCGTGGGTCAACACCCGGATGAGTAACCATGCCGGTCCCGCTTCCCTGTACGTGCGCCGAGTGGTTACCGAAGGGCTGATCTGCCTCTACTTCGCCGTAGGCAACGCCAATCACTTAGCGCCCTGGGGCGGGACCGAGCTGATGCTGTCGACCAACCCGATCGCAGTCGGCCTGCCGACGCGGGACGAGCCGCCCGTCATACTGGATATGGCCACGGCCATGGCCGCCTATGGCAAGGTGAAAGCCAAGGCCAAGCGGGGTGAGATGATGCCGCCCGGTTGGATGATCGATCGCCAGGGCCAGCCCATCCTGGATCCCGCCCGATCCGCCGAGGGCCTGTTGCTGCCGATCGGTGGCCATAAGGGCTATGGCTTGGCGCTGGTGGTGGGTTTCCTCGCAGGGACCCTGGGCGGGGCCGCGATGGGACGGCAGGTCATCGACTTCAACGCCGATCACACGAGCGTGACCAATACGGGCCAGACGGTGGCCGTCATCGACCCGGCCGCTTTCGGCGACGCGGAAGAATTTCGCAAGTCGGCGGACACGGTGGTGCGTGACATCCGCTCCAGTGAACGGTTGCCGGGCGTGGATAGAATCTGGCTCCCCGGCGAACAGAGTTTCGAGAAGCACGCCCGCTACGCCGTTGCCGGCTTTCCCCTTTCCCAGGGCCTGCTTGACGAGCTGAACGCCCTTGCCCAAGAAATCGGCATCGCGCCGCTCGCCGAGTTGGCGGCGGCATGATGGCGCGATGCAAAGAGCCGACGGTGCTCGACGCGGTCACGCCCGAGGTGACCGTAGCGCGCGGGCAGACCAGCGGTCCAGCTGCGACTATACTGCGGTGGCATGACGCATCCGAGGCCGAGCGGGTCGCGAACGG
This sequence comes from Gammaproteobacteria bacterium, assembly GCA_003134045.1. Lineage (GTDB taxonomy): Bacteria > Pseudomonadota > Gammaproteobacteria > Steroidobacterales > Steroidobacteraceae > Bog-1198. Next base: position 41,278 of record PLAH01000181.1, read on the forward strand.
CACTCCCTTCCGCCTGCGAGCCGATGTCTCCGTCGGCGGTGCCAAAGAGTGGCAACACGGCCGCGAAATCGGGATCCTGGGCGCGCGCGAGTTCACCAATCCCAAGACTGTCTGGACCGGACCTGCGAGGCTCTGATCATGTCAACCACCCCCACCGCCCAAAATGTCTCCGACGAGCCTACTGAGCGGGCTATTTACGCCGTGCTCCGCCCGGAGCGGATGGCGAGTCACGACCGTGGCGGCGGCGCGCGAACTACGCCCCTGGTGGTCCCTTCGGTGGGGGAGGCGTCGTTCATCAACGGTATTACCGAGTTTGCCGGCGGAGCGGCTGTACCTTTCCACAGCCACAACTGCCCGGAGAGCGTCATGCTGCTCAGCGGCCGAGCCTGCCTGGACGTGGCGGGCACCACCCACGAGCTCGAGCCTTTCGATACGACCTATATCGCGCCCAACATCTCCCACCGGTTCCGCAACCTGTCGTCAACCGAGCCGATGAAGATCCTGTGGATCTATGCGCGGCCGGATGCGACCCGCACGCTCACCGAGACGGGCGAGACTCGCCCTATCGCCGTCGAACACGCCTCCTAGCATCGATATCGAGGACGCCATCATGGGTCTGCGCTTTCTGGAACATCTATTGATCCTAACTCATGACCCCGAGGGCACGCGCGACTGGTTCGTGAACAATCTGGGCTTCCGCGAAGGCCACCATCCGGAATTCGGTTTCCCCGTCTATTGGCTGTACATCGGCGACCAGGACGTGATCCACATCGGCAACGCCCACTTCTCCGACCACCAGGATACCTATCTTGAGACGCCCAGCGATGTGGACGGAACGGACTATTCCGCGGGCGGCGCGCTTGGCTCGGGACGCATCGATCATCTTTGTCTGAATTGCGAAGCGATCGAGGAGTTCATCGAGCGTCTGACGCGTAACGGCGTTGAGTTCAACGAGCGCAAGGCGCACAACTCCAACCTCTACCAGCTGTTCATGCGCGAGCCGATCAACGGGATAAAGGTCGAACTCAACTTCGCCTGGCATGAGGCCGTTCGCATCGGACGCGTGCCGGCTTGGACGGATATGGGGAGCAACGACAAGCCTGCCGCCGAGGTGATGACCGACGAGGCGCCCATTTCCATTTCGAGCTTCTGACAGGATTTCACCATATGCCTATAGCCACATCCGCCGCTTCCACGAAGGGGCAACTCCTTTTCGCAGCGCCTGCGCCTGTTACGATTCCCGTAACAGGCTGCTCGGCGTTGTTTCCTGTCCACCGGGTATATTGCGTGGGCCGCAACTACGAAGATCACGCCAAGGAGATGGGTTTCACCGGGCGGGAGCCGCCATTCTTTTTTATGAAGCCGGCGGATGGTCTGCTCGTGGTGGAGGAGGGTGCCGTCGGCGCCATGCCCTATCCTGCGCTGACCAAGAATCTCCATCATGAGATCGAATTGGTCGTAGCGCTCGACAAGGGCGGCCGTGACATCAAGGCGGTTGACGCCATGGCGCTGGTGTTCGGCTATGCGGTCGGCCTGGACATGACGCGTCGTGATTTGCAGAACGACATGAAGAAGCAAGGTCGGCCGTGGGAGATCGGCAAGGCCTTCGAACACAGCGGGCCCATCGGGCCGATCACGCCCAAGAATGAGGTCCCGGACATCGGCACTGCAGGCATCTCGCTCGCAGTCAACGGGGCCATTCGCCAGAGGGGCAGCATCTCCCAACTGATCTGGAACATTGCTGAAACGATCGAGCATCTGTCTGCGGCGTGGGAGCTCAGGCCGGGCGACTTGATCTTCACAGGGACGCCGGAAGGTGTCGGTCCGGTCACCTCGGGGGACCGGCTGGACGGGACGATCGAGGGTCTCGTCGAACTGCAGGTGCGCGTCGACTAGGACGCGCCACGCCCGCAACTTGCCTTTGCCTACTGCCTGGAGAACCGCCGAATGATGGTTGTCGACGCCCAGATCCACCTCTGGGAAAATCCTGGGGCGCCGCCTGCGCATGGCGAGCGATTCACCTATACCGAAGCCCTCGCGCGCATGGACGAGGCGGGGGTGGACATCGCCATCGATTGTCCGCCAGTCTGGGACGAGGCCTCGCTCGCCTATGCGGTCGAGGCCCATCGCGCCCACCCCGACCGTTTCCTGATTCACGGCTGGGTCGATCTGCTCGAACCGGATGCGCGTGAACGGCTGCAGGCCTGCGCCGCTGTGCCGGGTATGATCGGCATGCGCTTCATCACCGCCTCGCCAAAGGCGCCGCCCGGCGAAACCTCCACCCTGAGCCGGATCCGTTGGCCGAGTGACGGCAGCCTGGACTGGTTCTGGCGGGCCATGGCCGACAGCGGCCTGCCGCTCGCGGTCTGTGGCGGCGCCATTCTTCCGCATGTCGAGGAGGCAGCGCGACGGCATCCCAATCTCAAGATCACCATCGATCACTTCGGCGCCGCGGCCATGGGTCCGGGCCTGACGCAATTCGCCGGACTTTTCGATCTCGCCAAGCTGCCCAACGTGGCGGTCAAGCTCACCGGCGGACCCGGCTATTTCAATGAGGACTATCCCGTCCCTTCGCTTTCGAACGAAGTGCGGCGCCTCTACGACGCATTCGGCCCCGAGCGGCTGTTCTGGGGCACCGACATTACCCGCATGAAGCTCAGCTGGCGGGAATGCATTACGGTCTACACCGAGCATATGCCCTGGCTGCCTCCCGCCGATCTGGCCCTGATCATGGGCGAGGCCTGCCTGCGCTGGCACGGGATCGCAATGCATGCACCCCAATGAGCGGGGTGGTCCTGTGAGGCATGATCAGCGTCCAGGCCGGTCCGGCGGCCAAACCCCGCGTCGTGCGGATCGCCGTCGAGTCGAGGTTCATGAGAGGACGTCGGTATGAAGCCAGTGGACGTAGTGGTCGTGGGCGCAGGCCCGGTCGGCATGACGCTGGCCTGCGAACTGGCGCGGCACGGCGTCGGCTTCCGGCTCATCGATCGCGTACTGCGGCCGTTCGATGGCTCGCGCGGCAAGACGCTTCAGCCGCGCACGCTCGAGCTGATGGACGATCTGGGCGTAATCGCCCGGATCCTGGCCCGCGGGGAATGGACCCCGGCGATCCGAGTACACCAGCCAGGCGGCGAAACCGCGATCGAGCACCTGTTTGGCGGTCGTCTGCCCACGTCCGACACCCCCTATCCGCGCCCCTTCACCATCGCCCAGAATCTGACCGAGGAGATCTTGCGCGGGCGGCTGACGGAGTTGGGCGGCCGGGTCGAGTACGGCGTGGAGCTCGAGGGGCTGGAGCAGACCGACGAGGGAGTCGTCCTTACCCTGTCCGCGCCGACGGGCCAAGAGCTCCAGCGCGCATCCTACGTCGTCGGCTGTGACGGCGGACGCAGCACCCTGCGTGGCCTACTCGGCGTGCCCTTCGAGGGCGATACCGACGAGACGCGCCGGCTCTATGTGGCCGACGTACGCCTCTCGGGTCTGGATCGAACGAGTTGGCACAGCTTCCGCGGGCGAGGCGGAATGCTCAACCTCGCGCCGCTGGCGACCACCGACCTCTTCCAGTGCCAGGCGGCCGTCCCGCCGCAGGCACCCGACCAGCCGACCCTCCCGCTCCTCCAGTCCATCATCAACGAGCGCACGGGCTGCGATGATATTCGGCTGCTGGACATGGCCTGGGGCACGGCCTGGCGGCTGAACGTGCGACTGGCCGCGCGCTATCGCGTGGGACGGGCGTTTCTCGCCGGTGACGCTGGCCACGTCCATTCGCCGGCCGGGGCCCAGGGTCTCAACACCGGCGTGCAGGATGCCTACAACCTCGGCTGGAAGATCGCCGGCGCGCTGCGGGGAGCCCCCACCGCGCTGCTCGACAGTTATGAAGCGGAACGGCGACCGATCGCGGCCTGGATGCTGGGGATGACCTCGGCGTTGGAGGCGCAGTCATTCGAGATGAAGGGGCTTCCGACCGGGCGCGACGACAGCATGTTGCAGCTGAATCTCGCCTATCGGGGCGGCGTGCTGGCGCGGGAGCAGCGCGCCGCGCCGGGCTACGTCGTGGCTGGCGACCGCATACCGGACGCCACCGGTCTCATCTGGAACGGCACGCCCGCGCGGCTGTTCGATGTGCTGCGCGGGCCACGTCCGACGGTCCTGGCCTTCGGCGACCGTTGGGGCGAGGCGCTTGCAGCACTCCGCGCGCACTTCCCCGAGCCGCAGCTCGCGCTGGTTCAGGTCAGCCCGAATGGCGAGGTGGTGGACGCTGAAGGCCATCTGCGGGCCAGCTTGCAGATTACCGGCGCGCCCCTGCTCGTCATCCGCCCGGACAAGTACCTCGGCCTGGCGACCGACCGCGCCGACGCGGCCGAGGTCGAGGCCTATTTACGGAGTCTGATCGGCTGATGGCGCATTCCCCCATCGTTGAACGCCACGCTTTCCGGCGCCGGCCGCCCGCCTTGCCGGACGGTTTCGACCAGCTGTCGCCGGAATCCCAGGCGGCCCTGCGCCAGTTCGGTCCTGAGCGCCTGGTCGCCTATGGGCTGGCGCGGGAGGACGCGGACGAGCTCTCGAGCCGGGTGGCGCAGGGCGATGGATGGCGGGCCGCGGCCTGCGAGCTGGGCGATCGCTTGCCCGACCCCGGTCCGGGCGTCGCGCCGGCGACCGCCGCCGGGATACTGTTCCGCAAGGCGGCCCTGGCGCGCGCCTCGCAAATGATGATGATCGCGGACACGGCCGAGCGGCGGGACATCTTCGCCCGGGCCGCGGACCTCTATGCCTCCGCCGGAGCGATCGCCGGGGACCGCGCACGCTTGGTTCTGCGCGGTGCGCAAGGGATGACCCTCGCGGGCTGGCGCTTTAAGGCGGCGCAGCCGATCGCCGCAGCGGTGGTGTGGGGCGGCGTCGAGGGCTGGGCAATGGATTTCGCCGCCATGGGCCAGGCCCTGGCCGCGCGGGGGATCGTCGCCTACCTGATCGACGGCCCCGGACAGGGCGAGACGCGCCTTGACCACGGCCTCTATTTCGGCCCCGACTGGCAAGCTCACTGGCGTGCGGTGGTCGACCAGGTCGAAGCCGAGACGCACGGCCTGCCCCTGATCATGGTGGGCAACAGTATGGGCGGTTGCCTGACGATGAACTATGCGCCGCATGACCCGCGCATCCGCGCGGTCTGCAGCAATGGCGGTCCCCTGCGCCCGCCGCCGCTCACGGGCGAGTTGCCGAGCAAGCTGCGCAAGTTCGTCGTCTTTTGCGGCGAGGCGGATGCCGGCGCTGTCTGGGGCGCCCTGGATTCGGGACGGGAAATGGCGTGCTCGTCCCAGCCGCTGTTGATCCTGCACGGCGGGGCGGACCCACTCGTGACCGAAGCGGAGGTCCTGGAAATCGCGGCCCGGGCGGGCGCCGACGATGTGCGGGTGGTCGTCTACTCCGATGGAGACCACTGCATCTACAACCACCCAGCCGACAAGCACGACCGGATCGCGGAGTGGATTCGCGCGGCAGTGCGCCGTGCCTAGCATCGAGGAGCTCGAACAAACGCCCGGGATACGGGCCAGCAATAGATCGGATAGGGAGAAGATGCCATGATCCTGCGAGACCCCCGTGCTCCGGCGCCCCCCGGCGCGGTCGGAACGCCCGCCATCTTGGCGCTGACCGTCGCCGTCTGCTTTGTTCTGATGCTGGCGGAAGGCTATGACGTGCAGGCGATGGGTGTCGCTGCACCGAAGCTCATGCCGGCCCTGCACATCGCCCTTACTCAAAGTGGCGAACTCTTCGGCATAGGGCAGTGGGGCGTGGTGCTGGGCGCGGTGACCGGCGGCTATTGCGCGGATCGTTGGAGCCGCCGCAATACACTCGCGGTGGCCGTGGCGATCTTCGGGGCGATGACTCTGGCGACGGCGCTCGCCGGCACCTTCGCAGGCCTGCTCGCTGTCCGCCTCACCGCCGGGCTCGGCCTGGGTGCGGCGATCCCTTGCGTAATCGGCGTTGCCTTGGACTACGCCTCGCCGGCGCGGCGCGTACGCACCGTCACCATGATCATGGCCGGCCTGCCCATCGGCGGCGCGGTGGCGGCCGCCATAGCCGCGGCGACCCTGGAGCGGTGGGGCTGGAAGACCATCTTCTACCTCGGCGGCGCGTTGCCTTTGCTTACGCTGCCGATTCTGCTGTTGCTGCCCGATCTTCGGTTCGCCTCGCCCGACCCTCAACGCAAGGGTCCCTCGTTCGCCATGCTGTTTGGGGAGGGGCGGACCTTGATGACCCTGTACATCTGGATCATCTATTTCATCACCTTGCTGATCATCTACCTGTTGCTCAACTGGCTGCCGACCCTGATGATCAGGCAGGGCTTCGCACCCGCTCAGGCCCAGCTTTTGTCGCTCGCTTTCAACCTGGCGGCGGCGGCCGGCAGCGTCCTGCTCGGTAGGGCGACCGATCGCTTGGCTCCCGTCCGCACGATCCCGCTCGCCTACTTCCTGATGCTCGCCGCCGCTGCCGTTGTCGCGGTGGCAAACAGTTATGGTGCCTACCTCGCGGGCTTCACGGCGATGGGTTTTCTGCTGCTCGGCGGCCAGAACTGCCTCAATGGCGTGATCCCGAACTTCTATCCGGCAGAGGCGCGGACCCTGTCTGTGGGCGCGGCGGTAGGAGCCGGCCGCATCGGTTCGGTCATGGGACCGCTCTATGCGGGGTTCGTCTTGGCAGGGAGCTACGGCGCACGCGCTGTCCTTGGATCGATCGTGATACTCGTTGCCATCGCGGCGGTCCTCGTGTTGTTTCTGTTGCGCGGCGGCCGGCGCCGCGCCGCTGATTTTGGCCAATAGGACAGGCCCGGGCCTCCTGGCGTTCGACCCACAGTAGGCGATGAAGTTACAACGCGCGTCCTCTATCTAACCAATATTATCACAAGATGATAACATAGACCCTAGTCAAGTCGCGCTGTGTGTTGTCTCTAGGGAGGAAGGTCCGGAATGAAAGACTTAATCGGCAAAGTCGCGTTTATAACGGGCGGCGCGAGTGGCCTCGGACTGGTGATCGCGCGCCGAAGAATGCCATATACTTTCGACGGCTTCGGCGGCCGGTTTGGTTGCCTCTGAGAACGTCGGCATCTATGTGGGTGCGAAAATGGCGGTCGTAGGGATAATGGAAGTGCTGCGAGCGGAAGTCGCGTCCGAGTCTATTGGTGTTTCCGTAGTGTGCCCACATCTGATGCGCACGAACATCTATGAGGAACGCCTCGCTCGAGAAGGGCGCTTTGCCGTTCTCTTCGATTGACGGAGATCCCCGGCTTTGCGATCGGAATTCCCGGTATGTCCGGAAGCAAGTACGCAAAGTGCCCAATGAATTTCTTCGCTCGCCTTGGATAAGTCTTCGTGCGCCGTCGCAATGAATTTCTGTGTCGTGTACCGTATGGGTGTCACAAACGAGATGCTCCCGACCACATCCCGTTGCGGATCGAACAAGGGAACCGCGATCCCCGCCATACCAACATCCAATTCCGAATGGGTGACGGCGCTCCCGGCGGCGCGAAGGTCCCGCAGCCGCGTTTTAACCTGATCCCAGGTGGCCCCAAGCCCGGCCTGTCGCATATCGAGAGAATAACGTCCCTGCAGCGCCTTTGCCGTACGCGATGACATGTTTGCCAGGATGACTTTGGATGAAGCACCCCGGAAAAGAGACATAGGGCGTCCACGTTCGTAACTGATTGCAAAATCCACCTGCCCGGCGCTTTCTTGATGTACACACATCACGTGATCGCGATATAGGCGGCATAACAGTACAACCGCATGCGGCGGTGCCATGGCCGCCAAGCGCTTCATAATCGGCTGAGCCGTCGTGACCAGCGGATCAAGAAAGCGCATTTGGCGATCGTATTGGGTAATCGCGGGCCCCAGGACGTAGCGGCCAGGGATGAGCGCGGCTAGCAATCCTGCACGCGACAGGCTGCGGAAGTATCGGTACGTGGTGCTGACGGCAAGGCCAAGTTCCTCGGCTGCCTTCTCCACGGTCCACTCCGGCCGTTCCATCGAAAAAAGCGCCAGTACGCTAAGGACCTTATCGGCTGTCGTCACGCAAATCCCCGAAAGACAACAAAGTTACCATAACCGCAAGCTGAAAATCGTGACGTGGGCCGTTACTGGACTCGTTCGGAACGATTCTCAATATATGACAATTGCGATCATATTAACGGCGGCGTATATTGCAAGGCCGCTGGTATCTCAAAACAATCCTCTCCCGAAAGCGTATGTTGCCACTTTTTTACTGCTGCGCGGCCCCTCATTGTCGGCACGTCGGTTGCTGCATAAGACGACGATGACGTCAGTCGGCGAGCCTCTGTTGAAAGGTTTCGAGCAGGCGTCCATCGATTGGGATCGCCGCGATCCGTTGCGAACCTTTTAACTTGTGGAGGCTGAAAATGAATCTGCTCGATGATCTAGACGTTGCCAAATCTGACGGCCGAGCGAAATGCTTCGCCCGGCATTATTGAGATGTCGATGATCACAGGGGGCGAGATCGTCGTACGTACCCTCGCCAAAGCGGGTGTCGACACATTATTTGGGATCCATGGCGCTCACATCGATACCATTTTCCAAGCATGCCGCGACCACGATTTGCGTATAGTCGATGTACGGCATGAAATGGCGGCGGGGCATGCCGCGGAAGGGTACGCCAGGGTTAAGCGCACCCTGGGGGTCGCGCTGGTTACTGCAGGGGGTGGATTCACCAACGTTATCACGTCGATCGCGAACGCGTTTCTTGACCGCACTCCCGTGCTTTACATTACCGGATCTGGTGCGTTGCGGGATACTGAGACAAACACGTTACAGGCCGGCATCGACCAAGTCGCGGTGGCATCACCCATTACCAAGTGGGCACATCGGGTAGTCAGCACTGATCAGATCCCACGCCTCGTGGCTCAAGGCATACGCATCGCGCGGTCGGCGCCGCGGGGCCCAGTCCTATTGGACATTCCATGGGATGTATTAACAAGCCAGGTCGACGAAACCACGGTAACAATTCCCGCGATCCCTCCGACGCACGGCGCGTCGCCTCATCCAGCAGATATTGCTGCGGCCCTTGCGTTACTAGGCAGCGCGCAACGCCCGATCATCGTCGTGGGGTCGGAAGCAAGCCGCAGCAATGTCGGACCCGTCCTCGAGGAATTTGTCTCCCGGACCGGCATACCCGTGTTTGGCGACTACGAGGGCCTCAACCTCCTATCCGGCCTCGGAGAGGCGAACGCAGGTTTGATCCAAGGCCTGTACGGATTCAATTCCAACGGTGCCGCGCCGGACGCCGTACTTCAACTCGGCGTGCGTTTTGGCCTGAACACGGCGCACGGATCGGGTGCCTTGCTGCCGCTTTCTGCGCGCATCGTGCAAATCGATCCTGATGCGCGCGAATTAGGTCGGCTCCAATCCATAGAGCTTGGCATCGTCGCCGACGTCGGCGCGGCGCTGGAAGCCCTGACGCTGGCAGCCGCGAAGTTGCCCTGGAAACACCTTCACGACTGGCGAAGTCGTGTAAACCGGCTGGTCGAGGCGCGTTACCACAATCTCGCACGAAGGATCGATGCGGGAACACCCATTCACCCTTTCGAAGCATCACGCATCGTAGCGGCCAACGTCGACAATACGACGGCAGTCGTGGCCGATGGCGCACTGACTTACCTCTGGTTGAGCGAGACGATGTCCAAGGCGTGTCCGGGCGCCTTTCTTACGCACGGCTATCTTGGTTCGATGGGGGTAGGCTTCGGTACCGCAATCGGCGCACAGCTAGCGGCCCCGCCCGGAAGTTGCACGATCCTCGTCACCGGCGATGGCGCGGTTGGCTATAGCCTCGCCGAGTTCGATACCTTGGTTCGGCAGGATATCGCGATTATAGTCATCGTCATGAACAATCGAAGCTGGGGCGCCACCCTTCACTTCCAGCAATACGTGGTTGGGCCTGATCGAATTACCAACACTCGACTGGAAAACGGGCAGTACCATGAAGTAGCCGCAGCGCTTGGAGCCGATAGCTACTTTGTGGACGAACCTTCGACATTTGAGAATGCGTTGCGGACCGCGCTAGCCAAGCGTCGCCCGGCGTGCATTAACGTGCGAGTGAGGCTCGACCCCATTCCGCCGGAGGAGTGCCTGATGATCGGGAAGGACCCTTTTCCGTCGCTTTAAGTGTCGCTCATGACAGGAGTGTGCGCTGGCCCGCAGGCACGGGCAGTAATCGAGGGTCGAAAACGGGCGTACGAGCCCGGCTTTGCCCAGCACGACGGTATGCTCGCCGAGAAGGTCAAATTACTAATGATATTATTATCGTGATATGAGAATATAGTCTAGCAGCCGACGCCTCGCCCGAGCGGGATGTCTCCGTGTATCGTAGCGTCTAACCCACACAAAGTATGACCACCGATACGGAGTGAAACGAGAGCCGTATTTAGTCCTTTTTTCGCGGAGCACGTATGAAATTGGTTTCGTTTACGCATGAAGGCCGCGATGCAGTGGGATTGCTCCGAGCGGACCGACTCATCGACCTCAGTCCTTTGAAAGGCCGCTTCAGTGGCACCCTGAAGAATTTGTTGTTGAATGGCGGGGCGGGCGAACTTCAGGACACGGATGTCGACTCATTGCCAGTGCTGTCGTTGGCGCAGATACGGTTTCAGCCAGTAATCACCGATCCCGGTAAGATTCTATGCATCGGCATCAATTATGCTACCCACATGAAGGAAGCGGGACGCGCCATCCCGCAGTACCCGATGGTATTCACCCGCTTCGCCGATTCTCAGGTGGGGCATAACGAGCCCCTGCTACGCCCCCGCAATTCCATCCAATTTGATTTTGAGGGTGAACTTGCCGTCGTCATCGGTCGCCCGGCGCATCACGTCAAGGAAGCCGATGCCTTGAATGTCGTTGCCGGCTATTCCTGTTACAACGATGGCAGTCTCCGCGATTGGCAGAGGCATACGAGCCAGTTCACGCCTGGGAAAAACTTTCCCCAAACCGGTGGGTTCGGCCCCTGGTTGGTCACTGCCGATGAAATTGCGGACCCATCAAAATTACATTTGCAGACGCGCCTCAATGGCGAGGTGATGCAGGATACGGACACTTCGGACATGATATTCAGCGTAAGCAAGCTTATTGAATATTGCTCGAGCTTTACGCCGTTGGCTCCCGGCGACGTGTTGATCACGGGGACCACGGGAGGGGTTGGAGCATTCCGTCAACCTCCCGTATGGATGAAACCGGGCGATGTTGTGGAGGTCGAGATCTCGGGCATCGGTACTTTGCGTAACACGGTCGCCGACGAGTCATCCTGGGACCGATCTTGAGGTGATTCACAGCATGGAAGTCTCGACCGTTAAGTCGCGCCGACCAGAAACATGCCTGACGGCAACGCTACATCACCTAGTGATTGCGAGCCCGAGCCCGGCGTTGCTGGCAACGTTTTACCAAACTGCGTTGGGATACGACATTGCCGAACGAGACGGAATGTTTTTCGCGAAGGCGCTCGACCGACAACTTCTCTTTGTCGCGGGACGGGCCAAAATCCTCGAGGCCGCCGGATTCGCGGTGCCCGATCGGGCCGAACTCGAACGCCTGCGACGGCGGATCGATGCCTCCCATTGGCCTTGCCGCCCGGGCGGTTCGCCGCTCTTTGTTGAATCGATTTCGATCCGAGATCCCGACGGCACTGAGTTGATCTTTGGTGTAGCACAGCAGCAATCGGCGCCGCTTTTGGAGGCGCAAATGTGGCCCGCACGCCTACAACACGTAGTCATGTCCAGCCGAGACCCGGAACGTGTCGTTCGATTTTTCATGGAGGTACTTGGGTTCACTTTATCGGATAACGTCATTGATCCAGAAGGAGGAGTGAGAACCTCATTTCTGCGTTGCAGCCATGAACACCACAGCTTCGCGGTCTTCAAGGCATCCGAGGATCGATTCGATCATCATTGCTACGAGACCAAGGACTGGAATCAGATTCGCGATTGGTGCGATCACATGGCGAAGCAAAATATTCCGATTCAGTGGGGCCCGGGCCGTCACGGTCCCGGAAACAACCTGTTCATGTTTGTGCACGACACCGATGGTAATTGGGTTGAAATATCGGCGGAACTGGAAGTCGTCGAACACGACCGGCCGGTAGGCCAATGGCCGCATGAGCAACGTACTCTCAATAGCTGGGGACAAGGTCTGCTACGCAGTTGAAGACGCCCGTTGTTTGTCGGCCAGAGCACCCTGATTCAGCCATGAGCGCCTCTATTGTCGCAACGACGGACCACCAAGTTATCGTGGTAGGCGGTGGACCCACAGGGCTTACGACGGCCAATTTACTCGGTCGCTATGGAATACGCACGCTGTTGCTCGAACGTAACTCGACGACGGTGCAGGAGCCTCGCGCAGTATCCATTGACGATGAATCACTTCGGACGATGCAAGCCTTCGGCGCCATCGATACGGTGCTCAGCCGCGTCGTTGCGGGCTACGGCTCCGAGTACTTCACGCCCGCCGGCAAGATGTTTCTGAGGGTGGGCCCGACTGCGGCGCCGTACGGCTATCCTCGCCGTAATGCCTTCCGTCAGCCGATCCTCGAAGCACAGTTGCGAAAGCATTTGGCGGCATTCCCTTGCGTCGAGACGTTGTTTGGTTGGCATGTGGAAACACTCACTCAGAGCGATGCGGGCGTCACGCTTGAACTGCGCGGACCAGGGCATGAACGACGGCGAGCGCGAGGCGCTTACGTTGTCGCCGCAGACGGCGCGAGTAGTTCAGTCCGCGCCAGCCTTGGACTCCGCTTGGATGGCGAGACGTTCAATCAAAAATGGCTCATTGTTGATCTGGAGGATTCGCCGGCACCCAGCCAGGAAACATTGGTCTTTTGCGACGTGCGGCGCCCCTGCATCGCGCTTCCGGGCCCGAACGACACCCGCCGCTTCGAATTCAAGCTTGTTCCGGGCGATGATCCAAGCAGGATGACGGACGCCGACGTAGTACAAGGGCTTCTTCGTAGTCACGGCGCGGCGCCGCAGAGTCGAATTGCCCGAAAAACCGTCTACACCTTCCACGCGCGGTTGGCCTCGCGATGGTCCCGCGGTCGTGTGTTCTTGGCCGGCGACGCCTGTCATTTGACGCCTCCGTTCGCGGGTCAGGGTATGAACAGCGGTATTCGAGATGCGCATAATCTTGCATGGAAATTGGCCTGGGTCGTGCGTGGTCTTTTGCCGGCCGGGATCCTCGACACCTATGAAGAGGAGCGTCGCGACCACGCGAAGGAGATGATCAATCTTGCATTGCGGATGGGCAGAATCATGGGTCCTCGTCATTGGCTTAGTGGGTTTGCTACACAATCGCTGTTTCGTCTCCTCGGCCGCTTCCCGGCGATCCGCGATTATTTTGCCCAAATGAAATACAAGCCGAAGCCACGCTTCCGTCAGGGGCTGCTATTGCCCGACGGGCGAAGCAAACGCGTGACGTCCGTCGGCCGCTTGATTCCCCAGCCAGCCGTCAAGACACGGGCAGGCGAACGTCGTCTCGATGACGTGCTAGGCGACGGTTTTGCGTTGTTGGGCTTCCTGGATGACATTAGCCTATTCGAACGCTCCATCCCTCATGCTAGTTTCAGGGCAATTTCTGCGCGGCGGGTTTTGGTTTCCGAAACACTATTCCAGTCGCAGTACGCGGGATCCGTCGAGGTAATAACGGACCCGACGTTGTCGCTCATCCGTGGGTTGGATTGCGCAAAGGGCCGTATCTTCGTCGTGAGGCCGGATCGTTATGTCTTAGGGGCATTTGCCCCTGCGGGTGCCGATAAATTTGCGGAGCGGCTCACGGCCCTCATCCGAGCAATTGCCGCTGCGGAGTCGAGCGGCCGGAAACCCGACACGGCATCGCACACCTTCTGAGTTGGGCTCAGACTGTCGCAAGTGCGTCAGCAATGCCGTTGCGCAAGCAACCGAACCCGCGGCTCGAGACGGTGAACCCCTCAAACTCAATCAAATTCCACCCCACATGCATGTAGGAGCTTAGGGGGCTCACGAGCTATCGTAGCCTAGGCGTGGCCGTCCGACACACCAAACGGCTTCCACGTGTTCTGCGGCAATGCGTCGGCGCCCGTACGTACATCGATCACCGCCGGAACATCGGACGCCAGCGCTTGCCGGAAGGCGGCGACGAATTCCTTGCTGGTCTCGACCCGCATGGCGCGGCAGCCGAAACCTTGCGCCACTTGGGTGAAATTAGTGTCGCGGAACCGCCAGTTCGAGGCGAACGCGGGATCATCACCCCAAAACACCTTCTCTTGGTTCATGCACACATTATTATTGACGATGGCGATGATCTTCTTGCCGTATCTGACCGCCGTCTCGAGTTCTGCGATGTGATATAGAAACGACGCGTCTCCTCCAAAGCAGATCACGTCTCGTTCCGGCGCCGCGCACTTGGCACCTATCGCCGCTGGAAGCGACCACCCCAAGGACCCATCCGCACGAATAAACTGCTGATCGGTTGATCGAACCGCAATATTCTGGGCGAGCCATGCCGCTGCGTGACCGGTGTCGCCGACAACTATCGCGTCCTGCGGCAGTAGATCAGACATTAGCCGGCACAGCCTTTCTGGACGCATCACCGGCCTTTCGTTCAGTTCGAACGGCTCGACGGCCCGGCGCCATTCTGCACGGAACTCGGCACAGGTTTTCAACCACCGCCCGCGGTCGCTGCGAGCCGGTGCGGCAGCGATTAACTGTTCAAGCACTGTGCGAGCGTCGCCAAGGAGGGGCACACAATTCCGATAGTTTCTGCCGATGGATTCCGCGTCGATATCAAGGTGAATAACCCGAGTTTCCACAGGCGGCAGAGTCCAATTCAGCGTCGTCAGTCCTCCGGTCGGTGTCCCTACAAAAAAAACCAAGTCCGCTTGAGCTAACGCTCGATTGGCCGGCGTTTGGGAATATTCGCCCGCGCACCCCACCCCCAGGGGATGGTCGTCAGCAATGACGCTCTTCGCGTTTAGCGACGTGGCCACCGGAATTTGCATCCGTTCCGCCAAGGCGCGCAGGGCCTCCGCGGCCTGTGACGATTGGACCCCTCCGCCCGCCACGATGACCGGCCGTTCGGCCGCTTTGAGCTCGCCGATCGCCGCGTCAACATCTTGCGCCGAGGCCTGGGGACGAAACGCGGGGAAACTGCCGAATCGTCGGTCCGCTGCCATCCGCACTTCAAACTCGCCAATCAGGGATGCCGCGTAGAATCCGTCGAGCTGCAGATGGACAGGGCGCGGCATCCCGGTCGTGGCCGCTCGAAAAGCCGTTGCCAGCAAATCCGGGAGTCGCTCGACCGAATCAACGCGCGCATTGAACTTGGTCAACGCCGCGAATACCGGAAGATCGTCGAACTCCTGGTACGCTTGGCGGTAGCGGGTCGCCGCCGTCGGTCCGCCGGTCAGTGCCAGGACTGGCGTTCGTGATAGGTAGGCATCCCGCAACCCAGCCGCAAGATTGGTCCCGCCGATATTTTGGGCCCCGCATACGCCGACTCGACGCGCCACGCGGGCATACCCGTCCGCCATGTACGCCGCTGCCTTCTCACCATGGGTCACGATCGGCTGCAAGCCTAAGCGTGTGAGTTCTTTCATTGCCTCCGGCGCTAGCACCGGCACGTAAAAAATATGGGTTACACCTAAGTCCTTCAGCACTCGGGCCAAATAAGCATTGCCCGACATATTCACGGGTGCGATATCGTCCGACATCGTGACACCGTGGCTCACAGTTTGATCGAGACAGACTTGGTCTCATAGTAGAGCTCGATGCCTTCCCGTCCGTTCTCACGACCCCAGCCGGACTGCTTGAGGCCACCGAACGGCAGCGCCGGATCGAGGTCCACGCCGCCGTTGATTCGAACCGAACCCGATTTGATACGGCGTGCTAGCGTGTGGGCGATACTTAGATCGCGGGTCCACACGTAAGCGGAAAGGCCATATTCGGTATCATTAGCGGCGCTCACCAAGGCATCCAGGTCAGCATTGCTCATTCGCATAGCGCACAATACTGGTCCGAAAATCTCCTCGCGAACGACCCGCATATCAGGGCGCGTGTTTGTCAAGATCGTGGGTTGCATGAAATATCCGTCCCTGGCGATGACGTTGCCACCGGCGACAATCGTCGCCCCGTCGGCCACGCCGGACCCGATATAGGCCTTGACTCGTTCTCGCTGAGCTTCGGAAATCAACGGTCCGATATCGTTTGCTGGATCGAGACCAGAACCGACGGCCAATGAATCGGCGCGCCTCGCGATACCTTCGACGACCTGGTCGAAAACCGCTTCGTGTGCATAGAGCCGGGATCCTGCGACGCAAATCTGTCCGGAATTCCAGAAGATGCCATTGCTTGCCCCGACGATCGCAGCTTCGATATCGGCATCCGGCATGATGATGACCGGCGATTTACCCCCCAGCTCGAGCGACACCCGTTTCAGATTGCCCGCGGCGGCTCGGACGATCGATTTTCCGGTCGAGGTCGACCCGGTAAAGGTGATCTTGTCGACTCCACGATGCTCGGCGAGCGCCTGACCCGCCGTATGCCCGAAACCCGTCACTACGTTGATTACACCGTCAGGTATGCCCACTTCCTGGGCAAGCTTTGCAAAACGAATTGCGCTTAGCGGCGTCAATTCCGCCGGTTTGACCACGATGGTGCAGCCCGCCGAGAGCACCGTCGCAACCCGCGTCGCGATCATTCCCAGCGGTCCGTTCCACGGCAAGATCGCGCCGACGACCCCGACGGGTTCGCGCAGCGTATACACGTGTTGATTCGGCATGCTGACCACCGGCGTTTCGCCATTGATCTTTCCGATCCAGCCCGCGTTATAGCGAATCGCCTCAGCCGCGACGTTGACCGCGAAGAAGTGCGCAATATTCACCGGCATCCCATTATCGAGGCAATCTAGAAGCGCCAGCTCCTCGGCGGACGCCTCCAGCGCGTCCGCCAACCTGAGCATGAGCGCGCGCCGCGCAGGAGGGAGCATCGACCCCCAGGGACCGACATCGAATGCCCGGCGGGCTGCCGCTACGGCCGCGTCGATGTCGCCTGCTTCGCCGGCGGCCGCATGGGCTATCACGAGACCCGTTGCCGGATCACGCACTTCAAATGTTTTTCCCGAGAACGCATCGACCCACTTCCCGTCGATAAACAGTCGAAGCGGCGCAGCAGCCAGGGTAGTCCTCGTTTGCGCTAGAAACCGGGCGGATATCTCGACAGCCATTAGTGTATCTCTCCGCTGAGAATGCTTGGGGACCGAGGCTCGAGTCCCATGCGAATCAAGTCGGCCGCCTTCTCGCCGATCATGATGACCGGTACATTGGTATTACCGCCCGGCAAGTCGGGCATGATCGAGGCATCCGCCACGCGAAGCCCATCGATTCCGTGAACCCTAAGCTCGGCGTCGACCACGGCGTCAGGACCGTAACCCATGGCGCACGTGCCGACGGGGTGCTGGCCAAGTCCGGTGCCGGCGCGAACGTAAGCCGCGAGCTCTTGGTCCGTGGTCACGGCAGAGCCGGGGGCGAGTTCGTCCGCAAGCCACCGACGCTGCGACGCCTGGCCATATATCTGACGGGCAATCCGGATACCCTCGACCATTCCCTTCAAGTCTGTCGGGTCCTCGTAGAGGTTATATTGAATCCGCGGCAAATCGCCCGGATTGTTAGACCGAAGCGCTATATGTCCGCGGCTTACCGGATGGAGGATTCCCACGATCGAGACAAACCGATGGACTGGAGGAGGGGTGAGGTACGGAAACCAAGCCCGTGCATCGAGTCCCACGGCGCTTGCTACGATCTGCAGATCCGGCCGCATCAATCGCGGTCGCGAACGAATACAGATGTTGGCGTAGCAGGCGTTGGTCGTCAGCGGCCCCTGTTTGCGGATTAACCACTGAAAAAAGGCCACCACAGCGCGGTCCATACGGAGATACTTCAGAAACGTATCTGACGTGCGCGACCTCCAAGTGACTGGAATGATCGGGTGCTCGCCCAAGTTGCGGCCAACGCCCGGAAGATCGTGTATCGGCGCGATTCCGTGACGTCGCAGATCGTCAGCGCGACCGATCCCTGAGAGCATCAGGAGCTGCGGCGAGTTGAACGCGCCCGCCGAGAGGACGATCTCCCGATCGGCATGAACGATCTCGAGATTTCCCGCGTGCTTCATCTCGACCGCACGTGCATGGTGGCTTTCAATGAGAATGCGGCCGACGACCGCATCAGTTATTACGGTCAGATTCGTGCGGCGTCTCGCCGGCTCCAGGTAGCGGGCGGCAACGTCCGAGCGCTCGCCGTTTCCCACCGTGATTTCCAGACGCCCAATCCCTTCGGGCGACTCGCCGTAGAGATCGTTCGTATGCGGATAACCAGCAGCCATCACAGCGTCACGGATAGACTCAAAGCGCATGATAGGGTCATCGACCGGCGTTACAGCGATCGGTCCATCGGCTCCGTGGAACTCGCTCGCACCCCGCCAGCTCGTTTCCAGTTTGCGGAAGTACGGCAGGACATCACGATAGCCCCAGCCGTGGAGCCCGGAGTCCCGCCACAGGTCATAGTCGGTTCGGTGCCCGCGCGTATAGATCAAACCGTTGACCGCTGAGGACCCGCCCAGCACCCGACCGCGAAAGATATCGAGCGCGCGACCCCCGAGCCCCGGCTCGGGTTCAGACAGATATCGCCAACTGAAGCGCGGCTGCCGGTGCGCAAATACAAAGGCGAGCGGGATACGTAATGCGAACGCACGAGAGTGCCGACCCGCTTCTATCAGCAACACGGATACATGGCGATCTTCCGTTAAACGGTTCGCGATCACGGCGCCTGCGGATCCTGCACCGACGATCACATAGTCGAATCGTCGTCGCAAGTCGTTCAGCTCGTCGCAGCGCCGATTGGATTGCGCACGCAGCCGATACTCTCGATCTCGACCTCGCACACGTCTCCTGGCTTCATGAACAACTGCGGCTTGCGGGCGACGCCAACCCCAGAAGGAGTTCCCATGACCAGAAGATCCCCGGGCTCAAACGTCATGCATTGCGATAGTAGAGCAATCGTCTCCGCTACGCCAAACAACATGTCGCTGGTACTGGCGCTTTGGACGACCTGTCCGTTGAGCCGCGTTTCGAGGTGTAGGCCCGCCGCGCCGCCCGGCAATGCGTCTGCTGTCACCACGGTGGCGCCCATGGCGCCCGTCGCATCAAAATTCTTTCCCACGGTCCATTGGGTGGTTTTGCGCTGATAGTCGCGCATGGATCCATCGTTAAAAACGCCATACGCCGCGACGCATGCGAGGGCATCTGCCTCGGAGACGTCACTCGCTCGCGTGCCGACAATTGCGACGAGTTCCCCTTCGTAGTCCAACTGAGTCGATACCCGCCGCACCCGGATGGTCTCACCATCCGCTAACAGCGATGTGGTGGCGCGAAGGAAGACCATTGGATATTCCGGTTTGGCATTGGGCGATTCCGCGACATGAGAGGCATAGTTCAATCCCAAACACACAATCTTACCAGGACGGTCAACCGGAATCATGGGACGCACTGTGCTCCGTGCGAGGCGATCCGTTGGCTTCGCAATTGCCGCCGCGGCCACGGCCGCGTTCCTCCCGCGCTCGCCCATTTGCAGAAATGCGATCAAGTCGGTCGGAATATCGGCATCAACTGCGGCCAGGTCAATTACGTCCTCGCCCTGGACCAGACCGAGTCTTCGTCCCGCCTGAGTCTGAAACGCCATCAGTCTCATAATTTACCTGCCGATCTCGATGAAAATTCCATCATTACGTTGCCCACTAGTTTGATCGACTATTAAGTCTTCGAGTGCCTTGCATGCCATAACAGGGCGGTTGCAGCGTGCGAACCGGAACCTCAGGCACAGTAGGAATTCAGGGATCGCGCAACGTTCGCGCGCAACGTCAATTTCCGTTGATTTCGACACTCCCGCACCAAAATACTATCCCGTTCAGCGTGGTCGCGGCATCACAATTATTAGGGCGAGATATCTAATAAAGTGGGATGGACGTGTGCGCGGATGGGCGTATGTTGGCAAGTTATGTGCCGAACCCCGAATCCTGATCAGCAGTTGCTGCACGCCTTTGCCAACGGCGCGCCCCCCTGCGCGATTGACTCCAATCCGTTGGCAAAGTTGCTGGGTACGACCCTGATCGAACTGAACCGGGATGCACGCACTGTGCGGCTAGGGTTTGCTCCCACGTCGGGCCTTCTGCAAGGGGCGGGCGTCGTTCAAGGAGGACTCGTTTGTGCAATGCTGGATTTTGCTATGGCATTCGCGACCCTTGCGTGTTTGGAGGAGGGCGATGCGGCCGCGACTGCCAACCTCAACGTGTCGTATTTACGCGCTGTGCGGGACGAGAATCTTTTGGCGACCGGCTCCATTGACCACCTAGGCAAAAAACTGGCCTTCGCGCGCGCTGAGCTATTGGCGGCGAACGGTACCCTGTTGGCGACGGCAAACAGCACGCTCGCCATCTTTCGTTGATACGACTTGCCGGCCGTCGCCCACGGCCATCGGGCACTCTACGGATGATAATACATCTGAGGTGGCTCATCAGCGGTCGCCACGAGATCGGGCGCCGCTGTTCCTCCCTTCCCGTCCAGTTGGCGATATTCCCCGCGAAAGAACACCAGGGGCCGATGCGGCGGCAGGCCCCGGTGAAGCTGCCGCACATGGACCGTCACGAGCCAATGATCGCCACCGTCGTACACCCTATGTTTCGTGCCCAGCAGCGACGCCATGCTTCCTTCCAGACGCGGTATTCCGTCCGAGGTCACGAATCGAAAATGCGGTGCGGGCGAGTTCGGCTGGCGTCCCGCAAAATAGTTTGACACGGATTCTTGCTCGTACCGAAGGAAGTTGATTGAGAAGCGCTCGGCATTAGGCAGTAGTTGCGAGAATCGGGTTTGTTTCCCCGGACAAAATAGAACCAGCGTCGGCTCGAGGGAAAGGGATGAGACCGCATTCACCGTCATGGCGTGTACGCGCCCGTTGAGCTCCGTCGCAATTACGGCAACACCGGTCGCAAACAGGCCGAGGGTTTCGCGAAAGGCTTTGGCGTCGAGTTCTAGCACGCGGTTTGGCGGCCCCAAAAGGAGGCGATCAGCGGACGTCCGCGAACGCCTCGTCTCGCCCTTGTTGAACGAAGCTACGTACCCGGTCAGCCTGAGCCCGAATTTGCGCTTGATGTCCCGCGACGAGCGCGCCCGCCATACGCACTGGATCCCCAAAGAAAAAGCGCTCGTAGAGAACCTGTCTCGACCCGAAAGCCGACATGGAGACATCCCAAGCCAGGCGAAACAAGGGAATGCGGTCATGCGCCTCGGCACGCGCCGCTTGATAGTAGTGTTTGATGTCATCGGCTAGTGAGCCTATGACATCCTGTGCTACGGGCATCGCGACGAGGCCGGATGCGCCGATCTGCTGAATGATCTCAACCATCCGTGGGTACAGGCGAGGAAATAAATTGCGGGCGGCATCCAGGGGATTCCAGGCCGGTCGCAGTACACCCCATTCATCCAGAGCGGCATCCGCTTCCGCCGCACGCAAAAAGGCCTTCATGGTCTCCATGCCGATCCAAATTTCAGCCAGCTTCTCATGGATATGCTGGAATCCCTCTGCGCCGATGCTATCGACCAGTAAATGGGCAAGGCCCAGCATGAACTCGGATTTGGCGATGTTCTTCACGACCACCTGATGCGCCATGTGCACGGCGGCACCGGTCCGGGCGTAGGCTTGGTTGCAGCGATCCACGTCGCGATATAGGAATACGTTTTCCCATGGAACAAACACATCGTCGAAGATCACCACAGCGTCCATCTCCTCGAAACGAGAACCGAGTGGGTGATCGAAATGGGAACGACCATAATCGACGCTTTCGCGGCAAACGAAGCGCAGCCCCGGCGTACAACAAGGGATTGAAAAGCCGAACGCGTAGGGCGCGTCTTCCTCGACATTTTTTAGCAATGTCGAGGGAAACACCATGATCTCATCGCTGAAGGGTAGCGTTGCAAGCATTCGGCATCCGCGAATGACAATTCCGGCATCGGTTTCCTCTTTGACCCGTGCGGCCAAAAAAGGATCTGCCTGTCTCGCCATAGTGGCCGCACGGTTTGCCTGCGGTGGTATGAGCGTGTGTGTGAGACATAAATCGTTTTCGCGCAAATATTCGTGATAACGCACGGCGTTGGCACCGAATCGCGGATCCCCCTCGCCGAGGAACGCCGCGCCGGCAGCATAGCCCGTCATGGCACGATTGATATAGTCGGGCACGCGACCCATCATGCCATGCGTGTAGTCCTCCCATACTTTCATCGAGAGGGAGATGCTTCGTAGCTCCTCGGGCGTTTTAGCGATCATGAATGAGCGACCGACCTTGTTTCCGCTGGTCGGAGAAACGAACAACATCTCATCCGACCGCTCCCACTGCAGATCGTAAAGATGTGCGAGGGTGTGTACACCGCCTCGCAGAGCCGCGTGCGCGGTGACGTCCCTCACCAATTCCCCGCCATACCAGAGAGGCGGGGGCCGATCTCGCAGACGCTGTAGGACTTGAGCCCCCGTTCGGGCACCCGTGGCGAAGTCCTGACCTGATTGTGGGAGAAGGGCACTCATAATATCTCCTATGATGGAACCGGCCTCGACAAAATGTACTCTAATGACATTGATGACACAATACGTAACTCTATTGACGTACTGACAGAATTGCCATATCTATTCGAGCCGGCACATTCGAGTACAGGCAATTAATGGTGGTGACACGTGGCATCCAAACAGATGCGGACTCGGCAAGGGATCCGGTCAATAGAAGTAGGCAGCCGATTATTGCTCGTGTTGGGCGATTCGGGCAGCGCCATGATGCTGCGCGATCTTGCCAAAGCCGCGCGCATGCCGGCGTCCAAAGCGCATCGCTACCTGGTCAGCTATCTCCGCATGGGTCTCGTATATCAGGAGCCTGATTCCGGACGCTACGATTTAGGTCCCCTGGCATTGCACTTAGGATTGACGGCCCTCAGCCGAATCGATGCCGTGAGTCTGGCGCTGCCCGGACTCAAGACTTTGTCCCATAGCACCAATCAAACGGTGGCGCTTGCGGTCTGGGCAAATCGAGGAGCCACCATCGTTCGATGGGTGGGCACCGACGCGCCTGTTACCGCTTCGCTTCGGGTCGGTTCGGTGATGCCTTTAACCCGTTCTGCGACAGGGCTGGTGTTCTTGGCCCATGAATCCAAGCAGCGTTGGTCGGCGCTCGTTCGACAAGAGCTGGCCGACAACCGGCGCCGAGGATTGAAACCCGAAGATATTGCGCACCTAGAACGGCAGATCAGCGATATCCGCCGCGCTGGTTACGCAGCGATCAGTGATTTCATCCCAGGAATCACTGGGTTGGCCGCACCGGCCTTTGCGCATGATGGATCCATCGCGCTTGCCGTTATATCGCTAGGGCATAGCGCCAGCTTTCAGCCGGCCCTGGATGGCATCCGCGCAGCGTTGCTTCGGTACTCGTCGCAGCTGTCGTCGCAGCTCGGTTATGACGCCGTTGCGAAGACCGAATCGAGGTAGCCCGTGGCCCGAACTCCTATCGATAATAGGCATAGCCATCGGCAATCATTGTAATACCTGATATTGAAATCGATCCGGCATCATATGGTGCTATGGATACTCACCCCATTCACACTCAGGTGCTCATTGTTGGCGGCGGACCGGTAGGGCTCGCGCTTTCTCTTGAACTCGGCTCGCGCGGTATTCATTGCTGTGTCATTGAACAGAACGAGCGACTTGGCGCCTCCCAAGCGCCGCGATCCAAGATGCTCAACGTCCGGTCGATGACTCATGTGCGTCGTTGGGGACTCGTTGACGCCATTCGACGCGCGACGCCACTGCCGCCGGAATACCCCTCAGACATCATCTATGCCACCCGGTTGACGGGCTTGGAATTTGCTCGGTTCGAGAATGCGTTCTGCACCAAGCGGGCCGGGGATGACCGATTCCCCGACGGCGCGGCATGGATTCCTCAATATCGCAACGAAGACGTTTTCCGAGAAGCCGCAGCGCAGATGCCGACTGTCACCATCATGATGGGCACCCGCCTGCTGACGTTCACGCAGTCCGGGCAGCACGTCGAGGCCACGATTGCAACCACACATGGATCTCAGGTCGTGCATTCAGATTATATCGTCGGGGCGGACGGCGCGCGAAGCACGGTACGCGCGCTCGCCGGGATCGTCATGGATGAAATACCCAGCGCATCGACCAAGATGTCTAACATCAGTGCGCTTATTCGCGCTCCCGGTCTGTCGAAGTTGCACAAGCTGGGACCCGCGATCATCTACCATGTGGTCAACGGCGAGGTCTCGGCGGGTATGGGGCCATTCGATGACGGGGACCGCTGGTTCATTAATGCACATCCGCCACACTGGTCCGGCGATCTTGCGAATTTCGATCTCGTTGCTTACACCCAGGCGGTCATCGGTGCCCCCGTTGCCATCGAAGTGCTGTACAAAAGTACTTGGGCACCGCGCGCGTTGCTTGCGCGGAACTATTCAAAAGGCCGCGTCTTCTTGGTCGGCGACGCGTCCCAGGTGCGCCCGCCCACCGGCGGTTACGGAATGAACCTCGGCGTCTGCGATGCGGCAGATCTGGGCTGGAAGCTCGCAGCCACTCTGCAAGGGTGGGGCGGCGTCGGATTGCTCTCCACGTACGAGCTTGAGCGTAAGCGCGTGCACCATCGCGTCTTGCGCGAAGCACTAGAGAACTACGGCTTTGTTGACGCCATCCGCAATTCACGCATTTCCCTCGACGATCTCGAGCTCCCAGGGCCGGCCGGAGCAGACGCCCGAGCCCGGCTGGGAGATCTCACAAGAGAACAAAAGGAACGCGAGTACCACACGCTCGGTGTCGTACTCGGCGACCAGTATCTGGACTCGCCTCTGGTAGCGACGGAGTCCGGCAGTCCTCCCCCCCAGCAATTTCGCGACTATATCCCGAGTTCCTATCCCGGATGTCTGGCACCGCACCTTTGGATTTCCGTTGGTCGGTCGCTATATGACTTGTTCGGTCCGGGCTTCACGCTGCTCCTGGTGGATGGTCGCAGAGCCGATGAAACGGCGTTCACCACTGCCGCCGCCAAACTTGGAATTCCCTTGACTATCGTCAAGCTCGATACGGCGGCTGCGCGCAACCTCTACCCGACCTCGCTCACCCTGATTCGGCCGGACCAACACGTAGCATGGCGCGGTAGCGCGCCACCCGCGGACTTGGAAGGGCTGCTCAATAAAGCACGGGGCGGCGAGGCGATGGCGCTCGACCAGTCCAAGTGGGTTGCTGTGGGTGGAAGCCATGAACTCGTTCAATAGCGTCAAATTGGGCCATGTGGGACTGTTCGTCCGCGACTTGGAAGCCATGGCGGGATTTTACCAGAGAGTATTTCAATTCATCGTTACCGATGTTGACGTCGGAGTCGACGGGAAGCGCCGCGCACTATTTTTTAGCAGTAATCCGCAGGATCACCATCAATTGGTATTGGTGTCTGGGCGGGCGACAGAGCCCGGGCCCCCGATAATTCAGCAAATTTCCTTTGCGACGACTTCGCTGGCCGATGTGCGTCGCGCCTACTATGCCTTGCAACAGGAACAGATCTCCCATATTAAACCGATCACGCATGGAACCGCTTGGTCGGTATATTTCCATGACCCGGAGAATAATCGCATCGAGATCTTCGCCGATACCGAATGGTATATTACGCAGCCCTTCGTTTCCCCCATCGATTTCAACGATTCCGACGCCGCTATTTTTGCCCAAACCGAGGCCTTGTGCCGCGCGCAGCCGAGCTTCATGCTGATGTCGCAGTGGCGTAAAGAGACCGCGGAACGCTTGCGCAGACAGGATGCGAATCTCTAATGTGTTCTCTCACGATCTTTGCAGCCCCATGAGTCGTCTGCCCGACTTTGATGTCTCTGCGCTGACCCCCGCGCAGTTACGCGTTTATCAAACGCTCCTTGCGGGTCCGAGACGCTCGGCGGACGGCCCTCTACGCGCTTGGCTATTGAGTCCCGAGTTCGCCGACCGTGCTCAGTCGCTCGGATTGATTTGTCGTTTTGGTTCGTCTCTGGCTCCGAGATTGTCGGAACTCGCCATTCTAGTGGTTGCCGCGCATTGGAAATCAGAGTTCGAGTGGTGCGGACATTCCCAGATCGCGCTGGCAGCGGGACTACCCTCAAGCGTCATCGAGGCCATTAGAGTCGGCGTGGCCCCTACCTTCGGCAAACCGGACGAGGCGGCCGTCTATGCGTTCGCGCGCGAGCTTCTCCTGCAGCGGGCCGTGACGGAAGCGACGTTTGAAGCCGCGGTCGAGCATGTCGGCAAGGTAGGCGTGGTCGATCTCACAGGCATTCTGGGGTATTACACGCTGATTGCGATGACCATCGCTGTGTTTGACATTCCACCACCGCCTGGATGCTTGGACGCATTTAGCGCGACCAGCTGACCTGTGCAACCCGTCAGTAGCGCGGCCGCGATCGTGTGCTGGTTCTAGAAGCCTCTTTACATACCCGGCTCTTTAGTACCCTCGCGGATGCGCTCGGCATGCTTGATGGGCGGAGTCGTCAGCTCAACCAAGCTGTCGATGAACAATGTCAGTTCAGGCTTTTGGTCAGACGCAGCGCGGCGTCTGAGAATGAGCCCCATCGGACGGTGCGTGGTCTTCGGTGCTTCGCTTAGGACCTTCAACCGACGCGCGCGTATATCGGCTCGGAACATGTCGCGAGGCATTATCGCCAACCAATGGGGTTCACCCAACAGCAGACTGCGAATCAATCCAACCGAGGCTGTTTGAAGTTTCGGCGTCGGCATAGCGATACCGAGAAAATCGAATGTGGCGGTGACATCCTTGTACGGTTCGGCGNNTCCACTGAGCCGCGAGCATATCGCTGGCCTGCAATCTTCGTCTGGCTGCGAGAGGGTGCTGGTGGCCGGCAAGCACCACCATGGTATCGTGATAAATCAATTCTTCAACGAGGCCCGATGGAAGTTCGCTGTTCCCGATGCGGCATACCAGTACGTCCAACTCACCATTGCTCAGCAGGGGAATTAAGTCCTCCTTCATTCCCTCCCGCACAATGACTTGACATGTGGGTGCGCGCTCGCCAAATCGTCCGATGACCTGCGGCAACACGTAGGCGGCAAGCGTCGGATGCGCACCGATCGATAGCGTGACGGCATTGTTGCCCTCGCGAAGCCGGCTTAGAGAAAGATCGGTGGCGGTCGCCTCGGCCCGAATGTTCTTGGCGAGTTGTAACACAACTCGGCCGGCGTCGGTGACTTCAATTCCCCAGGCATGCCGCTCAAGCAGCTTCACTTTGAGCGAGAGTTCAAGCTCTCTCATGATACGGGACACAGCCGACTGCGCAACGTGCCGTAGCTGGGCGGCGCCATTGATGCTGCCTTTTTCCGCAACTTCGAGGAACACCATCACATGGTTGTAATTAAATCTCATTAGACGATCAAGCGCACCCACACAACTCGGTAGTCCGATTATGCGCTGTGCGGGTTCATTAGCAAATAATGCCATTCGGCGACAACAGCCTGGCAGGCCGTTTCGCCCTACGACCACCCGGATTTACTAATTGGACGCCCCTATGCCGCGGAGTGCTCAGGTCGATTCCGTGATGCCGAGGATCGTGCGTGCCTGCTCCTTGGTCGCTACACGATCACCTAAACTTTCAATAATGTTCACCGCTCGTTCCACGAGCGATGCGTTCGAAGGGGCGAACACGCCCCGCTCGAGGTACAGATTGTCCTCCAGCCCGACTCGCGTGTGGCCTCCAAGCACCGAAGCGATTGCCACCATCGGGAATTGGGCGGGGCCGATGCCAAATGCCGCCCAAGTTGCGTCTGTAGGCAAGGAATTGCGCATTAGCAGAGCGGTTTCCACGTCCGCCGGCGCCCCCCACGGAACACCAAGACACAACTGAAATAGGGGCGGTGACGCGATTAGCTTCTTCCTCAGGAGATACCGCGCCAATTGAATGTGGCCCGTGTCAAACACCTCAAGTTCTATGCGGGTGTCAACCTCAGCTGCGAGCCTCGCGATCTCCACAATGTCATCGCTCGTGTTGATGAATAGGTCATCTCCAAAATTGAGCGACCCCATATCAAGGCTGCACATGTCTGGGCATAAATCGCGGACGTGAGCAGCCCTCGTCGCAGGCGACATGACCGTTGTCCCTAAGCCAGCGGCGCCATGAATCCTGGCGGAAGCACGTACCAAACCACCTTCCCCGGTGGTCAAATTGATGATGACGTCCGAATCCCTGTTGCGCACCCTCTCGACAACCTCACGATATAAACTCGGATCGAGGCTGGGTTGACCCGTCTTAGGATCGCGCACATGGATGTGAACGACGGCAGCGCCGGCCCCGGACGCCTCGAGGGCCGACTGAGCGATCTGCTCCGGCGTGATGGGTATCGCTGGGTGTTTTCCCACCGTATCCCCGCCGCCCGTAACGGCGCACGTTATAACAACTGAACGACTCATAGTTTACCTACGTTGCTACAGTCCGACTCCCGTCGGGCGGCAACCCTCCCGTTGCGTTGCAATCGGCTCACGACAGTGAGCGAACGGCAATCGAGGTGCCGGCTTTGCCGGCCAATGCCGGTGCGGTCTCGGTCAATCGGCTGCATATCAGCGCAGCGATGATTGCCGCGCCGGCGCATCCCCAGAGGGGCACCGAGAGGTCATAGGCATCAGCGAGATAACCAAAAGCAGCAGGCCCGGCAATGCCTCCCGCAATCATCCCCGTCAACATCATGAGCCCCGATGCCGTGGCATCCTTATTGGGGACGGACTCAAGCGGCACGGTCCCGATGCAGAGAGGAAGCAAGCCTTGGGCCCAAGAACCGACAAACATCAGGCACGCAATCTTGAGCAACCCCGCTGGTGCAGTTACTGCACCGAGCGGACCGATCGCGCCGATGAGCGCAAAAATGACCATGATCGGTCGCCGTCCGAATCGGTCGGACAGCATCGGCACGATGACGGCCGACAGCACGGCGCCGACACCCGAACATGCGAGCACCATACTCATTTGTCGTGGCGTAAAATGCAGGAAGCGAACCAGATAGAGCGGAAGAAAAGTCAGCGTGCCGAAATACCATGCATTGAGAAAGCAGCTTAGCACTGCACACAGGCGAATATTCCGATAACCGAAGAGACCGCGGATTTGAGACGCGATTCGACTGAGGGCCCGACCGGGCGCACGAACGGCGTGCGCGCGCCGAGGTTCGCGAATAAAGATCATAATTAGGATTGCAACGCAGATACCGGGAACGCCCGCGAGAAAGAAAGCCGATCTCCACGAGAAAAGCGTTGCAAAGAACACTAGTAAAACAGGACTAAGTGAGGACCCAATGAGTTGCGAGCCGAAACTTTGCACCACACCCATATTCATGCCGCGGCGATGGGGTGAGGACTCGTCCATCATGATCGATTGTGTCAGGGGAACTATCGGCCCTTCCGCAACACCGATCAGCATGCGCGCCAAGAATAGGACGAGAAACGACTTCGCAAGCCCTGACACGAAGGAGAAGGCCCCGAACAACGCGAAAGCCCCAACCACATATTTTTTTCGCCCACCCAGTTGGTCAGTCAGGACGCTGGACGCAAAGCCCGACAATGCCCATGTGACGAGTACAGCCGCCGAAAGCAAACCGATCTGCGTGTTTGTAACACCCAGGTCTCGCATCACGAAGGGCGAGAGGTAAAAGAGCGCTTGCGCATCCAGAGCTGCTACTCCGCCGCCCAGACACAAGATTACCATCGCCCGATTCTCGTGCGTCCATCGCCACGCCATTTCGCTATCCCGACACGTGTTTATTCATATATCGTTACTCCGCGGCGGACCATTCGCGGCGACCTCTCCTGCGACAATCAAGCGGACTTTACGACCCGAACTTACGTCTAAGGGTGAAGAACAGAGTGAGTGGCATGCCCGGTTGCCCAACCACGAAACCAGCCGAATCATATTGATAGAATTTGTTGATGTAGTAGGTGCGATTCAACAGATTCTTGACCTCTGCCCGACCTTGCCACTTTCCCCCGGGCGCATCGTACGTGAGGTGGAAATCTGCTAACCCGTAGCCCCCGGTCTCGCCCAGCGGCGAGTTAGAAGGATCAGCGTAGGTTTTCGACTGGTAAGTCGAATCGAGGCGCGGCGTAAGCATCCCGAAGCCGCCTAGATCGATGCCGTACTGAATCGCAACGCTGTACTTCTGATTGGGCACGTACGGCGCTTGATCACCAAGCGCCGGGCCGCCCGGAAAACCCGCGGCAGAGCCAAGGTCCAGAATATCGTATTTTAGTATGCCTATCGAGGAACTGATGACCAGTCGCTCGATTGGTTCCACTTCAAGCTCCGCCTCGCCGCCCGTGATGCGAACGTGCCCCGCATTCGCGACGGTAGACCCGGGCACGCCATCCTCGTCCGTGGCAATGCTCAGTTGCAGATTCGTATAGTCGCTTAAGTACGCCGAAAGGTTGGCACGGACACGATTATTGAGCCACTGGGTTTTGGCCCCAATCTCGTAGGACTTCAATTCCTCTGCCTTGAATGGGATCACTTCTGCCGCATTGGAAGGACGAGGGTTGATTCCTGGCCCCTTGAAGCCGGTCGCATATTGCGCATACGTCATGATATCCGGGGTCCATTGGTAGGACACCGAAGCGCGATAGTCGAAGCGATGCGTGGAGCTTTCATCCGATAGGCTGGGATCAAATCCCGGCAAATACAGTTGAGGTTGTCCAGCGGGTGTCGGCACCAGCCGATCAAAGGTATAGATCTTCGATTGGGCTGTATGGCGCACACCGGCTTCGACATTCAGCTTGTCGGTCAGGTGATAGACACCATGCACGAAAACTGAGGAGTCCTTGTCATTGACGGGATCCTGTCCATAGAAGGCAAAATTGACCAGCGGTATGGTGATGTAATCGTTGAGTTCCGTGAGAGCTTTATAGTAATAACCGCCCAAGGTCCAATCCAGTGCATCCCGAAAAACTTTGCCGCTTAATGCAAGTTCTTCGCTGACTTGATGGTGGTAGGGCGCAAAATAATTATCGTCCGTGTGAACCGGCGCATTCCCCCAAATCTCGGTGAACTGCCCGTCGTATCTGCGATATCCGGCGATGTTCTTCACGTGGATGCCGAATGGGGCGTCCCAGTTGATGGAATTGGTGACGTCAAAGGACGAGATATTGTTGACTTCCGGCAAGGTCAGCCCGCTTTTCGGATCCGTATACGTAGAATACGTGACGAACGGGTTGTGCGAGATGAACCGACTGTCCCAAGGTACCCCGTCGGCAAGGGGGCCTAATCCAGCAATTGCGGGATTCGTTGCGAGCAAAGTCTCGGCACCGGGCTGGCCCTTATCGTCCAGTACATCGGCGGATAGAGAGACGTCCAAATCACCGTTTGGAACCCATCGTAACGTGGCGCGCGCCGCTTTGGCATCGTCGCCGCCCAGCGTACCGTCACTGCAGCCTCCGCCTTGCGTTGCGGGCTGCGATCGCGGCAACGTGCCGGAAAGCGCCGGGTACGCGCATACGAAGTCGACGAGCTTGACGTAACCGTTATAGGAGTTGGAACCGGCCGATACGGCCAGAAAGAGCTGATCCGGGATCAAGGAGACATCAAATGCACCCTTGAACTGCTGGCGATTATAACTACCGTAGCCCGCCTCGACATATCCAGTGTCATCGCCTTTGGGCACCGGTGAAAAGAAACGCACCGCACCGCCCTCATTGTCCTTACCAAACAACGTCCCTTGCGGTCCGCGCAATACTTCAACGCGCGCAATGTCAGTGAGATCCACCAGCGAACCGAACAAGGTTCCCTGGTACACATCATCGACATAGAAGCCGACCCCGGGCTCGAACGCCGGGATGAAGTCGTACTGCCCGACTCCACGGATAAAGGCGAGCGCCGATTTGCCAAAGCCCGCGGAGTTTTGCTCCAAAGTCACATTGGGCGCTTCGCTTGCCAAGTCACCGATACTTGTGATGCCGCGGTTTGCAATGTCCTCCGCCGTCACGGCCGTGATGGAGACCGGCGTACGTTGCAGGTTTTCGGAGACTCGCCGCGCCGTCACCGTGATTTCCTCCAGGCCCGAGGAAGCTGCACCGGTCTCCGGTGGCTGCACATCGGCCGCGAAGACACTCCCTGTGAGTGCGTGCGCCACAGCGAGCGTGGCAGCGAGCTTGTATTTACCTCGCATCGGCATGTTAATTGCTACGCCGTTTGTCGGCATTTCTCTAGATTCGATTATTCGCATTGCTTCCCCCTTACGCCGGTCTCATCAGATTTCTAGCCGCCCGAACGCCTAAGAAGCGCGCCGACAACGACGAATTCATTTTTATGTCGAGATACTAAAGTCTTTGCCGAGGCCGCGGCTTCATAATAATTAGCCCCAGTCATCGAATTAAGAGGTAACGCCCCTCGATAAAGCACAGCCGGCAGCTCCCGCCGCCTTTAGCGTTCGATATCTATTGCCGCCAAACTCATTTTGCGCGCAATACCCATCTCTTGCAATATGAGAATTTTGTCGATGATTACTCTCGCTCAATAATCGGCTTTTCAGAATCCTACATCGACGCTTGGAGCCATGTGCAATACACTATTGCCGGCGCGGTCGCTGACTGCCGCTGCGATTGAGCGATTGCCATAGGTTGACGTAAGATCGGCGCGAGTAACGCTGGGGGCGATATGGTTCAACTCCTCGAACAGGACATTCGAACACGGGAAGTGCTCACGTGGACCGGCCTACACGTATTTCATGCTCCCATCTCTTCGTGTTCGCAGAAGCTGCGGATCTTCCTCAATCTCAAACGCATCGAGTGGGAATCTCATCCGATCGATGGGGCAAAGAAAGAAAATATTGGCGCGTACTATCTTGGCATCAACCCGCGCGGCCTTGTACCAGCGATTGTTTACAACGGCGCCGTACACATCGAAAGCAATGAGATAATTCAATATCTAGATCGGGAGTTCCCCGAGGCGCCTTTAATTCCGAGTGCTTATGCCGACGAGGTCGCCGCGCTGCTTGAGCATGAGGACGCTCTCCATCTTGATCTGCGCACGCTAAGCTACCGATTTATGTTTGCTCAGAGATCACCGAGATCCGCTGAGGATCTCGAGAGCTACACAACAGCTGGTTCGGGGACTGTGCGTGGAGAAAAGGATACAGAAATCGGTACGCAAATCGCGTTTCACAAACTGTTCAATGAACAGGGTATCTCCGACTCGGCGGCAAGGAAATCTGCAACGAAGTTTCGCCAGGCGTTTGACGTCCTCGACCAAGTATTAGCCGGTGCTCCTTACATCAAAGGGGACAGTTTGTCGGTGCTTGATATTGCGTGGATAGTCTACGTTAACAGACTGAATCTTTGTGGTTATCCGCTCGCGCGCCTGCATCCTAATCTCGCGGCCTGGTCCGCGCCGCTAATCCAGCGCCCGGAATTTGCCCGCGAACTCACGTTGCCTGCGCCAGCCCTGGCCGAGCTCGTTGCAAGGCAACGAGTGTGGGCCGAGACCGGTCGGTCGCTCGAGTCAGTCTGCGATCTACTGTGAATGCGCGGGGGACCTATTCCCGCGGCGTCCTACCGCAGCAGCCCGTCTGGACGATTTCTTCGGATCCAAGGCCGTGCTGATTGGCCTCGGCGTCCGACTCATGACGCATCCTTTGTTCCTCACGGAGAAATGTAAATGAATTTACCCATTTGAGCAGAATCTGGTATTCCCGGGGCAACTCACACGTCGAGGCTGTTGGAAACTTCATGCTGGGGTGCTCGTATTTTCCGGCACTTGGCTCAAGCAACCACGTGCGCGGCACGCCCGGACGGTCATTGATGTAACCTCTGTGCGACGCCGGTGATGCATCGAACTTGCTCAGTAATAGAACTTGTCGAAGGCATTCGCCAGCGCGATCGACCTCTCCCAGTGATCCGTGGCGTCTGCAAACAACAAATACACATTGGTAAGGCCGTAATGCGCCACCTGGTTGAATGCTGTATTGACGGCACAATTCGTATAGGTGGTCGACCGGTAAGTCCAATCAACGCGGGGGTCAGAGTCCCAAAACTCCTGGTATTGTGAATATTATCGATTTAATATGCGATTTGGCATTTAAAACGATTCTTAGTCATGGCAATCCTCAAAGCGCGCGACGTTTCTCATGTTCGGTTTCGGGTACCTGATCTCGCGAGGATGCAGGCCTTTTTGGTGGACTTTGGCATGATCGTTGCTGACAGTCGGCCCGGCCGCTTGTACATGCGCGGACTCGGCCGCAGTCCATTCATCCATGTCAGCGAACAGGGCACCGCCGGGTTTCTGGGCTTCGGTCTCTGGGCCGATAACGAGGCGGAGCTTCGGCGCTTAGGCGATCACGACGGCCTCACGCCTGTGGAGTCGGACGAACCCGGCGCCGGAATGGTACTCAGATTGACCGATCCGGATGGCTATATCGTGGAGGTCTTGGTGGGGCAAACTTTGGTCGACGCCCGGCCCGCCCCCGAGCACGTACCGTGGAACCACGGAGGAACTTACGCGCGACGCGGCACACCGCGCCGTATTTCTCCCGGCCCGTCTCACGTGCTACGGTTGGGTCATGTGGTCATGGGTGTACGTGACTTCAAGCGAACCGAGGCATGGTACAAGGAACGGTTTGGACTCCTCACGTCAGACGAAATCCGCAGTGGAGGCGCAGGTCATCAGATCATCGGCGCTTTTCTGCGATGTGATCGGGGGGAGGACGATCCCTGCGATCACCATACGCTCTTTTTCATCGAAAACCCTGCCGGTCCTGGCTTCATCCACTCGGCGTTCGAGGTTCCTGATCTAGACGACTTGATGTGCGGAAACGCACATCTGCGGGCGCGTGGCCATGAACATTTCTGGGGCGTCGGTCGGCATTATCTGGGCAGCCAGGTGTTCGACTATTGGAAAGATCCGTGGGGGCATGAAATCGAGCACTGGACCGACGGCGACAAACTTCCCGCAAGCCACCAGGCGGGAGCCGGCACAGTGGCAGATCTTCTGGGCGTCCAATGGGGCATGCCGATGGCCGCCCCTCCGGATCTTGACAATCACAAAGCCAAATAGACCCATTGCGACCATAACGCGGTCGCGTCACAGCAAGCGTCCACAACGTTGGAAGGCGCGAGGAGAGAGGAAAATGCAGAATGTCGACGGCAGAGTAGCCTTCATCACGGGCGGCGCCAGCGGTATTGGGCTCGGAATTGCCCGTGCATTTGCCGCGGCGGGCGTTCGCTTGATGCTGGCCGATATGCGTGACGACCGCCTTGCTGAGGCTGCCGCTTCCTTGACTTCCGCGGGCACGGAGGTCGCCACGATCAAGGTCGATGTCGCTGACCGTGTCGCAATGGCGGCCGCGGCGGCGCGCACTGTCGAGCGTTTCGGCAAAGTGCATATCGTTGTGGCGAATGCCGGGGTCGGCGTCATCGGTCGCGTGCGCGACGCGAGTTATGACGATTGGGACTGGAGCAATGCGGTGAACCTTGGCGGCGTCGTCAATACCGTTCAAGAATTCTTGCCTCTGCTGCGCCGACAGGGAGAAGGCGGCCACCTCGTAGCCACTGCATCGATGGGCGGCCTCACACCGGTGCCCCACGGCGGCGTGTATTCCGTTCAAAAGGCAGCGGTCGTCGCGATCATGGAAGCGCTTTACACGGAACTCGCCGCGGAGGGCATCCACGCGTCCGTCATTTGTCCCGGGATGACGCGTACCAACATCGCGGAAACCCTCGCCCTGCGCCCGACTCATTTCTCGGATCACGGTATCAGGCTTGCTCCGCCGCCCCAGGCTGTCGCGGCGTCAGGTCCCGGTCCCATGGCGCTCGCCATGGACCCCACGGAGCTGGGCGAACGCGTGCTGAAGGGCATATTAGCGAACGATCTCTACATTCTCACGCATAACGAATTCGCGGAACAAATACGCGAGCAGTTCGAGCCCATTTTGGCGGCCATGCCCAAGGAAGAGCCGGCGATGGGACCCGCCGCGGCGGGCGGCGTCAAGTTCAGCGCCTATGAGCGCGTACTCAAGGCAAGAGGAACGTCCGTTCAATGAGCGTCGATCTGTATCATTTCGAACCCAACGCCAACGGTGGCAAGCCGCTGATTACGCTCAACGAGAAAGGAGTGCCCTTCACGAGCCATTGGGTCGACCTCCTCAATTGGCACCAACATCGGCCGGACTATCTCGCCCTGAACCCGAAGGGCCAAGTGCCAACGCTCATTCACGACGGCGTGGTCATTACCGAGTCGACGCCGATGGGAGAATATATCGACGAAGCATTCGACGGACCCGCGCTACGTCCGGCGGATCCGGCGGGTCGAGCCCGGATGCGGGCGTGGAGCCGGTACGCAGACGAGTTTCTAGGGCCTTCCCTTAGCATGATCGGCTGGAGCCGCTTCATCGGTCCGAAGATGCGTACGCGTGATCCGCACGAACTGGCAAAGGCACTCGAGGCAATACCGACGGCCGAACGGCGCAAGGCTTGGGACATAACCATCTACGACCGCTTTACCGAGGCCGACCTTGCGGAATCGGAACGCCGTCTGGTTGTCGCGGCGGCCCGGCTGGATGAACAGCTCAGCCGCACACGCTGGCTCGCCGGTGACTGCTATTCTCTTGCGGATATCAATACATTCAACATGGCGGCTGCGTTGCCGATATTCATGCCCGCCGCGATCAATGCGTCGACCATGCCGCACTTGGTCAACTGGGTCAACGCCATCGCCGACCGCCCGGCAGTTCGCAGCGCGCTCGCCTACTCCCGCAACTCACTGCGCAGGCTGGACTAATGCCGCTTCTCTACTACCGCGCGCCCGTCGGGCATTCCGCCAAAACTCTAATCACGCTCGCAGAGAAGGGCATTTCCTTCCAGAGTCGCTTGATCGAACCTCCCGCTCTGGAGCCGCACGCAGCGACCATACGCTCGATCAGCCCGTCAGGTTCACTACCGGTCTTTGTAGACGACGACGGTACCGGCCTCGCGGAGTCGAGCGCCATCGGTGAATATCTGGATGAGACGCGTCCGACTTTCCGTTTGATGCCGGAAGATCCAATCGGGCGGTGGAGAGCACGGGTATGGTTCAAGGTGGTCAATGAGGATCTCGCGCCGGCGGTTGCGATACTTGCGTGGTCCGCGTGGAGGGTTCCCACCCTTGGATCCGATGAACGGGAATACCTCACTGCCGCCGCTGAGGCGATTCCCGCTCTGGACCGACGCCGTTATTGGCAGGAGGGGCTGGCCGGCTTTACCCCGAGCCGCCTAGAAGCTGCGCAAGCCAAAGTGCGCGGCGTCATCAATCTGGTCGAGAAGCAACTCACGCAGTCTGCTTATCTTGCCGGCTCTCGATATTCTCTCGCCGACATCGACGTTTGGCCTTTTATGGAGCCGCTACCTCGCTTGCTGCCCGACATCGTGGGCGAGACTTTCACGCCGCATTTGACGGCGTGGACCGAGCGGATTGCAGCGCGTCCCGCCGTCATCGCGGCAACCCGCGGCGCGCGTGATTCGGATTGGGTGCTTGGCCCTGAACCCATCCGCTGGGGATGAATTTGCAATCCCCACAGCGCCAGTCACAGCCCCAGTGCCCTGAGAGTCTCGGGCACTTTATTCGGCATCGCCAAGGCACGTTGCACTGCCGGACGGGCATTCATCGCGGCGAGCCATCTCATGATGCCGGGCGTTTTGATCTCGTTCACCAAGTCCGGAGCCAGCCGCGGCAGCCCGGGCACCACGCAATAGCTTGCGATATCCGACAAAGAGTAATGATCGCCCGCAGTCCAACTCGATCGCTGGAGGATGGATTCAAGCCGTCGAACCCCATCGGCGACGTAACCCCTCGCCTCCGCGAGCTGAGCTTCGGAAAATCCGGTGTCGGCTATGGTCTGCCATTTTTCCCGCCGGTCCGCCATCGGCACGTGGACCACCTTTTCGGCCATGGCCTGCGCGCCCAGTTTCTTGGCGAGCGGATGAAGCAGGAATTGCCAGCCAATGCGGCTTGCGTTCGGACCGAAGTAATCGTCGATCCATTTCGTCCAAATCCGCATGCGCGCGCGCTCCACCGGCTCCTTTGGCTTCAGCGACGGCTCCGGAAATGCATCGTCAAGATATTCGTTGATGACCGAAGATTCGGTAATGACGGTCCCGTCATGCACCAGCGTGGGAACGAATCCATCAGGATTGATGGCGAGATACTTCGGTGCGTGCTGCTCGAAGCGGAGCAAATTCACATAATGACTTTGGAAATCAAGGTTCTTTTCGAATAGGCAGATCAACACTTTGACGGAATTGGCGATCGGTTCGGCGTGATACAGCTCGAGCATGGATTTCCCCATTAGCCGTTGGACAACTGGAGGATATGATGCAAGATTTCAATGGGCGAATTGCTTTCGTGACCGGCGGTGCGAGCGGCATGGGGCTGGGCATGGCAAAAGCCTTTGCGCGCGAGGGTGCGTTGGTCGCGATCGCGGACATCCGAGATGATCACTTGGAAGCAGCCGTGCGCAGTGCCGCCGAGGAAGGCGTGACGCTCAGACCCTATCGGCTCGACGTGACCGACCGTTCCCGGCATGCGGCGGTCGCGGACGAGGTGGAGCGGGACCTTGGGCCGGTATCGATCGTTTCGCTCAATGCGGGGATCGGGGTCATCGGTCACATCAAAGATGCGACCTATGCCGATTGGGATTGGATTCTCGGCGTCAATCTTGGGGGCGTTATCAACGGCGTCCGAACGTTCGTGCCTCGTTTGCGCGCTCAAGGTCTCGGCGGCCACATCATGGCCACCGCGTCGATGGGAGGTCTTATCGTGGCGGACAGCGGCGGCATCTATTCTGCGGCAAAATTCGGCGTCGTGACCATGATGCAATGCTTGCGCGACGATCTCGCGTCGGAAGGAATCGGCGTTTCGGTGCTCTGCCCCGCCGCAGTCAATACCAACATCCATCAGCACTATGGCATGCGGCCACGTGAGTTCGCGGCCGGCGCTTATGTACAATCGCCTGAAGAGCAGGAGGGGTTGAAGCGCATGTTGGCGCACGGCATGTCGCCGGATCGCGTTGCGGAACTGGTGATCGAGGCGATTCGCGCCAACCGGCTGTACATCATGACGAGCGGAGCGATTGCGCCGGTCGTTGCGATGCGCCGCGATGCGCTGTTGGCCTCGCTTCCCGACGAGCCGCGCAATGAGGAACGCTGGCAGGCGGACCTCGCAGCGCGCCGCTACATGACGGATCGTTTGGGCTAGGGCCGGGGCGAAGATAAGGGTATTCAATGCACACCGTGGGCGCGCGCGACGGCTCGCCCATAGGGCTTGAGACCTAACGTTAATATGAGCGCTGCAAGCGGTCCGAGCACCACGGCGGCGGTCAGCAGCGACCAGCGCAATAATTCCTCCCGGCCAAACACAAAGTCGGTCAGCAGTGCGATGACCGTGGGACCCAATCCAAAGCCGATCACGTTGAACATGACCAAATAGAGCGCCGTTACTTGGGCCCGCATCTTGTTCGGCGTGATCGTCAGCAACGCGGCGTTCTGCGAACCGATAGCTGCCACGTTGATCATATTGCCAATGGCGAGCATTGCGATTGCGAGTTGCGGCGTGGGCATCAGCGGCATGGCGATCATGAAGGGGAATCCGAGCCACTGCGACCACACCGTCAGGCGTAGATTCGCATCGTCCCAGCCGCGCCGGATGAACCACTCGGTGAAACGGAAGCCGCTGAAGAGGCCAATCGGACTCGCGATCAATCCCACAATTCCGGAGGTCACGCCGAACTGCTGTGGGGGCCAGTGATGCGTGCGGCCGAAATAGGCCGGGGTCCACGCCATGGTTCCGAACATGAGGATACTTGCGAGCGCGAGACCACCAAACATCGGGCCGTACACCCGCCAGTGACTCACGAGGTACCGCACGACCACCAGCAACGACGGCGTCTGTGCCATGGGCTCGTCGAGGGAGCGGCCGCGGCGCACCGGCTCCGGAACGGTGAAGTACAGTAGGGCGGCGAGAAAACCGGGCAATCCGACTATTAAGAACGAGAGTTGCAAT
>PLAH01000122.1:0-79108 GCA_003134045.1 Gammaproteobacteria bacterium
CCGTCGCCATCCTGCAGCTGGTCGCCAGCGGCCGCGGCATTGCCGCGCTGCCCTCATGGACCGTGGGCAATTACATCGAGCGAGGGTATGTGGTGTCGCGTCCCATCGGCGCGAGCGGATTGCGCTGCGAGCTCTATGCCGCCACCACCCGCATGGCGGCCGAAGCCGCCTATATTCGCGAATTCATCGCGCTCACCCGAACGCAAAGCCTTACCGAGTTGGCCGGGGTCTCGGCGCTGTAAGGACCAACCGCTATCTCGACACCGGGATGTTGGCCCGTTGCCGCCAACGCGACGAGCTTCGGCGTCAGACCGACCGGGTCGAATTCCGCCCATGCGTTACCCCGCGACCGGTCAAAGTCGCTGCGCCGAGGTGCTCGCGCGTTATCGCCTGCGTCGGAGCGTCACTTCACCGGGCAATCGGATTTCGCATACACGTGCACCGAGGCATCGGTGGCAAGCCCCGGCTTGTCCTTGCGTCCGCATTTGTGCATCGCAGAATCCGCAGTGACGGCAGTCCAATACACATGCGCATTGCCCGACGCATCCGCGCTCACCGAAATCGGAATGTGCGAGAAACCGCTCAACCTCTGATGCGACAAGAGCTTGCTGCGCGGACGGGTATTCATGTCGTACAGCGAGACGATGACGTCATCGGTGTTGTCGTTGGTGACGGTGATCGCCACCTTGTCGTCCGCCACCGCGCCGGCACCGTATAACCCAAGCAGCGCGGACGCCAACATAGCCACCCCCCAAACAGGTCTACGCATATCAAATCCCTAGGATCTAGCAACAGGATGCAGTAGTTCGCCACCGGATAGACCGCCGTGAATCAGATTCGTTCGATAGTACGCTCGACGGACGAAAGCCCATGCAGAGCCACTTGCGGGCGAGTTCCCGCTCCGCCTAGGATGCGCATCTGAGAGGTGCAAGATGTCTGTTCACGAACCGCAGGCGCCGAAATTGCTGATATCGAAGGAAGGCGCCATCAATCAGGTGGATCCGGTGGAGGCGACCGTCATCCTCTGGAACGAATTCGATTCCAAGATAGGCTCGATCTCCGACGAATACTCGACGCTTTAATGCGGCGGGGTCGCCTTTCCGACTTGATACCCATCGGTCAGCATCCGCAAGAAAGCCACGATGTCGCTGATGTCCCTTTCGCTCAAGGCCGCATCGCCCGCCTGACGGTCGAACGGCGCCTGTCGGTCGAGATTGGCCCAATATTTCTCCGGCAGGTCGTCGAATACCCGGACAGTACCGCCATGCGCCTGCGGGTACCATTTTTGCGGCCGGACATCGCGTTCCACGTAGAACCGCACCGCGTCTTCGAGGCGATGAACCACACCGTTATGAAAAAAAACGCGCCGCGTCGCGACATTGCGCAATGACGGCGTCCTGAACATGCCGCAATATTCCAGGCGATCGCGAAGATCGGTGCGCCAAGGTCCGCACAGCCCCAGATCGAAATAACGCCGCTCCGCGTTCGCAGGAATGGCGGCGTTGCGCGGTACGCCGATGGCCGCATAACCGAAATCGGTGAATTGCGGAAACGCTCCCTCCCGGACCGCGCTCGGATGACATCGCGCACAGTTGCCCTTGGCCCTATCGTTGAATGCGGCGCGGCCGCGCTCCTCGTCCGGCGCCAGAGCCGCTTGCCCCCGCAGCCACGCGTCGTACTTGCTGCTATAGGGATAGAATTCGGCCGGGCTCTGTTGATACGTTTCCAGCGCCATGAGTACGCCCTTGAACGCCCGTGCGGTGTCGTCGAACACCCGGGCGCCGAACGTGTCGCGAAATAGCGCCGCGTAGCTCGCACCTCGCACCTTCGCGACCACGGTTTCCACGTCGGCGTTGCCCATCTCGAACGGCGAGAACAGCGGCAGGCGCGCCTGATCGTGCGCCGACTGTGCACGGCCATCCCAGGTTCTGCCGCCCGCCGGACCTTGGTCGATGCTGTCATCCCCCTCGTCGTCGACGTAGTGCTCGGTGAACGGCGGTACGTTCTGCGTGTACATGAGCGAGGGCACGGCACGCACCCCAGGATGCCGCAGGTTGCCGCCGCCCCGCTGCACGGCCAGGTCATTCGGCGGCCCGAATGCGCGGCCGGGACTGTGACACGTGGCGCACGCCATTTTGCCCGACGCCGACAATGTGGTATCCAGGAACAGGGCGCGCCCCAGGTCCGTCATCGCAGCCACCGACGGAGTCGTGTCGAACGTATCGGCATAGAACGCGGAGTCCGCCGCGGAAAGACCGGTGGCGCGATCGACATCCGCAGCGGCGTGAACGTCCGCCATGCCGCTGCCGCCCGCCGTGATGCGAACGGCATTTTCGCCCTGCGGACCGGCTGTCAATTCGTGTTGTCGTGGATCGACGGCGCCGCCGGCAATCCCGTCACGGCTTTGCCCGACCACGGCCACAGCCGAGCCGATCAGGATCGCGGCCTGAAGTGCCGTGGTCCCGCGCCGGCTCGCTTTCAGTGGACGGAGCCGCCGGCGTCGATCGCAATGCCCGGCGCGACGACGCCAGGCTTGAACAACTGCTCGATGTCCACCGCATCGAACACGTACGCACGATTGCAGAAATCGCAGCGTACTTCGACCTCGCCGCGTTCGGCGAGTACGGAGCGCGTCTCCTTCTCGCCCAAGCCCTGCAGCATTCCGCTGACCCGCTCGCGCGAGCAGCGGCAACGAAAAAAGACCGGCGACGGCTCGTACAGCCGCAGGTCGTCCTCGTTGAAGAGCCGGTGCAGAATTTCCGCATCCGAGAGCGTGCGCAGCTCCTCCGGCGTCAGGGTCGCGCCGATCAGCTGCACGCGGCGCCACGCGTCGTCGGTGGCCGCGGTGTCGACCGCCGCCGTATCGACCGCCACGCCACGCGCCGCCGCACCGGCGGCTGCCCCAGCCGCCACGCCCGCCGCCGCACCAGCGCCCCCGCCACCCACCATTGCCGCACCTGCCGCGGGCGGGTCCGGCAACCGCTGCAGCAACATCCCCCACGCGCCCTGCGCATCCGCATACAGCCACAGGCGAGTCGGCAACTGCTCGGAGTTCTCGAAATAGATCTGCAGCGAATCGGCCAAGCGCTGGCCCGTGATGGGCACGATGCCCTGATAGCGCTGCGCACCGTCGTCGCTTTCCAGGGTCACCGTAAGATTGCCGGGACCGATCAGCTGCGCGACATCGCTGCTGTACGTCTGGCCGGGGTTGCCGGTGTTTTCTTGAAAGCGGGCGAGTCCCCGCACACCGAGGCCGCTCGTGCACTGTGCGAGCAACAAGTGCACGGGACCGGCACCCTGCAGCTGCAGGGACAACACACCATCGAACTTGATCGTGGCCGCCAGCAGCAGCGACGCGACCACCGCTTCGCCCAAGGTATCCCGTACGGTCTCGGGATAGTCCCGATGTTCGATCAGCGCCCGCCAGGACGCATCCAGATGAACCAAGTGACCCCGGATCGGATAGTGCTCGAACATGAAACGATGCAAGGAATCGCGGTCATGCATCGTGGGCAGCACCGTGCATCTTACGAGGGACCGCCCAGCTTGGCCTTCAGCAAGTCGTTCAACTGGGCCGGATTCGCCTTGCCGCCCGTGGCCTTCATGACTTGACCCACGAAGAAACCGAACAGTTTGTCCTTGCCGGCACGATAATCGGCGAGCTGTTTCGGACTGGCGGCGATCACGCTGTCGATGACGCCCTCGATGGCGCCGGAATCCGTGATCTGCTTCAGGCCCTGCGCCTCGATGATGTCGTCCGCCGTTTTGCCGGAAGACCACAGCGCCTCGAAGACGTCCTTGGCGATCTTGCCCGAAATCGTCGCATCGACGATGCGCGCCAGCAAGCCGCTCAAACGTTCCGGCGAGACCCGCGAAACCGCGATCTCGACGTTGTCGCGATTCAACGCACTGGACAATTCGCCCATGACCCAGTTCGCCGCGAGCTTGGCATGCGGCGCACCGATCTCGGCCACCACCGCTTCGAAGTACGCGCCGAGTTCACGGCTGGCGCTCAACACCCCGGCGTCGTAGACGGACAGCCCCAGCTGCTCGGCGAAGCGGGCGGCTTTCTCGTCGGGCAGCTCGGGCAGCGTGCCCCGTACGGTTTCGATGAACTCCTCGTCGATTTCCACCGGCAACAGGTCCGGGTCGGGAAAGTAACGATAGTCGTTGGCTTCTTCCTTCGACCGCATCGAACGCGTCTCATCCTTGTCCGAATCGTAGAGGCGTGTCTCCTGGACGACTTTGCCGCCGCTCTCGAGCAGCTCGATCTGGCGGGCGACCTCGTNNTCCTGCATGTTGCCGTCGCAGATCTCGAGATACCGCACCAGCGTGTGCATCTTCTTCATGTACGCCACGGCCTCTCTGGCCGAGCGCATGTCCGGTTCGGAGACGATTTCGAGCAGCGGCGTTCCGGCACGATTCAAGTCGATGCCGCTGGCATTCGCCAGACCTTCGTGCAGCGACTTGCCGGCGTCCTCCTCGAGATGCGCGCGGGTCACGCCGATGGTCTTGACGGTGCCGTCCTCGAGCGTCACGGCAAGCGTCCCGCGGCTCACCACCGGGTGCTCGTACTGGCTGATCTGATAGCCCTTGGGCAGGTCGGGATAGAAGTAATTCTTGCGCGCGAAAATCGAGCGTCGCGCGATCGTCGCGCCGATGGCGAGCCCGAACTTGACCGCCATGCGCACCGCCTCGGCGTTGAGCACGGGCAATACGCCGGGATACGCCAGATCGACCAGGCTCGCCTGGCTGTTGGGCGGCGCGCCGTACGCGGTCGCCGACCCTGAAAAGATCTTCGAGCGCG
Source organism: Gammaproteobacteria bacterium (assembly GCA_003134045.1). GTDB lineage: Bacteria > Pseudomonadota > Gammaproteobacteria > Steroidobacterales > Steroidobacteraceae > Bog-1198. The sequence goes on from PLAH01000122.1 coordinate 4,808, forward strand.
TCGCCAGCTGCGCATGGATTTCGAGGCCGATTACCGTTTCCCAGGTCATCATTCGTACCCGCGCGGCGCACGTGCGTGCCAATCGGTCGCCTTCTGGAATTGATGGGCGGCGCCCAGCAGTTTGGCCTCGGAGAAATGCGGCCCGATGAGCTGCAAACCCATCGGCAGACCATCGACGAAACCGCACGGCAGCGACATGCCCGGCAGGCCGGCGAGATTCGCACTGACGGTGTAGATGTCGTTCAAGTACATGGCGATCGGATCGTCGGCCTTCGCGCCGATGTCGAACGCCGGCGTCGGCGTCATGGGCCCGATCAACAGATCGACGTCGCGGAACGCCGCACGAAACTCATCGGTGATGAGCCGGCGCACGCGCTGCGCCTTCAAGTAATACGCATCGAAGTAACCCGCCGACAGCACGTAGGTCCCGGTCATGATGCGGCGCTTGACCTCGGGGCCGAATCCCTCGCCGCGCGAGCGTTTGTACAGATCCGTGAGATCCTTCGGCTGCTCGCAGCGATAGCCGAAGCGCACGCCGTCGAAGCGCGACAGATTGGAGGAGGCTTCGGCCGGTGCGACCACGTAGTACGTCGGCACCGACAGCGGCAGATGCGGCAGACTCACCTCCTGGGTGGTGGCGCCCAACGAGGTATATACCTGCAGGGCGTCGCGGATGAGGGCGGCATTGCGCGGCTCCAGGCCGTCGAAGAACTCGCGCAGCAGGCCGATTTTCAGCCCCTTGAGCGGCGCCTCCAGCAGCGCCGGATAGTCGGGCACCGGGGTATCCACACTGGTCGAATCGAGCGGATCGAATCCCGCCATCGCCTGCAGCACCGCCGCCGCGTCCGCGGCAGTGCGCGCGAACACCCCCGCCTGATCGAGGCTGGAGGCGAACGCGACCATGCCATAGCGGGACACGCGACCATAGGTCGGTTTGACGCCCGTCACACCGGTCAACGCCGCCGGCTGACGGATCGAGCCGCCGGTGTCGGTACCCGTGGCGTAGGGCGCCAGGCGTGCCGCCATGGCCGCGGCGGAGCCGCCGGACGAACCCCCGGGCACCTTGGCGGTATCCCACGGGTTTTTCACGGCGCCGTAGTAGCTGGTCTCGTTGGACGATCCCATGGCGAACTCGTCCATGTTGGCCTTGCCCAGCATGACGGCCCCGGCCGCCCGCAGGCGGGCCACCACCGTGGCATCGTAGGGGGCGACGAAGTTGTCGAGCATCCGCGAGCCACAACTGGTCCGCACGCCGTCGGTGCAAAAAATGTCCTTGTGTATTAACGGCACGCCGAGCAGCGGACCGCGCTCGCCCCGGGCCAGGCGGCGATCGGCGGCCGCGGCCGCCGCGAGCGCTTCCTCCGCCGTCACGGTGACGAGCGCGTTCAACGCCGGATTGAAGCGCTCGATGCGCGCGAGGAAATGGCGGGTGAGCTCGACGCTCGAGCACCGGCCGGCGCCCAAGTGCAGGGCGAGTTCGCCTATGGACTGGTCGTGCATCGTCACGGGTGTTCGCTGCGCCTTATTCGATGACCTTGGGGACGACGTACAAGCCGGCCTGCACGCTGGGTGCGTTCCGCTGGTACTTTTCGCGGTGATCGGTCTCCGCGACCACATCCGGGCGCAGGCGCTNNTGTTGGCCTTGCCCAGCATGACCGCTCCGGCGGCCTTCAGCCGGGCGACGACGGTGGCGTCATAGGGCGCCACGAAATTATCCAGCATCTTCGATCCGCAACTGGTGCGCACGCCGTCCGTGCAGAAAATGTCTTTATGAATGAGGGGGATGCCGAGGAGCCTTCCACTCTCGCCGGCCGCCCGGCGGCGGTCCGCGGCCAGCGCCGAACGCACGGCTTCCTCGGCCGTCACCGTGATGAGCGCATTCAAGGCAGGGTTCAAGCGTTCGATACGCGCCAGAAAATGCCGCGTCAGCTCCACGCTCGAGATCCGCCCGGAAGCCAGTTGCTCGGCGAGTTCGCCGAGGGAGAGGTTATGCAGCGTCATCGGACTTCGGCCTACTCGATGACCCGCGGCACGACGTACAGGCCGGCCTGCACACTGGGCGCGTTCGCCTGATACCGGTCGCGGTGGTCGGCTTCCGACACCACATCCGGGCGCAGGCGCTGGTGCTGGCCGTCGAGGGGGTGCGCCATGGGCTCCACCGCGCCGGTGTCGATGCGCGACAACTCGTCCACGAAATCCACGATGCTCGACAGACTGGTCACGTACACCGGCATCTCGGTTTCCGCGATCGACAGGCGTGCGAGGTGCGCGATCTTTTCTACGGCTTCTCGGGTCAGGCTCATATTGAGTGTGAAAACTGCGCGCGAGTGCGCAAAATTAGCTGCCATTCATGATACACGTTGCCTTGTTATATGTCGCATCGATTGTTACATTAGCGCAACTTTTTTAACCCCATTCCGCACTAGAAAAACACACATGTTCAAACGCCTTAGAGGTTATTTCTCGAATGACCTCTCAATCGATCTCGGAACGGCGAACACGCTCATCTACGTGCGCGAGCGCGGCATCGTTCTGAACGAGCCGTCGGTGGTCGCGGTGCAGGATGAGCCGACGCGCGGCGGCAAGATCATCGTCGCCGTGGGCGTCGAGGCGAAGAACATGCTGGGCAGGACCCCGGGGCACATCACCGCCGTCCGCCCCATGAAGGACGGCGTCATTGCGGATTTCACCTACACCGAGAAGATGCTGCAGTACTTCATCAAGAAAGTGCATGGCAATCGCTTCTTGAGTCCCAGTCCCCGTGTGCTGGTGTGCGTACCCTTCGGCTCCACCCAGGTGGAACGCCGTGCCATCAAGGAATCGGCCGAGGGTGCCGGCGCGCGCAGCGTCGACATCGTCCCCGAACCCATGGCGGCCGCGGTGGGCGCCGGCCTGCCCGTTCAGGAGGCCCGGGGGTCGATGGTCCTCGACATCGGCGGCGGCACCTCCGAGGTGGCCGTCATCTCGTTGAACGGCATCGTCTACGCCGCCAGCGTGCGCATCGGCGGCGACAAGTTCGACGAAGCCATCACCAATTACGTGCGCCGCAACTACGGCATCTTGATCGGCGAGGCGACCGCCGAACGCATCAAGCTGGAGATCGGTTCGGCCTATCCGGGCCAACAGGTGCGCGAAATCTCGGTCAAGGGCCGCAACCTCTCCGAGGGCGTGCCGCGCAGCTTCACCCTGAACTCCAACGAGATACTCGAGGCGCTGCAGGAGCCCCTGCAGGGCATCGTCGGCGCGGTGAAACAAGCGCTCGAGCAGACTCCGCCCGAACTCGGCGCCGACGTCGCGGAGCGCGGCATCGTGTTGACCGGCGGCGGCGCGCTGCTGCGCGACGTGGATAAGTTGCTCATGGAAGAAACCGGCCTGCCTGTGGTGGTCGCGGACGATCCGCTAACCTGCGTTGCGCGCGGCGGCGGCCGGATCCTCGAACTGACTGAGGAACACGGACCGGGCATCTTCGGATTGGAGTAATGCAAGCGACTAGGGAAGCCCCTGCCCATGGTCGCATTTCGTAACACCGATACCTCCGGTCGAACGACGGGGCTGCTGCTCCGCTGCGTTCTGTATTCCCTGCTGGCCTTGGGATTGATCATCTTCGACAAGCGCTACGATCACCTGGGCCAGATCCGGCGGTTTCTGTCCGTGGTCGCCTATCCGGTCCAGGTCGCCGTCGCCAGCCCCTTCGAAGGGTGGGATTGGTTCCGCGAAAGCGTCTCGTCGCGCGAGACGCTGCGCGCCGACAAGGCCAAGCTCGAGGCGGAGCTGCGCCTCGCGAACTTCCGTTTACAGCGCTTTGAAGCGCTCGAGGCCGAGAGTCAGCGCCTGCGCGCGTTGCGCGACAACACGGCGGCGATCACGGATCGCTTCCTGGTCGGCGACATCATGGACTTGGATCTCGACGCGTTCCGCGAACGAGTCCTGGTCGACAAGGGAGCCCGCGACGGCGTGTTCGTGGGCCAGGCGGTGCTCGACTCCGGCGGCGTATTTGGACAGGTTGCGCGGGTCGAACAGCTGACCAGCGAAGTCATTTTGCTGAGCGACGCGGCGCATGCCATCCCGGTGCAGATCAACCGCAACGGGCTGCGCACCATTGCCGTGGGCACCGGCGATATGAGCCGCTTGAAATTGCCCTACCTCGCCACCAGCGCCGATGTCGTGGCCGGCGACCTGCTCGTCACCTCCGGACTCGGCGGCGGTTTTCCGGCCGGCTACCCGGTGGGCACCGTCGCCGAAGTGAAGCGCGACCCGGCGCAGTCGCTCGCCGACGTCGACGTGCGGCCCGCCGCCGCCTTGGACCGGTCGCGTGAACTCATGTTCGTCTGGCTGAAGCAGGCCGCCGCGGGATCCGCCGCAGCGCCGGCGACCGCTGCGACCTCGGCAACGCCCACGAGCCCGGCCAATCCCGCGACCGCAAATAGTCCGGGGGCCTCGACTGCGGCGCCCGCGAAGGCAGCCACGACTTCGGCACCCGACAAGCCATCGGCCGCCAAAACGCCCGCTCACGCCGCGCCGGCCGCTCACGCTGCCGCGGCCAGAGCGCCGCCCGCGGCTGCCAAGCCGCCCGCCGACTCGCCGAAACCCGCTGCAGCCGCGCCGTCCCGCACGGGGGAGATCGCCCCATGATGCGCGATACCCGCGTTCGGCGTCTGCCCATGGCGCTCTCCGCCGTTGTGGCGCTGGCGCTCGCGGTCATCCCGTTGCCGGCGGCCGTGGACGCTTTCCGCCCCGATTTCCTGGTGCTGGTAGTGTTCTACTGGTCGATCGAGTCGCCGCGCGCCGGCGGCCTGGCGCTGGCCTTCGTCGCCGGCCTCGCGCTCGACGTGGTCCGCGGCGTGGTCCTGGGTCAGCACGCCTTGGCTCTGACGCTCATGGCCGCGTGGGCGACGCATCTGCGTCTGCGCCTGCGGGTATTTTCAGTGCTGTCGCAGTCGCTCACCATCTTCGCGCTGCTGACCGGCTATCAATTCGTGTTGTTCTGGATCGACGGCGCCACCGGCAATCCCGTCACGACTTTCAGCCGCTGGCTCGCGCCGGTGATCGGCGCCTTGATCTGGCCGTTGATCGCCGGCGCGCTCAGCCGCTCGCACGCTCGTTAGCCGCCCGGGAGGCATGATGATATTCGATGAATTCTCGCCATCCCGCACACGCCGCACCCTGACGGCGGGCGGCCGCACGTTGCGGGCGCTCGGTCTGGACGGCCCGCTCACGGGTGTGCTCGCGCTCATCGTGTGCATTGGCGTGCTGGTCGTCTACAGCGCGTCCGGCCAGAACATCAAGATGGTGGAGCACCATCTGGCGAACATCGCCATCGCCGTGGCCGCCCTGCTGGCGCTCGCCCGGCTCGCCACGCCGCAGTATCTGCGCCTGTTCGCGCCCTTCGCCTACGCCATCGGAGTCATTCTCCTGATCGTCGTCGCGGCGACCGGCCACATCGGCAAGGGCGCGCAGCGCTGGCTCGATGTGGGCTTCATGCGCTTCCAGCCCTCCGAGATCATGAAGCTCGCCGTGCCGATGATGTGCGCCTGGTACATGCACGAACGTCCGCTGCCGCCCACCTTCAAGGACTTAGTCGTCATGGGAATCATGATCGGAATTCCCACCGCGATGATCGTGGTCCAACCGGACCTCGGCACCGCCCTGCTGATCGCGGCGTCCGGGCTCATCGTCATGCTGCTCGCCGGCTTGCAGATACAGATCATTTTGATATCGATCCCCCTGCTCGGCTGCGCGGCCTGGGCGGGCTGGCACTTCATCCATGAATATCAGCGGCAACGCGTACTCATGTTCTTGAATCCCGAGAACGACCCCTTGGGGGCCGGCTATCACATCATCCAATCCCAGATCGCGATCGGCTCGGGCGGCATCTTCGGCAAGGGTTATATGAACGGCAGTCAGGCGCAGCTGGAATTCCTGCCGGAGCGCTCGACCGATTTCATCTTCGCCGTCGTCGGCGAGGAATTCGGGCTGCTCGGCCAGTTGCTCATTCTGACGCTCTACGGCGCGGTCATCGGCCGCGCCCTATACCTTGCCAACCAGGGCCAGGATACGTTCGCGCGCCTCACCGGCGGCGCCATCGCCTTGAGCTTCTTCGTCTATGCGTTCGTCAACTCCGGCATGGTGAGCGGCATCCTGCCCGTGGTGGGCGTACCGCTGCCGCTCATCAGCTACGGCGGCACGTCCATGGTCACGCTCCTCGCAGGTTTCGGCATCCTGATGTCGCTGCATTCCCACCGCAAGCTCATCGGGTCGTAACATGTCCGCTTCGCAGTTCGGCCGATGCACGTTTCTGACCCTCGCCCTCGCCTGCTGGGGAGCCGCGCCGGCCCGCGCCATCGATACGCGGCGCGCCGACGTCAAGAGCTTCATCGACGACGTGTCGGAAAGGGATTCGATCGGCAAGCGGCAGTTGCGCAAGCTCTTGGCCAAGGCGAACAGCCAGCCCGCCATCATCGAAGCCATGGATCGGCCCGCCGAAAAAGCCAAACCCTGGTTCGAGTACCGCCCCATATTCCTGACCGAGAGACGCATTCAGGAAGGCACGGATTTCTGGCTCGCGCATCGGCGCGAACTCGACCAGGCGAGCGTGAGGTCCGGCGTGGCCCCCGAATACATCGCGGCGATCGTCGGCGTGGAAACCTTCTATGGCCGCATGACGGGATCCTATCGCGTGCTCGACGCCCTCTCGACCCTCGCGTTCGACTATCCGGCGCGCGCGAAGTTCTTCCGCGACGAACTCGAGCAGTTCATCCTGCTGACACGCGACACCGGTCTCGACCCGTTGACCGTGAAGGGCTCCTACGCCGGCGCCATGGGCGCGCCGCAGTTCATGCCGTCGAACTATCGCCGCTTCGCGGTCGATGCGAACGCCGACGGCCACATCGATTTATGGAACAGCTGGTGGGACGTGTGCGCGAGCGTGGGCAATTATCTGAAGGAGCACGGCTGGAACGCGGGCGAGCCCGTGCTCAGCGAGGCCACGGTAGCGGCCGACCAGAGCGCGGATCTGGACGGTCACAAGCTCGCGCTGTCGGACACCGTGGCGTCGCTGCAGGCGAAGGGCGTCCAATTCGACACGTCGCTGTCGCCGGACTCCCCCGTCATGCTCATCGCCGCCGATGAGCCCGAGACGGTCCGCTGGCGCGTGGGCTACAACAACTTCTACGTCATCACGCGCTACAACCACAGCGCGCTGTACGCGATGGCCGTGTATGAACTCGCCTCGGCCGTCAAGCAGCGGATCCTCGCGCACGATGCCGCGACGGCCGGCGTCGCGACGAACCGCCCCGGCGCGCCGCCGTGAGAATCGCGCGCGCGACGGCATTGCGCACCTTGGCCGCGGCGCCCCTCGCGGTGGCGGCCAGCCTGGGCCTCACCGGCTGCTTCACATCTGCCACGCGCCCGGTCTCCCACATCGACCTGCCGCCGAGCACGGCGCCCTTGCCGCCGCCCCCCACGACCCAGGGCATACCCGACGCGGTACCGAAAGTCGAACCGCGATCGCGCTACGGCAATCCGCCGTTCTACGATGTGTTCGGGCGGCGCTACTACGTGCTCTCGTCCAGCGTCGCGTACGTGGAGCGCGGCGTGGCATCCTGGTATGGCCCCGGCTTCCACGAGGTGCGGACCTCGACGCGCGAGCCCTACGACATGTACGCGATGACCGCCGCCCACAAGACACTGCCGCTGCCGGCGTATGTGCGAGTCACCAATCTGCAGAACGGCCGCAGCGTGGTGGTGCGCGTCAACGACCGGGGGCCGTTCGTCGGCAACCGCATCATTGACCTGTCCTACACCGCGGCAGCCAAACTCGACATGCTTCGCGACGGCACGGCCATGGTGGAAGTCCGGGCCATCGACCCGAGCGCGCCCGCCCAGAACCACAACGCACCGCTGCTCGCCTCCGCGCCCATGGCGGCGGCGAACGGCCAGGGCACGGCGCTGACGGCCTCCGCACCGCAAGCCGCGGCCACCGCCACCCTCGCGTCCGCCAACGGCGTGGCTCCGGCAATGGCGCCCGCGCCGACTATCCAAGCCGCCACGGGCAGCACCGCCACCCTCGCGTCCGCTAGCGGCGTGCCCCGGGCAATGGCGCCCCAGGCTGCCACAGGCAATGCGGTCAGCGGCGGCACCACCGGCGCACCAACCTCGACGCCCGGGGTCGCACCGGGCGCCGCGCCCGGCCCAACCATCGCAGGAGCGAGCACCGCGCCGGCCGGCAACGCAGTCGGCAGCGGCGCCGCGGCTCCATCCGCTCCGTCCGCCGGCGCGAAAGTCCCCCTCTTCGTCCAAGCGGGCGCATTCGCCGACCCCGCGAATGCCGAGCACCTGGCCGCCAAATTGCGCGGCGGGGCCTACGGCAAGATTTTTGTCCGCGACGATGTCATCGCCGGACGCAAAATGTATCGCGTGCGCATCGGACCGGTGCCCAACGTTCCGGAATTCGATCGCATCGTGGCCACGCTGGAGCGCGCCGGCGTGCACGATGTGCATCTCGCGCTCGATTAACGCGGCGCCGACGAGCGGCCCGCATCACTACGGTAAACTTGAAACACTTATGAAAGGTATTCGACCCATGCTTCGCCCCCTGCTGAGTTTGCTTCTCTTGACGGTGTTTGCCGCCGCCCCCGGTTTCGCCGATACGCCGATTCCGACTGCGCCGACCGTTGATGCGCGCGCCTACATCGTGGTCGATTACCACACGGGCAAAGTGCTCGCGTCCAAGGAAGCCGTGGCGCGGTTGGAGCCGGCGAGCCTCACCAAACTGATGACCGCCTACCTCGTGTTCACGGAGCTGAGTACCGGCAAACTGAAGCTGGAGGAACCCGTGGTGGTGAGCGAGCACGCGTGGCGCTCTGAAGGCTCGCGCACCTTCATCGAACTCGGCAAGCCGGTATCGGTGGAACTGCTGATCTTGGGAATGATCGTGCAGTCGGGCAACGACGCCACGATCGCGCTGGCCGAACGCATCGCCGGAACGGAAGAGACCTTCGTGCAGATGATGAACTCCAGCGCCGCGCGGCTCGGCATGGTGGGCACGCATTTCGAGAACAGTTCGGGGCTGCCCTCGCCGCAGCACTACACCACTGCGCGCGACATGTCGTTGCTCGCCACCGCCATGATCAGGGACTTTCCCCAGTACTATAAGTACTACTCGGTGCGCGAGTTCGAACACAACGGCATCAAGCAGCAGAACCGCAACGGTCTGCTCGGACGCGACCCCAGCGTGGACGGATTGAAGACCGGCCACACGGATTCGGCGGGCTTCTGTCTGGTCACCTCGGCGCTGCGCGACGGCATGCGCCTGGTCTCCGTGGTTCTCGGATCCACCAGCATGTCCGGCCGCGAAAACGCGAGCGCGGCGCTGCTCAACTACGGGTTCACCTTTTACGATACCAAGCTGGTGGTCAAGGGCGGCGCCAAACTCGCCTCGACACCGGTGTGGAAGGCGGCGCAGACCCCGGTCGATGTCGGCGTCGAGGACGATCTGTACATCACGCTGCCGCGCGGCCAGGCGAACGACATCAAGACGGCTGTCGATCTGCAGCCGCGCTTGATCGCCCCGCTCACGCTCGATGCGAACGTCGGTACGCTGCGGGTGTTCACCGGCAGCCAGGCGCTCGCCACCCTGCCGGTCCATCCGCTTCAGAGTGTGGCCGCCGGCGGCTGGTGGCGGCGCTTCATCGACACCATCCGGCTTTGGTTCGCGTGAGCGCGCCGCTCCCCACTTGCTATCTGAACGGCGCCTACCTGCCGCTGGCGGAGGCGCGCGTGTCGCCGCTGGATCGCGCGTTCCTGTTCGGCGATGCCGTTTACGAAGTGATCCCGGTGTATGCCGGACGACCCTTTCGGTTGCGCGAGCACTTGGACCGGCTGAACCGCAGTCTCGCCGCCATCCGCATGGCCGCGCCGCGCTCGCATCCCGAATGGGCCGCGATCTGCCAGCGGCTCATCGCGCAAAACGGCGGCCAGGATTCATATCTCTACATCCAGGTCACGCGCGGCGGCGAACTCGGGCGCAATCATGCGTGGCCGGACGGCCTCACACCCACCCTCTTTGCCTATGCCACCTCGCTCGACGCGACTCCGGAGAAATTGCTCGACCAGGGAGTCGCTGCCATCACCGCGGAGGAGACCCGCTGGACTCGACGCGACATCAAATCGACGGCACTGCTTGCGAACATCCTTCTCAAGAAACTCGCCGTCGACGCGGGAGCGTTCGAAACCATCCTGCTCGAGAAGGGTGAGTTGACCGAAGGCTCCTCCACCACCGTCCATGTGGTGTCGGACGGCGTCGTTCATACGCCGCCGAATGGCCATCACGTGCTTCCCGGCACGACGCGCGACGTGGTGACGGAGCTCGCGGTGCGCCTGAATCTCAGCAGCAACTCGAGCCGCGTGACCGAAGCGCAGTTGCGCTCGGCCGACGAGATCTGGTTGGCGTTCGCGACGCGCGGAATCCTGCCGGTGACGAGGCTCGATGGCACGGCGGTCGGCAACGGCAAACCCGGTCCCCTGTTCAAACGCATGCACGCCGCCTTCGTCGATTACACGCGCGAATTGGCCGGGACACCGCCGCTGTGAGCGAGGCGATGATTCAGGAGTTTCCGAGCGAGTTCCCCATCAAGGTCATGGGCCGCCACGACGGCGACCTGCGCGCGCTGACGCAGGCCATCATCGAGCGCCACGCGGGTCCGATACTCAAGTCGAGCATCCGCACGCGCACCAGCGCCGACGGGAATTTCCTGGCGCTCACGTACACCGTGCTCGCAACCAGCCGCGAACAGCTCGACGACATCTATCGCGAGTTGACCGCCTGCAAATCGGTGCTGATGGCGCTCTGATCCGGGACGGGCGCGCCGGCCGCCACGGCATCGCCATCGCCACCCGCCGTGAATCCCAGTTCGCGCAACAGATGCGGCGCCAACCCCTCGGCCGCCGCACGCACCTCGGTGACGCCGCACAGATCCGCGAGCCGGGTCACCGCGAGGCCGCGGTAACCGCACACGTTGATGCGCTCGAACGGCTCGAGGTCGGGCGAAACATTGAGCGCGACCCCGTGATAACTCGCGCCGCGGCGAATGCGCAGCCCGATGCTGGCCAGCTTGGCCGCGCCCACGTACACGCCGGGGGCTTGCCGCGAGCCGCTGGCCAACACGCCCAGCTCAGCGCAATACGCGATGATCGCGTTTTCCAGCGCCACTACCAATTGCCGCACGCCCAGGACGTGCCGCCGCAGATCGATGAGCGGATAGATCACGAGCTGGCCCGGTCCGTGATAGGTCACCTGACCGCCGCGATCGATCTGCACCACCGGGATATCGCCCGGCGACAAGAGGTGCTCGCGACTCGCGTTCAGTCCCAGGGTGAAGACCGGGGGATGCTCGACCATCCAGATTTCATCGGGCGTCGATGCATCGCGATCATCGGTGAACCGCTGCATCGCCCGCCAGGTGGGCTCGTAAGGCGCGAGTCCCAGGTGCTTCACCAGCGGCACCGAGTTCATCGGACGTTAACGCGCGACCCCGGCCGTCCCCGCGGCGGGCCTAAGCTTGCTGTTATCGAGGCCCGCGTTGTTGCGCGCCAGCGCCTGTTCCGCCCGGTAGCTGGAACGCACCAAGGGGCCTGACACGCACTCCAGAAACCCGAGCGACAGCGCCCAATCGCGATACCGGTCGAACTCGCCGGGCGTGACGAAACGTTCGATGTTCAAATGATTCGGCGTTGGCCGCAGATATTGCCCCAAGGTCAGGATATCGACGGCGGCGGCACGCAGGTCCGCCATGGTCGCGCGTATCTCATCCTCGGTTTCGCCCAAGCCCAGCATCAAGCTGGTCTTGGTCAGCACGGCGGGACGGTGCGCCTTCGCGTGTTCGAGCACATCGAGAGTCTGCCGATAGCCGGCCCGCGGATCGCGCACCGGATGCGTCAGACGCTGCACGGTCTCCACATTCTGAGCGAATACATCGAGCCCCGAATCGACGACGGTGCGAACATCCTCGAGCACGCCCTCGAAATCCGGCGTCAAGGCCTCGACGGCCGTGCCGGGGTTGCGCCGTTTGATCGCGCGGATGGCCGCGGCATAATGCGCAGCTCCGCCGTCCGCCAAGTCGTCGCGATTGACCGATGTCAGCACCACGTACTTCAAGCCCATCAGTTCCACCGAGCGGGCAACATTCTCCGGCTCTTCCGCGTCCAGCCAACCGCGCGGGTTGCCCGTGTCCACGGCGCAGAACCGGCAGGCTCGCGTGCAGACGGCGCCCATCAACATGATGGTGGCCGTGCCCGCATTCCAGCACTCACCGATGTTCGGGCATTTCGCCTCTTCGCACACGGTGCTCAAACGGTGTTCGCGGACGATGCGCTTGACCGCCGAGAATTCGCCGCCGCTCGCCAGGGGGGCGCGCAGCCATGACGGCTTGCGGAGCGCCTCCTGCCCCATCCCCGACTGCTTGATGCCGTCCCTGATGGCGGTAAAGCCCTGCGCAGTGGTGTATTTCTCGCCGCTGCGGACGGGACGCTGTTCTTGCGCGATGGGGATGCCCTTGAATTCCGACATGCTCTCATTCTACTCCAGCTACGCGTTCAAGGCCTCGAGCCGCTGCGGCGTGCCCACATCCTCCCAGATCCCCTGGAAAAGCTCGGCAGAACAGCGCTTTGCGGCGATGGCACGCAATAACAGGGGTTTCAGTGGAAAGGACCCGTCCGAGCATCCCGCGAAGAATCGAGGCCGGTAGGCGGCAACCCCGGAGAATGTGTATTGCCGCTCCGCCGGCGCAATGGCCAGCCCCGCCGCCAGACCGAAATCGCCGCGCGGATGCTGCGGCGGATTGGGCACCAAGACCAGGTGCGCATCCTTCGCGTCGTCAACGGCGAGTCCTTCGAATGGGAAATCCGTGAACACATCGCCGTTCACCACCAGGAAAGGATCGGCGCCGAGCAGCGGCAGCGCGCGAAATATTCCGCCGGCCGTCTCGAGCGCGTGCGGCGCTTCTTCGCTGTAGAGAATGGGCACGCCATAGCGCGAGCCGTCGCCCAGATGCTCCCGGATCAGATGCCCCAGCCATGCCAGATTGATGACGATGCGCGCCATGCCCGCCGCGGCCAACGCCTCGACGTGACGCTCGATCAGCGGCTTGCCGTGGATTCGCAGCAGCGGCTTGGGCAGCACGTCGGTCAACGGCCGCATGCGCTCGCCGCGCCCCGCCGCCAGGATCATCGCCGCGCGCGGCCGAACCCCATTCATACCGTCACGCGCCTTTGACCCCGCGCTCACTCGCGAGCGCCCGCGCCTGTGCCGCTTCGAACACGGGATCGATACGCCGTGCCACGAATGCAGCAAACTCCGCGGTCTCGGGATACGCCGCCGCCGCGGCCCGCGTGTAGTCGAGCACCCGCGGCAAATCCTTGAGATAAGCGGCTTTACCGTCGCGATAGAAAAGCCGTGCGAAAATCCCCAGCACCTTGATGTGCCGCTGCAGGCCCATCAGATCGAACCAACGGACAAAATCCGCCTCGTCGCCGGCAGCGAACCCGGCGGCCATGAGTTGCCGGCGATAATCCGCGAGCCAGCCGCGCACCCGCGCCGCCGGCCAGGCGATGTAACAATCCTTGAGCAGCGACACCGCGTCGTACGTCACCGGCCCGTACACCGCATCCTGGAAGTCCAGAATCCCCGGGTTATTCCGCTCGCACACCAGCAAATTGCGCGAGTGATAATCGCGATGCACGAAAACCGCCGGCTGTGCCAGGGCCGCGGTCGCCAAGGCGTCGAACAACCGATCGAGCATGGCGCGCTCGGCAGCACCCACGGGTGCGCCCAGATGCCGGCCCAAGAACCATTCGGGCAGCAGTTCCATCTCTCGCCATAGCAGCGCGCGATCGTACGGGGGCAGCGTGCGCGCGGCCGCGTCGTCCGCCGTCTGCAGCGTCACCAGCGCGCCCAAGGCATCCGCGTATAAGCGATCGGTCGCACGGTCCGCTTTGAGTTCATCGAGGTATTGGCAAACGCCCAGATCCGACAGCAGCAGAAATCCCTGGGGCTCATCGCGCGCCAGCACGATGGGCACGTTCAAGCCCATCCCCGCCAGGGTGCGCGCCACGGCGACGAAGGGTGCGACGTTTTCCTTGTCCGGCGGAGCGTCCATGACGATGTACGTATCCGCACCCCGGGTGACGCGAAAATAGCGCCGAAAGCTCGCATCGGCCGACGCCGGCTCGATTCGGGCCGCCTCGAAACCCAGCGTATCGACCACCCACCGCGTCAACGCCGTCAGGCGGGAATCGCTTGCATCCGGTAGACCCATGCTTGACCATTCGCTCACCGCAAATGCGGCAATCAAGTATACCGACTAAGGCGCTTCACTTTGCCCATGGCATTTCACGTTCGCGCCGCATTGGCTGTTTTCACGTGCCTTGCGGCGGTCTGCGCCCACGCCGGGGATATGTGTCCCGCCCCTCCCAAGCACTCGCCGCCGCCGGTGACCCTGACAGCGGACGATCACTTGATTCATATCGAGAGCGACGGCGCCACGGTCGACGCGGACGGTCATGCCTTGCTCAACGGCCGGGTCAAGGTCAGCCAGGATGCACGCACCATGGCCGCCGATTCGATGGACTACGACTACAAGACGGGCAAATTGACGGTCAAGGGCGCCGTCGATTTCGAAGATCCGAAACTGCGGATCAAGAGCGACACGGGCACCTACGACACGGTGGGCGGCGCCACGTTCGACGGGGCGAATTTCCAGATCCTCGACCGCAATGGCCGCGGCATCGCCCGCGAGATGGCGGTGCAGCCCGACGGCAAGGTACAACTCGATCAGGTGCGCTACACCACCTGTCCGGTGGGTAACGAAGACTGGATGCTGCAGGCATCTTCCATCGATCTCGATACGGCGCGGCAAGAAGGCGTGGCGCATGGCGTGCACATGCGCTTCAAGAACGTGCCGATTTTCTATACGCCCTACATCTCGTTCCCCTTGGGCGACGAGCGCAAGAGCGGCGTGTTGTTCCCGAGCTTCGGTCATTCCACCAGCAACGGCTACCAGCTCGAAGTTCCTTATTATTTCAATCTGGCACCGAACTACGACCTCATGCTGACGCCCGGAGTCCTGTCCACGCGCGGGGTGGAACTCGGCGAGGAATTTCGCTTTCTGACGGCAAGCTCGCATGGAGCCGTCGAAGGCAACTTCTTGCCCGACGACCGGCAACGGCACTTCGACCGCACTTACTTTCACGTGACGGATGTCAGCGATTTGAGCCGCGGCCTGCGCTTCGATGCCGACATCGCGAGCGTGAGCGACATCAGTTACTTTTCGGATTTCGCCGTGGGGTCGGAACAGACCAGCGTGACCTATCTCGAGCGCAGAGCCGAAGTCCTCTACTACGACGACATCTGGCGCATTCGCGGTCAGCTCCAGAATTTCCAGACCATCGACAATTTGGTGCCCAACGGGCAGATGCCGGATGTCGGCGGGCCCAACGGGCAAGTGCAGTTACAGGGCGTCGATCTTCGTCCC
This sequence comes from Gammaproteobacteria bacterium, assembly GCA_003134045.1. GTDB lineage: Bacteria > Pseudomonadota > Gammaproteobacteria > Steroidobacterales > Steroidobacteraceae > Bog-1198. The sequence goes on from PLAH01000122.1 coordinate 20,335, forward strand.
GCCTCCCGCGTGCCGCGTTTCGAGGCCCAAGGGTTGTGGCCGGTTCCCGACACCAATGTCGAGCTCTCCCTCAATGGCGAAGTCACCAACTTCCTGCGCGACGTCGGCCCCACCGGCGTGCGCCTCACCGCCCAACCGGAACTTCGCTGGTCCCAACATGGCGCCGGATACTTTTTCGAGCCTGCCGCCGGCTACTACTTCACGCAATACGACGTGCGCAACGCCGACCCTGGAAATCCCAGCACTCCCACCCTGGCGCTGCCCTATGGACGCTTGGATACCGGCCTGGTGTTCGAACGCGACGCCGGTTCGTTGGGTCAACGCAGCCAGACCCTCGAGCCGCGCCTCGCCTACAGCTACGTGCCCTACCGCGATCAGAGCAGGTTGCCGATTTTCGATTCCGGGCTGCCCGATTTGAATTTGACCGAATTGTTCCGGACCAACCGCTATGTCGGCGGCGACCGTATCGGAGACGCCAACCAACTCGCCATGGCAGTGACCACGCGGCTGTTCGACCAGGTGTCGGGGGCTCAATACCTGTCTGCAACCATCGGTCAAATACGCTACTTTTCGATTCCGCGGGTGACATTGCCCGAGTACGTCCTGCAAACCAGTACGGGGCTGTATTCCCCCGAACTCTTCGCACAAAATCGTCTCGGGACCCCCGGCCAGATCGTCCCTGGGCTGCCCCAGCAATACTCGCTGGGACTACCCGGCCAATTCACCACCGACCCGCGGCGCATTACCCAAGCGTCTCCGGGACAATTGGCAGAGACCTTTCCCGCCTCCGACGTGGTCAGCGAGGTGTCCTTGACCGCCTACAAGCACTTCAACATCAATCTGGACTATCAGATCAACCCGTACACCTGGCACACGGATAAGGCGGAAGTCTTGGTTCAATACCATCCAGACCCCGCCAAGGTCGTGAATTTGGGATACCGCTTCCAGGACGGCATTTTGAAGGATTATGACGGCTCGTTTGCCTGGCCCATCGCCGGCCGTTGGAACGCGGTCGGCCGGTGGGTGTATTCCCTGCAATATCATGAAACTGTCGAGCAATTGGCTGGATTCGAGTACAAGAGCTGCTGCTATCGCATCCAGATCGTGCAACGCCGCTATCTGACCAGTCATCTCGCGAATGGAGGACTGGATACTTCAGTTGCATTACAATTGGAACTGACGGGCCTGAGTTCGGTCGGAAAGCCTGCGGATACTTTCCTACAGAAGGAAATCCAGGGCTATATAGCGCACCGCCCCAATACTGCGGATGCTTCCAACGTTCCGTGAGCATCCTATGTTCAGATCGCACCCAAACTTGTCGGGAAGTAGCTGATTTATGCTCAAAATTGCCGCCGTAGTCACCTGCTATGCAGCCCTTGCCCTCGCCGCGTCGGCGGTCCAAGCGCAAACACGCGATATCGGCGTCCATGGCGAAATGCTGGACCGGATCGCCGCCGTCGTGAACGACGGCTTGGTGCTCAAGAGCGAATTGGACGCCCAAATGGAGGCCGTGACCAAGCGGCTGCAGGAACAGAAGGTCGAATTGCCGTCCCCGAGCGTGCTCAAGCAGCAGGTGCTGGACCGCTTGATTTTGCAGGAGATTCAGGCGCAGCGCGCCAAGCGGGTGGGGCTCACCATCTCCGACGAACAGCTGAACGGCGCCCTGCAGGAGATCGCCCAGCGCAACAAGATCCCATTCGACCAGTTGCCCACCGCCCTCGAAGCCCAGGGCGTCGACTACAAGCAGTACCGCGAGTCCATGCGCAAGGAATTGACCCTGAGCACCTTGCGGCAGCGCGATGTCATCGCGCACATCAACGTCACGCCGCACGAGCTGGACCAGTTCCTCACGCGCCAGCAGACCGCGGCCGCGAACGACGAGTTCAACGTGTCGCACATCCTGCTGTCGCTGCCGGCCGCGGCCACGCCTCAACAACTCGATGACATCACGAAAAAGGCCCAGGATCTGGCCGCCCGCGCCGCCAAGGGCGAGGATTTTGGCCAGCTCGCCATTGCCAACTCCAACAGCCAGACGGCATTGGACGGCGGTCAACTCGGATGGCGCAAAGGCGCCCAGCTGCCCCAGTTCATCTTGGACCTCGTCACGAAGATGAAGCCGGGTGAAGTGAGCGAGCCGGTGCGCACGCCCAGCGGCTTTCACATCGTCAAGCTCAATGAGCGGCGTGGCGGCGAGTCGCAGGTGATCATCAATCAGGTTCACGTACGGCACATCCTGCTGAAACCGAACGAGTTGGACGACGATGAGACCGTCCGTCAGAAACTCGGCAAAGTGCGCGAGAGAATCTTGAAGGGCGAGGATTTTGCCGGCATCGCGTCGGCGACGTCCGAGGATCCCGGTTCCGCTCCGGACGGCGGCGACTTGGGCTGGAGCGGTCCCGGGACCTTCGTGCCTGAGTTCGACAAGGCCATCGCGGACCTCAAACCGAACGAGATCAGCGAACCCTTCAAGAGCCGCTACGGTTGGCACATCGTGCAAATGCTGGGCACGCGCACCTACGACAGCACCGACGATGTACGCCGGCAGCGCGCATTCGCCGCCATCCGCGAGAGCAAGGCGGACGAAGAGACCGAGCTTTGGCTGCGCCGGTTACGCGACGAGGCCTTCGTCGAAGTCAAGATGTAGGTGGGCGCAGCGGCATACGTACCGCGGCTCATCGTCACATCCGGAGAGCCGGCGGGCATAGGTCCCGATGCCTGCGTGCTGCTCGCTCAAGATGCTTGGGCCGCGGATTTGGTGGTGGCCGCCGATGCCGACCTGCTCGCCGCCACGGCGGCTGCCCTGAAGCTGCCGCTGCGAATCGAGGCCTACGACCCCTCGCGGCCGGGAGCTGCACACGCGGCCGGCACCTTGCGAGTATTGCATATCCCGACGCGCAGCCCCGTGACCCCGGGCGTGCTCGATACCCGCAACGCCGCCTACGTGATCGAGATGCTCGATCGCGCCTGCGACGGCTGCATGAACGGCGAATTCGCCGCCATGGTCACCGCGCCCGTTCAAAAGAGCACCCTCCTCGACGCGGGCTTCGCCTTCACCGGCCATACCGAATACCTGGCGCAGCGCACCCGCGCGGCGCTGCCCGTCATGATGTTGTTGAGCGGCGAGTTGCGCGTGGCGCTCGTGACCACGCATCTGGCGCTCGCCCAAGTGCCCGCCGCCATCACCAAGGATCGTCTGCTCGCTACGTTGCGCATCGTCCACACGGATCTGGAGCGGCATTTCGGCCTTGACGCACCGCGCATTGCGGTGCTGGGTTTGAATCCGCATGCCGGCGAATCCGGCCATCTCGGCCGCGAGGAAATCGAGGTGATCGAGCCGGTGCTGCGGCAGCTTCGCGGCGAGGGATTGAACGTGCGGGGCCCCATTCCGGCCGATACCGCCTTCGCACCCCGGTTCCTCGCCGATGCCGATGTGGTGGTGGCGATGTACCACGATCAGGGACTCCCGGTCGTCAAACACGTGGGATTCGGCAATGCGGTGAACGTGACGCTCGGTCTGCCCATTCTGCGGACCAGCGTCGACCACGGCACCGCTCTGTCGCTGGCGCGAACCGGCAAAGCCGACGTGGGCAGCCTGCGTGCCGCGCTGGCCCTCGCGGTCACCTTGGTGGGCGGCGATGCGGATCATGCAGGTACGTAAGCGCTTCGGTCAGCATTTTCTGCACGACCCGGGCGTGATCCGCCGCATCGTCGAGGCGATTGATCCGGCCGACGGCGAGCGTCTCGTCGAAGTCGGCCCAGGCCGCGGCGCCCTGACCTGGTCCCTGCTGGCGCGCGCCGGGACCCTGGACGTGATCGAGATCGACCGCGATCTTGCGCAAGCGCTCGAGGACGACCCCCGAGCCCCGGGCCATTTACGCGTCCATGTCGAGAACGTGCTCGACACGGACTTCATCGGCCTGCGGGGCGCCGGCCCGCCGCTGCGGATCGTGGGCAACCTCCCGTACAACATATCCACTCCCCTGTTGTTCGGTCTGCTGAAGCAACGCGCTGTGATCGGCGACATGTACTTCATGCTGCAGAAAGAGGTGGTGGATCGCATGGCCGCGCCGCCGGGCGGCAAGGAATACGGCCGGCTGACCATCATGATCGCCGCGTACGCGGAAGTGGAGGCCTTGTTCGATGTGGGGCCGGGCGCGTTCAAACCACGGCCGAAAGTGTGGTCCGCCATCGTCAAGCTGCGCCCCACCGCCGAACCGCGATTCCCGATCGGCAGCGACGCCGCCCTGCGGACCCTGGTGACGGCGGCCTTTTCGCACCGGCGCAAAACCTTACGCAACGGCCTGAAGAGTTTGCTGACGGCCACGGACATCGAAGCCTGCGGCATCGATCCGCAACTGCGCCCCGAGACGCTGACGCCGGCGCAGTTCGGCATCCTGGCCGTGCGCTATGGCGGGCTGCAACGCGAAGCCGAACGACAAAGCGCTTGAATCGGCGCGCACTCCGTTATACTCGGAGGAGCATGGCTCGCTATCAGAAACTGTTGGTGCTGTTGGATCTGTCGGACGACAGCGACCAAGTCGTCATCGCCGGCCGCGACCTCGCCGCCTATTCGAACGCATCCATCGTCGCTTTGCACGTGGTCGAGTTCGTGCCGGTCGAGCCCATGGGCGAGTCGCTGATGCCCACGGTGCAGATCGAGGACGAACTCATCCAGCGATCGCAAGACAGACTCACCCAACTCGCCGCCCGGCTCGGGCTCACCGGCGCCACCCTGCGGGTCGAAGCCGGCAACACCAAGGCGGAGATTCTGCGCGTGGCCGAGGAGGAACACGCGGATTTGATCGTCGTCGGCAGCCGCGAGCGTCACGGCCTGGCGATTCTGGTCAATTTCACCGAGGACACGGTATTGCACGCGGCCCATTGCGACGTGCTGGCGGTCCGCATAAGGTAGTCGGCACATGGAGACACCTGAGCTTCCTTCCCCCCGAATCCGCGTCGACGTCGAGACTTCTTACGTCGAGGAACAGTCCGACCCGCGCGACAAACGCTTCGTATTCTCATACACCATCACCATTCGCAATGAAGGGCGGGTTCCGGCGCGGCTGCTCACGCGCCACTGGATCATCACGGACGCCAACGGCAACGTCAAAGAGACCCGCGGCGACGGCGTCGTGGGCGAACAGCCCTACTTGAAGCCGGGCCAGGGATTTCGCTATTCCAGCGGCGCCGTGATAGAAACGCCCGTCGGCACCATGCAAGGAAGCTATCAGATGATGGCCGACGACGGGCAGCAATTCGACGCGCCAATCGCACCCTTCCGGCTGGCCATGCCGGGCGTATTGCACTGAATCTCGCGAGTCCCTAGTGGCCGTCTACGCGATCGGCGACATTCAGGGCTGTGACCGGGAACTCGGCGACCTGCTGGCGAAGATCAAGTTCTCCGCCGATCGCGATCGGCTGTGGTTCGTCGGCGATCTGGTCAACCGCGGGCCGGAATCGCTGCAGGCACTGCGCCGCATTCGCGCCTTGGGGGACGCCGCCATCGTGACTCTCGGCAATCACGATTTGCATCTGCTGGCCGTCGCCCTGGGCACTGCGCGCCTGCGCAGCGACGACACGCTCGACGACATCTTGAGCGCCCCCGACCGGGATTCGCTGCTACAATGGCTGGTTTCGCGGCCGCTCCTGCACGAGGATCCCGCCCTCAATCTCTGCATGGTGCACGCGGGCTTTGCGCCGCAATGGGACCTGCCCACCGCCCGCTCCTGCGCACGCGAGTTCGAGAGCGCTCTGCAACGGGATCCGGAGCGGGTGTTCAACCATCTGTATGGCGACGAGCCCGACCGCTGGAACGACGCGCTGGCCGGCGTGGAGCGCCTGCGCTTCATCGTCAACTGCTTCACGCGGCTGCGCTACGTGGACGCCGATGGGAGGCTGGCGCTGCGCGCCAAGGGGTCGCCGAAAAAGACACAGGCGAAATCGCTGGTGCCGTGGTTCGAGGCCGCGCACGCCCGCTGGCACGGTGCCCGGGTCATCTTCGGCCATTGGTCCACGCTTGGGTTTTTCAGCAATTCGCGGGTCACCGCGCTCGATACCGGGTGCGTCTGGGGCGGCAGCCTGACGGCGCTGCAGATCGACATCCACGGCGCCCAGCCGGTCCACGTCGGTTGCCGCGCGTCTAGCGTTCCCTGAGCGATCGCTGTTCGACCCGGGGCAGGGTCTTCAAGATTTCACCCCGCACCAAGAAGCGACTGCCGCTCTGCTGATGCAGCACGCAGGCAATGTCTTGCCTGACGCCGCGCGCCACCAATTTCGGCAAGACCTGGCGCGCAAATTCCTCGACCAGTTCGCAGTCGCCGATCCCCATGTTGCGAAAGGCATCGCTGGCGATGGTGAACGGCTCGAAGCGCGCGTCGGTTGCCGCCAGATCCCCCACATGGAGCGGTTTCGCCGCCGCATCGGGCAGCGCCGGCGCCGAGAATATCAAATTAAGACTGGGTAAATTGAGGCTGGGTAAATTGAGGCTGGACGTCGAACCGGCCGCACCGCCGTGGCAGCCGATCGGCACGATCTTCACGTCGCGGCGCGCACCCAAATCGATCAGCAGGGCGCGCACCTTGTCGCGTAGCCCATCGCAGGAATACTGCGCGGTGCGGCCCCTGTAGAAGAAATCGAGGTGTTGCTCCTTCCACACGGCCGGCATCGGATTGCCCGGCGTCGCCGCCTGCTCCGGCAGCGCTGCAAACGCGGGCATGGCTGCGTAGGCGTATGCAACCGCCAATCCAAGGTACAGCCCGGCGCGAGCCGACACAAACCGCATATCAAGCCCTCCTGCGGCTAGGACCACGTCGGAAGCGTCTAAGTTTCACGGCCCCGCTATAATGGAATCATGCAACTACCATCGCCTTTCAACCTGCGGTTGTGGATCGATCAGAACCGCCATCTCTTGAAGCCCCCCGTCGGCAACAAACTGCTGTTTGAGGACAGTGAATTCATCATCATGGCGGTGGGCGGACCGAATTCCCGCAAGGATTTTCATCACGACCCGGGCGAAGAGTTCTTCTTCCAGATCGAGGGGACGATGGTGCTGCGAATCGTGCAGGACGGCCGGTTGACCGACATCCCCATCCGCGAGGGCGAGGTCTTTTTGCTGCCGCGCGAGGTGCCGCATTCGCCGCAGCGCCCCGCCGGCAGCGTCGGCATCGTGGTCGAACGCCGCAGACGGCCGGATGAATTGGACGGTTTCTCGTGGTACTGCGAGCACTGCGGCACTCAGCTGTATCTGGAGCGTGTCGCGGTCGGCAATATCGAGACCGAGCTGCCGGCGATCTTTTCACGCTTTTTTTCGAGCGTCGAGCACCGGACCTGCGGCGCGTGCGGCACGGTGATGGCAGCGCCCACCTGAAACATCCCGAACTCAACGCAGCCGCCGCGCTTGCGCTCGACAGGCGCGATCCTCTGGCGGGATTCGCCGCCGAGTTTCATCATCCCTTCGATGCGGACGGCCGCAAGATGGTGTATCTGAGCGGCCATTCCCTCGGCCTGCAGCCCCGATCGACGCGGGCCCATCTGGAACGGGAGCTGGCCGACTGGGCGCGCTTGGGCGTGCTCGGCCACCACCAGGCGAAACATCCGTGGATCGGCTATCACGAAATGCTCGCGGAACCGCTCGCCGAATTGGTCGGCGCCCGCGCCGCCGAAGTGGTCGCCATGAATTCGCTGACCGTGAACCTGCATCTCATGATGGTGAGTTTCTTCAAGCCGAGCGCACGGCGCAACCGCGTGCTCATCGAAAAATCGGCGTTTCCTTCGGATCGCTATGCCGTCGTTTCGCAGCTCGAATTTCACGGGCTTGACGCTGCGCGCCATCTGCTCGAAGTCGAGCCGCGGCCCGGCGAGCGTGCGCTCAGAACCGACGATGTGCTCTCGATCATCGAACGCGAAGGCGCGCACCTCGCCATGGTCTTGTTGCCCGGCGTGCAGTATCTCACCGGCCAGAGTCTGGACCTCGCCCCGCTGATCGCCGCGGCGCGGCGCGTCGGCGCGAACGTGGGCCTCGACCTCGCGCATGCCGTCGGCAACACGTTGCTCGAGCTGCACGATTGGAACGCCGATTTTGCGGTGTGGTGCAGCTACAAATATCTGAACGCCGGACCCGGCGCCATCGGCGGTTGTTTCGTGCACGAGCGCCACGCGCATCGCTCCGATCTGCCGCGCTTTGCCGGATGGTGGGGGCAGCGCAAGTCCACACGTTTCGACATGGGGCCGGAATTCACGGCCATCGAGGGCGCCGAAGGGTGGCAGATCAGCAACCCGCCCATTCTGTCCGCCGCACCGCTGCTCGCGTCGCTCGATATCTTCGAGCGCGCCGGCATTCGGCGCCTGCGCGAGAAATCGATTCTCCTGACCGGATTCATGCAGCAGCTGATCGAGGGGCTGCTGCCGGAGCAGGTCGAGATCATCACTCCCGGCGCGAGCGAGGAGCGGGGCTGTCAGTTGAGCCTGCGCATCGCGAAACCCGCCCACGAAGCCAAGCGCTGCCATGATCGGCTGACCGCCGCGGGCGTGATCGGCGACTGGCGCGAACCCGACATTCTGCGGCTGGCGCCCGCGCCACTGTACAACTCCTACGGCGATGTGTTCACCGCCGTCGACCTGTTGTCGCGCGCGATCCGGCCATGAACCGGTCGCTGAACATCGTAGGCGGCGGTCCCACCGGCGCGTTGCTCGCCATTCTGTTGCGCAGGCTCGGCCTCGAAGTCACCGTATACGAAGGCCGCGCCGATCCGCGCGGCAGCCGCGGCGACTCCGGGCGATCCATCAATCTGGCGCTCGCCGACCGCGGCATCCATGCCTTGAAGCTGGCGGGCGTCTTCGACGACATCGCCGACGCGTTGGTCGCCATGCGCGGGCGGCTCGTGCACAGCCAAGACGGCAGCGAGTCGCTGCATCTGTACGGTCAGCGGCCGAGCGAAGTCATCTATTCCATTTCCAGGCATCGCCTCACGCAGGCGTTGTTGCGGGTGGCCATCGAACAGCATGGAGTCCAAGTGAAGTTCGAGCATCGCATGGAGGGCGCCGACTTCGACGGCGGCACCCTGCAGATACGCGATGTTCGGCTCGACCGGCTGTCGAGCGTGCCGATGAATCCTGCGCTGGCAACCGACGGCGCCGGCTCGATGATGCGCCGTTGCATGAGCGCCGCCGGGCTCACCGAATCGATCGAAGCCGATCTCGAGCACGGCTACAAGGAGCTGTCGATTCCTGCGGGGCCCAGGGAAAGCTACCGTCTGGCGAGCGACGCGCTGCATATCTGGCCGCGCGGCAACTTCATGCTCATTGCATTGCCCAATGCCGACGGCAGCTTTACCGCCACGCTGTTCCTGGCGAAACGCGGTCCCGTCAGTTTCGAGGCGCTCGACTCGCCCGCGGCAATCGCAGGATTTCTGTCCGCGCACTTTGCCCAGGTCTATGAACTGATGCCGGATTGCGTCGCGGAATTTCAGGACCACCCCACCGGTTTCCTGGGCACCGTTTATGCGAGTCCCTGGCACGTCCGGGATCGGGCGGTCCTGATGGGCGATTCCGCTCACGCCATCGTGCCGTTCCACGGCCAGGGCATGAACTGCTGTTTCGAGGACTGTATGGAATTCGCCGCATGCGTCGAACGCCATGCGAACTGGGAGTCGGTGTTCACGGACTTCCACGCCTCGCGCAAGCCGAATACCGATGCCATCGCGGCCATGTCGCTGGAGAACTATCTGGAGATGCGCGAGCGCGTGGTCGACCCCAAGTTCAGGCTGCAGCAGATGCTGGCGCTGGAACTGGAACGCCGGCACCCGCTACGCTTCATTCCCCGCTATTCGATGGTGATGTTCCACCACGAAATCCCCTATCGGATCGCGCAGCGCCGCGGCATGATCCAGACGCGATTGCTGTCCGACCTCACCGCCGACGCGGCCACCCTGGCCGATATCGACTATGCAAGCGCCGAACGCCGCATCCACAGCGAGCTGCCGCCGATCGTGCCGGCCCCAATCGGCGCGGCTTCGAGTTCCTAGTATCTCTGCACCTCGTCCCGCTCCCGCGTAACGAAGCTGTAAGCCACCGTATTCCTCTCGTCCGCTTCGTGGCGCTCGCGCAACGTCTCATGCCAGCCCGCGTCGCGCCAGCCCGCGAAGAACGTATCGCCGCCCTCGACTCGGTCGTGTACCAGCGTGAGGTGCATGCGGACCGCGCGCGGCAGGCATTGCCGATAGATCTCGGCGCCTCCCACCACCATGAGTACCGCCTCGCCGCGCGCGGCGCGCAACGCCTCCTCGAGGGAACGTACGACGATGCAATCGCCCGGACCGAAATCAAGCGATCGCGTCAGCACCAGAGAAGTACGCCCCGGCAACGCTTTACCGATGGAATCGTAGGTCTTGCGTCCCATGAGAATGGACTTGCCGAGCGTCAGCGCCTTGAAGTGCTGCAAGTCCGCCGGCAAGCGCCACGGCAATCGATTGCCGCGGCCGATCACGTCGTTTTCCGCGACCGCGACAACCAGTTCCAAGACGGGCGTTTCGACCGCGGCATCGATCGTCGCGCCGATCTCCGTAGCATCGGCCGCCACATCGATGCCTGCCGCATCGGCCGCCGCGATATCGACCGCTACATCAGCGCCTACCGTGTCGGTCGCCGCACATGGGGCCACGCCCGCTCGAGTCAGCTGCCTCGCCATCAATTCCATCCCAAGAACCCAAAGCGGGACTTATACGCCCGTGGCGCGCGGCCTGCCAGCCGTCGCTCATTCGACGGCGCCTGCAGTATCGCTCGATATCCCCTCAGTACGCGGCGTACACGGTCGCGAGGCCAGCGGGCTTCGAATCGAGAGGCAGCGAGGCCATTGCGGTGACGGTGCCGTGCGAGTTGGTCGTGCAGGTCGCACGAGCGACGGCTGCACCGGTCTTCGGATCGTGCACTTCCATCACGAAGCTGTAATCGGTGGCATAGAAGCTGGCCATGGCGCTCTGGAAGCCGCCGCGGTAGGCGAGCTTGTACGCCGGAGCGCCGGCACCCGGAGAAGCGAGACTGGTGGCAAATGCGTTGGCGCAGGCCTTGGCCGACGTTCTCTCCGGCGACGCGTTCGACAGGGCGGGAGAGAGTGCGGCGATGGTGGCGACCGCGATTGTGAGCANNGTGGTATTCCTCAAGTGTCAAAAAATACCAACGCCCCAGATGCACGATAAAGTCGCTTCACCTCATCGACAAACGAGAAATTTTTGCAAGTCGCGTAATTTTCCTCATGTGTCCGCGATCGCCGACATCAAGCGACGCGGCAGCTGCGCAGGATCCACTGCGTGAGTTCCTGCAAATCCTCGCGTGCCCTGTCCTCCGGCCGGTGCAATAGGACGTAGCTCTCATTTGTCGTCAATTCCGCGTCGAACAATTTCACCAGCCCGCCCGCCACGAAGCGATCGGCGCTCAGCCGCGACGGAACCAGCGCAACGCCGACTCCCTGTTCGGCCGCGAGAACCACGGCGGACATGGTGTCCAGCCGCACCAGCCGATTCGGCTTGATGGCGGCGATCCCTAGCCCCAAGGCCCAGCGCTCCCACGCGTCACGCCGCTCCTCGTGCAGCAAGAGAGTCTTGCCGTTGAGATCGGCATACGTGTCGATGGGATTCTCTAGAAGAAAATCCGGCGAACAGGCCGCGATGAAGCTCTGTGCGAACAGCTCGTGCACGGTGAGGCCATCCCAGGGACCCGTGCCGACGACGATGGACAAATCCGCTTCCGGCGGGTGAGTCTTGGGCGCGGAGAAGGTCGTCTCGATGCGGATATCCGTCTCCTCCCGCGCCTGCGAGAAAGAGGACAAGCGCGGCAGCAGCAGCTCGTTCGCGAAGAACGGCGGAACGTTCAAGCGGATGATGGTGCGCCCATAGCGCACCTGCAGCTGCTCAGTCACCTTTTCGAGCTTGGCGAACACATCGTTGATGTGTTCGAGGTAATGCGCGCCGGCATCCGTCAACGTGAGCGTTCGAACGCCCCGCTCGAACAACGCGACGCCCAGCTGCTCCTCGAGCGCCTTGATCTGATGGCTGACGGCGGAAGGCGTGACGAACAATTCTTCAGCGGCAGCTTTGAAGCTTTGCAGCTTGGCCGCGACCTGGAAGGTCTTCAGAAACTTGAGCGACGGCAAGCGCATATTTTCAACCAAACCTACGGTTAAATCGGGGCGTTATTACCATTCGGTCCCTGAGGCATAGCCCAAGCTATAATATACCATCTGACTGAAGCAACATTCGTGCCAAGTGGATTTGCCCGGTAAATTGCGGGTGGCGGCGGCCGTCTTTCGAGCCGTTGCCATGTTCGCGGGCGCGCGCCGGCTCCCGCGCACGGATCTGGCGCAAGGAACCCTACACGATGGCGAAGAACATTCAATGACGCATGCTCATGTCATTACCGGCACCTTCGGTGCGGGCAAAACCACTGCCGTCGGCGCCCATCACCACCGATGTCGCCGTGGGCGGCCTGCTCGGGGCTGAAACCCAGCTGAAGCCCGTTGGGTCTTTGGGCGGACTCGCCATATCCGCGCAGCGGATTCGACCGCGTCAGCCGCGGCGTCTGAACCATCCGCTGAGGCTCAAGCGCGGGTCGCGCGTGCACAGCACCTCATGCTCTCGGCCCGCCGTCAGAAAGTAGACCAAGCGGCCGGCGATGGGCGCCACGTCGCGCGCACCGGCCGCACCGAAAATCCGCAATTCGCCGCCGGCGCCCGGCTCCCAGCTCTCGTTCAAGTACAGAATCATCGACACTTGGCGTTGGTTCCGCTCCTGCAATTGATCGAGATGGCGAGCATAACCGGCGCCCGGCGGATACCACGCATAGTGAAGTTCGAGGTCGAACAGCCCCAGGAACCCCTCGCGATTGAGCTCGAGCCGCAGCTCCTCCAGGTCCCGCAACAGCGCCCGCTCCGGCTCGAACAGCGGCTCGATCAACCAGCAAGTCGCATCGCCGCGAATGTCCTGTCGCCGCCGCAGACGCAGATCTGCACCCACGCGAGCCGCCTTGAAATCGCCCCGCGCGCGGCGCAGCTGTGCACATTCGATCAACTCGCGAATTCGCGCCGCGGAGAGGAACGCATCGCGAACCACGACGCCGCTGCCGTCGTCGAACAGATCGGCGCCCGTCCCGGGAACCCGCGAGCTGTCCGTATCAGCGACCTCGGCGCGAGCGGACGGCCGCCGCTGCCTGCGACTTTTCCCCGGCCGATTTGCGGGCAGCCGCCTTGACTGCTGCCCTGGTTGTTGCCTTGCTGGTTGCCCTGCCTGCCGCCTTCTTGGCTGCGCCGCTCGCCGCCGTTCTCGCAGTCTTCTTTGCGGTCTTCTTCGCATTCTTCTTGGCCGGCCCGCCGCGCGCCTTTATCTTCGACTTCTTTTTGCGCGGCTTCTTGCGCGCGACCAGCATGCTGCCCCGGCACTTCGCGGCGCCGCAACGGCAGGCGAAAATCTCGTCCACGTTGGGCGGATCCTCGGGATCGCGTTGGATCTGATAATCGTAGGCCAGCTCTTCGCCGGGCTGAATGGTCTTGATCGCCTCCACATAAATGCGTTTGTTCTGTGAAGCGCTTTCGCAGTTCGGATCGCACCCGTGGTTGATGTAGCGCGCATCGTTGCCGCCGATGCCGCCATCGATCACCGTCTTCGAGTCGACCGTGAACAGAAACGTATGGTTGTCGTTCGGATCCTTGTTCTCATAGCGCGCGTCGGCTTCCTCATGGCTCACTCGGTCGCCGAGATATTCCATGATGGTCGTGCCCTTGCGAATCCGCCGCAACGCGAACACGCCATAACCATGGACGGGCGAGTGACGTACTTCGATCAGGGGCGGGCGCGCGCGCTTCTTCATAGGATCCTATAGGTGGTGGCTCGGGAACGGTCGCGAGGCTCAGACGGCGATCGGAGCTTTGATCGCGGCGTGATATACATAATTCTGAATATCGAAATCGTCAAACGAATAATCGAACAAGCTCGGCGGCCGGCGCCGGATGTGCAGCCGCGGCAGCGGATAGGGGCTTCTCGACAACTGCAGGTCGACCTGGTCCAGATGATTCAGGTACAGGTGGCAATCGCCCCCCGTCCAGACGAAGTCCCCCACGCTCAAATCGCATTGCTGAGCGACCATGTGCGTGAGCAGGGCGTACGATGCGATGTTGAACGGCACGCCCAGCAAGGCGTCGGCGCTGCGCTGGTAGAGCTGGCAGGACAAGCGATTCTCGGCCACGTAAAACTGAAACAGCGCGTGACACGGCAAGAGCGCCATCCGATCCAGCTCGCCCACGTTCCACGCGCTGACCACCAGCCGCCGCGAGTCCGGATTGCTCTTGATCTGCTCGACCAGGCGCGCCAGTTGGTCGATGCTGGCGCCGTCGGCCGTGGGCCAGCTGCGCCACTGCTTGCCGTACACCGGTCCGAGATTGCCGTCCGCGTCCGCCCATTCGTCCCAAATGGTCACCGCGTTGTCGCGCAGATACTGGACGTTGGTATCGCCTTTCAAGAACCACAGCAGCTCGTGAATGATGGAGCGCACATGCAGCTTCTTGGTGGTGACCAGCGGAAATCCCCGACTCAAGTCGAAGCGCATCTGGTAGCCGAACACGCTCAAGGTGCCGGTGCCGGTGCGATCTGCCTTGGGCACGCCGCCCTTGCGAATGTGACGCAGGAACTCGAGATACTGCAGCACGGTCAGGCCTCGAGAGTGCTCAGGTTGCCGCTCGTTTGGTTGCGGCGATAGGCATATATCATGACGATCGCGCCGATGAAGATCATCGGGGTGGTGAGCAGCATGCCCATGGTCAACCAGCTGCCCGCGAGGTATCCGATGTTGGCATCGGGCAGCCGCACCCACTCCACCGCGAAGCGGCCGCAGCCGTACAAGATCAGGAATAGCCCCGTGGGCGCCAGCCGGGGCCGCGGCGTGCTGGTATACCACCACACGATCAGGAACAGCACCAGACCTTCCAAGCCCGCCTCGTAAAGCTGGGACGGATGCCGCGCCACCAGCACGCCCTCGGCATTGGGCACGCCGAAGCCCCACGGCAGGTCCGTGGGTTTACCCCAGAGTTCGCCATTGATGAAGTTGCCGAAACGGCCCGCCATCAAGCCGATCCCGGGCAGCGGCGCGAGAAAATCCAACACGTCGGGAATCTTCTTGGCCTTGACACGGGCGAACAGGATGCCCGCCAGCACGACGCCCGTGATGCCGCCGTGGAACGACATGCCGCCATCCCAGATGTGGAAAACATTCAACCAATTCTCGGCGATCACGTCGTGCCCGTAGAATACGCACCAGCCGACCCGGCCGCCGACGATCACCCCGATGGCGCTGTAGAAGATGAGATCGTCGATGTCGAGGGCGGTCCACGTCGACCCCGGCTGGCGCGCGCGGTAGCGCGCCAGCCACCATGCCGCGACGAAGCCGATGAGGTACATGATGCCGTACCAGTGCACGCGCAGCGGTCCAACGCCAAAGAACGGGCCGACCGAGACGGCGACGGGATTGATGTTCGGGTAGGTGAGCATGGCTCTACTTTAAACCGTCGGTCACCCGACAGAAATAGGCTTTCAGGTAACGCGTCTCGGGGATCGCCGGGTGTACCGGATGGTCGGGAGCCTGCCCGCCCAGCTCGAGAATCTGCACATGCCGGGCGGTCGCATTGGCCGCCTTGGCGATCGCGTCCCGCAGCTCATCGACGCTCACATGATACGAGCAGGAACAGGACACCAGAATACCGTCGGTCGCCAGCACCTGCATCGCGAGCTGGTTCAGCCGTTTGTAGGCGGCCAATGCCTTCGGCACATCTTTGCGGCGCTTCGCGAACGCCGGCGGATCGACGATGACCACGTCGAAGCGGGCCTTCTCCTTGACCAGGGTCTCGAGCACGTCGAATGCGTCGCCTTTGTGCACGGAGATCTTCAGCCCATTGCGCTCGCCGTTCTTGGCGGCCAATTCCAGCGCCGCCGACGATGAGTCGACGCAGGTGACCTCGGACGCACCGCTTCTCGCGGCGCGTACGCCCCAGGCGCCCACATAGCTGAATACGTCCAGCACTTTCGCGCCCTTGCGCACGTATTTCGACAATGCCCGCCGATTGGCCGCCTGGTCGAAGAACCAGCCGGTCTTCTGACCCTCGGCGAGGGGCGCGCTGAATTTGAGGCCGTCCTCGACGACCAGGCCCAGTTCGTCGAATTGCCCCTTCGCCGCCTCGACATAGCTCGGCAGGCCTTCCAGTTCGCGCGCACTGCTGTCGTTCTTGAACAGCAATGCCTCGCACTCGAGCACCTGCAGCACCGCCTCTCGAATGTAGGGCTTGAGCAACTCCATGCCTGCGGTGCCGATCTGCACCACGCACTGGCTGCCATAGCGATCGATCACCAAGCCGGGCAAACCGTCGGATTCGCCGTACACCACGCGGTAGTAGGGCTCCGCATACAAACGCTCGCGCAGCGCGAGCGCGATGCGGATGCGTGCCGCGAACCACGCCGTGTCCGGCACCTGCCACGTGCCCAGCATGCGCGCGCTGATGAGCGACTTCGGATTCACGTACGCCAGTCCCAACGCCTTGTCGTTGTGCGCGAGGACACGCACCAGCGCTCCCGGCGTGAACTTGGTCAACGCCGTCTGCCGGGTGTCGACCTCGTTGCTGAAGACCCAAAGATGGCCTGCGTGCAAGCGGCGATCTTCATTGCGTTTCAATCGCAGCGCAGGCAATTCTGCGGCGGTGACGGATTCAGACATGGAAAGTACTTCGGTTATAGTGGCCCGCATTCTAACTGACCACGACCGGTAACATGCAGCGCAATCACCTGGCCGACGAAACCAGTCCGTATTTGCAGCAGCACGCCCTCAATCCCGTGGATTGGTATCCCTGGGGAGAGGCCGCGCTCGGCCTCGCCAAACGGGAAAACAAGCCCATTCTGCTGTCGGTGGGATATTCGGCGTGCCATTGGTGTCACGTGATGGCGCACGAGTCCTTCGAGGATCCGGCGACCGCCGCGCTGATGAACCGACTGTTCGTCAACATCAAGGTCGACCGCGAGGAACGGCCCGACTTGGACAGAATCTACCAGGTCGCGCAGCAGCTCATCACGCAGCGCTCCGGCGGCTGGCCGTTGACCATGTTCCTCTCGCCCGAGGATCAGCAGCCTTTTTTCGGAGGCACCTACTTCCCCAAGGAACGGCGGCAGGGCATGCCCGCCTTCGCCGACATCCTCGCGCGCGTCGCCGACTATTTCAGCCACCATGCGGCGGAGGTTCGGCAGCAAAACGCGCAACTCGCGCTGGCGTTCGAACGGCTCACCCCGGGCATCGCGACGCCGCGCGATTCGGCGCCGGGCGCGGGGTCGTCCGCCGCCACGGATCTCGACGCCGCACCCGACCGCACGCTGCTCAAGGGCGCGCGGGATGCGCTCGAACAAAGCTTCGATGGACAATTTGGCGGTTTCGGCCGCGCGCCGAAATTTCCGCAGGTTCCCAGCCTCGAGCGCTGCCTGCGGCATTGGTACGCCTCGGCGGAGAAACCCTCCCCGGACCTCAAGGCGCTGTACATGGCGACGCTCACGCTCACTCGAATGGCGGAAGGGGGGATTTACGACCAGCTGGGCGGCGGTTTTTCCCGCTATTCGGTCGACGAATTCTGGATGATTCCGCACTTCGAGAAAATGCTGTACGACAACGGTCAATTGCTCGCCGTCTACGCCCAGGCGAGTTTGGCCACCGGCGAGGCGTTATTCGGCCGCGTCGCCGGCGAAACGGCCGACTGGATGCTGCGCGACATGCGCTCTCCCGAGGGAGCGTTCTATTCGAGCCTGGACGCCGATTCCGAGGGCCACGAGGGCAGGTTCTACGTGTGGAACCGTGCCGAGGTGCAAAGCCTCCTGGCACCGGCCGAATACCCGCCGTTCGCGCGACGCTTCGGAATCGACCGCGAACCGAACTTCGAGGGCCAGTGGCACCTGCACGCCCACGAGCCGTTGGAATCGTGCGGCGAGCACGGCGATGTCTCGGTGGGCACGCTCATCGATGCCGCGCGCGCCAAGCTGCTGGCGGCGCGCGATCTCAAGGTATGGCCCGGCCGCGATGAGAAAATACTGACATCCTGGAACGCGTTGACCATCAAGGGTCTGGCGATTGCGGGGCGGGTGCTGCATCGCCCCGACCTCACCGCGGCAGCCAGCGCAGCGGTCGACTTCATCCGCCGCAAACTCTGGCGCAACGGCCGCTTGCTCGCGACGTACAAGGATGGCCGCGCCCACCTGCCGGCGTATCTCGACGATTACGCCTTCCTTGCGGACGCCTTGTTGGAACTGCTGCAGAATCGCTGGCGCAGCAGCGATCTCGAATTTGCCCGCGCCCTCATCGAAGTCCTGCTGGAGCGGTTCGAGGACCGCGACGGCGGCGGCTTTTATTTCACCGCCTCCGATCATGAGCGGCTCATCCATCGCAGCAAGACCTTCAGCGACGACTCGATGCCGTCGGGCAACGGCATCGCCGCATCGGTGCTGTACCGGATGGGATACCTGCTGGGTGAGCTGCGTTATCTGGACGCCGCGGAACGCACCTTGCGCGCCGCCTCGTCCATGATGTCGCAGTACCCGCAGGCCCACATGAGTTCGTTGAACGCCTTGGCAGACCGCGCGGCACCGATGCAGATTCTCATCATCCGCGGCGAGGCGGCGCAAGCCGAGCGCTGGTCGCGCGAGCTGGGCGCACTGTACGCCCCGACCCGCATGATTTTTGCGATCGCCAAGGATGCCGCGGAACTGCCGCCCGCGTTGGCCGACAAGCCCGCCGGCGCATCGACGACGGCCTATCTATGCACGGGAATGGCCTGTTCGGCGCCGCTCAACGATCTCGGAGAAATCGTCCGCACGCTCGCCGCGCGTATCACCCCTTAAGCGGCGGCTTCGCAAGATGGCCGGCGATGCGGCGCTGCAGTTCGCCGTGCAACGCCGCCGAGTACTCGGGCGCTGCCGTCCAATCGAGCGCCCATGGCTGAGCCGTTCGAGTCGCCACCGGCTCCGCTGCGTGGCGCGGGAACAGATGGGCGTGCAGCGCCGGCTCGAGATTGCCGAACATCGCGTAATTGACGCGCGAGGCCGCGGTACTGGCGAGAATCGCATCGCCCACCAAGGCCATGTCCGCAAGAAAGCGTTCGCGGTTCACCGGCGTCATGACGTTCAGATGCGGCACCACAGGGTCGGGCAGCAGCAGGCAATACCCCGCGAACACCTGCCGCTCGCCCATGACCACCCAACCCGACACGACTCGGGCCACCAGCGGAGGATACTCGCCCGTTCGGCACCGCTGCACCATCCGGTGTATCGCGGTGTGAGATTCACCCAGCGAGGCGCTCATTCTCCATCCCCCAACGCCTGCTCGATCGCCGCCGCATCGACCGCCGAGCCCGCATTGCCAAAATGCGATCGCAGGTAGGTAAACAGCGCGGCCGCATCCTGCGCCTTCATCCAACCGAATTGGCGCATATTCGTAGGATACCGCCCCGGCGGCAGGGACGCAGGTCTCACCCCTTTGATCACCCAGAGAGCCAGTTCTTTCGGATCTCCCAGAACCACCGGCGATCCGGCCAAGCTCGGGTACACTTCCGGAATACCCCGCGCATCTTCCTGGTGGCACGCGACGCAGTATCCACTGTAAATTCGTGCTCCCGTCTCCAAGTCGGCCGTGAGCGGGGCGGACGCATGATCCAAGTCGGAGTTGTCTCCTGAACAGCCGGCCACGGCGCACAGGAGCGCGGCCGGCAACCATGCGGCGTGTTTATACATCCGGGAAATCCTAGCAAATGCTCAAAACCGTGGCACTCACCATTATCACCGTGTTGTTCGCAGGTGCCGCCCTCGCGCAGGCTCCCGCGGAAGATGCGCTCAAGCAGATCATTGCCGAGAGTGATCCGACCTATCTGGACTGGTCGACGGCGCTTGGCGATCGCGAGCGCATCGGCAAACTCTATCAAGATAATGCGTTTCGCTTGCTATGGAGCGATGGCGAGAAGCCTACCGCCGCCGCCATCGCCTTGCTGCAAGAGCTGCGCGGGGCCGGCGCGCGCGGCTTGGATCCCGAGGACTATCCCGGCAACCGTCTGGCTTATCTGTTGATCGACCTGATCGATGCGCCGCATTCCGGCATCGAACAGTGGGCGCTGTTCGATGCCAGCCTATCCCTGGCAGGAATTCGATTCTTATCCGATTTGCATTACGGCCGGATCGACCCCGCCGCCGTCGGCCACAATCTCACGGTGGAGCGCATCCGGCTCGACATACCCACGACCCTCGCGCATCTCGCGAGCGCGGTCGACGTACCGATGGCCATCGATGCGCTCGAGCCTCAGTTCAGCCATTACGCTCTCTTGAAGCAACAGCTGTCGCGCTATCGGGCACTCGCCGACGACGATCACCTGAACGACCTGCCGCCCCTGCCGAGCAAATCGTTGAAGCCGGCCGATGCCTACGAGGGTGCCGCACAGCTGCAGCGACTGCTCGTCACCCTGGGCGACGAAACGGCCGCGAGCGCAGCGGTCGATTCGGCTGCGGCCACCAGGTCCGTTCAACCGGCGCCCGCCGCGGCCGGGACCGCCCCAGCCGTCGCCGGGGCGGGGGCCAGCGACACATCGCCGACCACTCCTGCCGACTCGATACGGACGCTGACGCCAGCGGTTGTCGATGCGCTCAGGCATTTTCAAAGCCGCCACGGTCAAAAGCCCGACGGCGTGCTGGGCGCGGCGACGTTTGCCGAACTCACCAAGCCGCTCAAGGCGAGGGTCCGGCAGATCGCGTTGACCATGGAACGCTGGCGCTGGATGCCGTCGGAACTCGTCAGTGCGCCCATCATCGTGAACATTCCGCAGTTTCGACTGTTCGCCTTCGAATCCACGAACGATTCGGAAGCGCATATTCGGCAGATGGAGGTCATCGTGGGCAAAGCGTTCGAGGCGACTCAGACGCCCGTATTCACCGCCGACATGACCTATCTGATTTTCCGCCCTTACTGGGAGGTGCCGTACAGCATCGCGCTGAAGGAAATAGTCCCGGGCGCGCGCAACAACCCGGCCAGCATCGAGAAGCATCAGATGGAGATCGTACGCGGCAATGGCGACGGCGCCGTCGTCGTGCCGAACACGGCGGAGAACGTCGAACTGCTCGCCAAGGGCGTGTTGCGGCTGCGCCAACGACCCGGTCCCAACAATTCGCTCGGCCTGGTCAAATTCATGCTGCCCAATCCCTACAACGTCTATCTGCACGCGACGCCGGCCCAGGCGCTGTTCGGTGAATCGCGCCGCGACTTCAGCCACGGCTGCGTGCGCGTCAGCGATCCCATAGGTCTCGCCCAATACGTGCTGCGCGATTCACCCGAGTGGACCCGCGAGAAGATACAGGCCGCCATGAACGGCACCAGCCCCCTCACCGTGACCCTCAAGAATCGCATCCGCGTGTTCATCGTGTACGGCACCGCTCTCGCAACCGAGAAGGGCAACGTATTGTTTTTCGACGACATCTACGGCCACGACCAACGCTTGGAAGCCGCGCTGAATTCACGGCGCCCGCACAACGACGCTTCGGCGACCGCCGCAACTGCAACGGCCAGTGCAGCTGCAACGGCTAGCGCAACTGCAACCGCCGGCACAACCATCGCTGCAGCGGCCGCGGCCGCGGCCGCCGCCCATACCGAGGCATGGGAAACGCGCGTAGCACACCCGTAACGGAGACAGGTCACAGGGTCGGCATCATGCGCATCACACTCGACCATCTGCGCCGCTACGCCGTCGCACGCTCGTTGTTCAAGCCCACCACCCTCGGCCGCGCCATCGGCAAACTGGGCTTCGTGCAGGCGGATCCCATTCGCGCGCCCGCCCGCGCCCAGGACCTCACGTTGCGCCACCGGGTCGTCGATTACCTTGCCGGCGATCTCGAACGGCGCTATGCGAAACTGTCGATCGAGGAAGACTTCTTCGTCAACTACGGATTCCTGCCCCGCGCGCATTACGCCCTGATGCACCCGCGCGTGCCGAAAACCAAATGGTCGCCGGCGCGGGCTCGCAAGGCCCAAGCCGTGCTCGAGTTCGTTCGCGAACGAGGCGCGGTGCATCCGCGTCTCGTCGACGCGCACTTCGCGCACGGCAAGGTGACCAACTGGTTCGGCGGTTCATCGAACGCCACCACGCAGCTGTTGGACGACATGCACTATCGAGGACTGCTGCGGATCGCGCGCCGCGACGGCGGCACGCGGATTTATGCCGCCCGCGAACCGGCGCCGCTGCTTCCCGACGCGCAGACCTCGAGCGCTCGCCACGACGCCTTGGTGGACGTGCTCGTGCGCAAGTACGCGCCGCTGCCGGCCGCGAGCCTCGGCCAGCTGCTCAGCCACTTGACCGGCGGCGCGCCGCAGTGGAGTCCTCAGCGGGCGCAGGCGTTGGCGCGCGCCAAGCAGCGCTTCGCCCACGTGCGGCTCGGCGCCGTCGATTGGTACTGGCCCGCCGATGAATCGCCGGCGTCGGCCCGCTGGCGCCCCGACGACTCGGTGCGCCTCCTGACCCCCTTCGATCCCATCGTCTGGGATCGCCGCCGTTTCACTCTTTTCTGGGATTGGGTCTATCGATTCGAGGCGTACACGCCGGCGCCGAAGCGCAAACTCGGCTACTACGCCCTGCCCCTGCTGTGGCACGACCGCGTGATCGGCTGGGCCAACGTGGCGGTAACCGACGGCGTGCTGCGCGCGTCGTTCGGCTATGCCGGCAGCGAACCGCAAGACCCGGTGTTTCGCGCGGGCCTCAAGGCCGAGCTGGCGCGCCTCAACCGGTTCCTGAGTCTTCAACCGTTGGTGGAGCGCACGCCACCCATTTGACATTCCCGCAAATCAAAGCGGCAAAATTATCGGCAGCCTTCACCGACTCCAATCGCTTACACGCTGCCGCTCACCTCGAGTTCTGCCCACTCCGCATCGGTGAACAGCCGCGACCGGGTGTGAAACGCCTTGCCCTCGGGTCCTTCGAGCGAGAACGTTCCGCCGTGGCCCTCGATCACGTCGATGATGAGTTGCGTGTGCTTCCAGTATTCGTATTGCGACTTGCTGATGTAGAACGGACTGCCGCCGATTTCCCCGAGCAGTACGTCGCCGGCACCCGTGGTGATCTCTCCCGGCAGGTAGCAATTGGCGGCGCTGTTGTCGCAGCAGCCCCCCGATTGATGGAACATCACGGGACCATGTTTCTGCTTGAGCATTTCGATCAGCTCGACCGCGGCTTGCGTGGCAATGACCTTGTCGACCATGGCATTCTCCGACGGCAAAGGGGCGGCCGTCCGCCCCGTGATGTAGAACTCTGCGCCCGAACTCGCCCGGGCTCCCGCTCCAACCGACCGCTCGATTTAGAAGAAACCGAGCTTCTTCGGGCTGTAGCTCACCAACAGGTTCTTGATCTGCTGATAATGATTGAGCATCATCTTGTGGTTCTCGCGGCCGATGCCGGACTCCTTGTAGCCACCGAACGCGGCATGCGCGGGATACGCGTGATAGCAATTGGTCCACACGCGGCCCGCCTTGATGGCGCGGCCCATGCGATAGCACGTGTTGGCGTCGCGCGACCAGACGCCCGCACCGAGACCGTACAACGTGTCGTTGGCGATCTCGAGCGCCTCGGCTTCGGTCTTGAACGTGGTCACTGCCAGTACCGGCCCGAAGATCTCCTCCTGGAAAATACGCATCTTGTTGTGTCCCTTGAACAGGGTGGGCTGCACGTAATAACCGCCGGCGAGATCGCCCGAGAGCACGGCCTGCGCGCCGCCCGCCAACAGTTCCGCTCCCTCCTGCCTGCCGAGATCGAGGTAGGTCAGAATTTTGGTGAGCTGTTCCTTCGACGCCTGCGCCCCCATCATCGTCTCGGTGTCGAGCGGATTGCCCTGCTTGATCGCGGCGACGCGCTCCAGCACGCGCTTCATGAAGCGGTCGTAGATCGATTCATGAATCAATGCGCGCGACGGACAGGTGCACACCTCGCCCTGATTGAAGGCAAACATCACCAGACCTTCGATGGCCTTGTCGAAGAAATCGTCGTCCGCGGCGGCAATGTCGGCGAAGAAGATGTTGGGCGACTTCCCGCCCAATTCGAGCGTGGCCGGAATCAGACTATTGGCGGCGGCCTGCGCGATCACACGCCCGGTGGTCGTCGAACCCGTAAACGCAATCTTCGCGATGCGGCGGCTGGTGGCGAGCGGCAGTCCCGCTTCGCGGCCATATCCGTTGACGATGTTCAGAACGCCCGGCGGCAGCAGATCGGCGATGAGTTCGGTCACCAGCAGGATGCTGATGGGCGTCTGTTCGGCGGGCTTGAGGACGACGCAATTGCCGGCGCCCAGCGCCGGGGCGAGCTTCCAGGCCGCCATGAGTATGGGAAAATTCCAGGGAATGATTTGGCCGACCACGCCCAGCGGCTCGTGAAAGTGATATGCAACCGTGGTCGAATCCAAGTCGCTGAGCCCGCCTTCCTGGGCGCGGACGGCGCCCGCGAAATAGCGGAAATGATCGATGGCCAAGGGAATGTCGGCATTCAAGGTTTCGCGGATGGGTTTGCCGTTGTCCACGGTTTCCGCATACGCGATCAGCTCGAGGTTTTGCTCGATTCGATCGGCGATTTTCAGCAGCACATTGGCGCGCTCCGCCGCGGGGGTGCGGCCCCACGGCTCGGCGGCGGCATGCGCCGCATCGAGCGCGAGTTCCACGTCTTCGGATGTCGAGCGCGCGGCCTTGGTATACACCTTGCCGGTGATGGGCGTGATCACGTCGAAATAGCCGCCCTTGACGGGGGCAACCCACTTGCCGCCGATGAAATTGTCGTATTTCTTCTTGAATTCGAGTTTGGCACCGACGGTGCCGGGAGCTGCGTAAATCATGTTCTCTCCGTGGTTGTGAGTCTCGGAAGGGGTGTCCCAAGCCAGCGGCCCCTTGGACCGAGTAGCCGCGCATTTTACGCCGCATCCGCGCGCGGCACCAATCGCCCGGCCGGCCTCGCGGCCGCCTCAAGCCGTCAATAATTGCTCGAAAAATCCACCGATCTCGCGAGTTCGGTCGATGAAGTGAATTTCCAGGATCCAATGCCGCGGGCGGCCCTCGCCATCGGGTTCGCGCAGCGGCAGCTCGTTGCCATGCCGAATGGAAAAGCGCCCCAAGTCGCGCGGCGACCGCTCATGCGGAAATTCGCCGATCAGGTGCCCTGCGGTGGGCGCACCGAATTCCCAGCCGGCCTCGTGCGCCAGGCCGGCGACATAATCGTACAACTCACCGGCGGTCAAATCCGGTGTCCGTTGGAACAGGTCTTTGCCTTGGTGAAAGGCGACGGAAAGGTCGTCGATCAAACGGTGTTTGACGGGATCCGCGCCCACCGCGTAGGTTCGGCCGAAATCGGCCTCCCACTCTTCGAACACCGGACCGAAATCCAGATAGACGATGTCGTCGTCGCCGACGCGCCGATCCGCCGGCTCGTCGTGGTAGGTCAGCATCGTATTCGGGCCCGCGCGCGCGATCCGCTTGTGCCAATGCCGGCGCAGACCGAATTGCGACCGCGCGAGCGCATGGATTTGCGCGCTGATCTCGCTTTCGAGCTTGCCCGGCTGAATCACGCCGCCGGCGATGACTGCGGCGAACAACGCTTCCGCCTTGTCCTGTGCCCGCACCAATGAACGCGCGATCGAATCCACTTTCCTGACCTCTCACGTTATGATGTAGCTGAGTTTACTAGCCGGGATTCAAAAGAGAAAACCATGTCCCCCACCAGCCTTCGCGGCGGTCTGTGCCGTTGCGTGCTTGCCATGCTGTTGACCGCCGGCGCGCCGCAGGCCGCCCTGCCCGCACCGGCCGGTCGCTTCGTTCTGTCGAGTTCCGATGCGGCGCTTGCCGAGGCCATGCCGGAGGCTTACCGGGCCAAGGCCTTCGGCTGCACCGGTGGCAATTCGTCGCCGCCTCTCGAATGGCGGGGCGCTCCCAAGGGCACCAAGAGCTTCGTGGTGACGCTGTTCGACCGCGACGAACGCAGCACCCCGTCGGGCTGGTGGCACTGGATCGTCTACGACCTGCCCGCCGACACGCACAGCCTGCCGGCAGGCGCCGGGGCGGAACACAGCGCATCCTTGCCCGCGGGCACCCTCCAAGGACGCAGCGATCTGGGCGAAGATGCCTATCACGGCCCGTGTCCTGCGAAGGGCGATCCGCCGCATCGCTATGTGTTCACCGTCTATGCGCTGAACGTCGCCAAGCTCGACGTTCCCGCCGACTCGAGCGGTGCGATGGTGACATCGGTTGCCCAGGAACACGTGTTGGCGAAGGCCGCGTTCATCGCTCATCACGGCCGATGAAATTCCCGGAGATCGACATGACTGCAGGACCTAGCTCTCATTTGTCGCCAATTCCGCGTCGAACAGTTTCACCAGGCCGCCCGCCGCGAAGCGGTCGGCGCTCGGCATGACTGCCATCGCCCCGCTGGAATCCGCGGACCGCGCTCGATGGACGCAAATGTGGTCGGCGTATCAACGCTTCTACCAGGTGGAAATACCGGACGATGTCACCGACGCGACCTGGGAGCGCATGCAGTGGGGCCGCGTTCACGGCTTGGGTGCCCGCGATTCCACGGGCCGGCTCATCGGGTTCGTCCACTACCTGTTCCACGAAGACACCTGGTCGAAGGAGCCCGCCTGCTACCTGCAGGATCTGTACGTCGACCCCGAGTTCCGAGGCACCGGCTGCGGTCGGGAACTCATCCAAGCCGTGGCCCGGGCCGCGAGTTCGGCGGGTGCGAACAGCCCCTACTGGCTGACCCACGAGACCAATGCGCTGGCTCGGCGGCTGTACGACCGTCTCGCCAAGAATCATGGCTTCATCCAATACGTTTACGTCGATGCAAGTCGTTAGCAGCACGCCGGGTCTCGCGAAAGCCGACGCCTACCGCGAACTCGAGCAACAGCTGGGCGCGCTGTATGCCGGCGAGCGGCATGGGCTCGCGAACGCCGCCAACCTGACCGCGGTGCTCTACCACGCCTTGCCGGACCTCAACTGGGTGGGCTTTTATTTCCTGCACGGCGGCGGACTCCTGCTCGGCCCCTTTCAAGGCAAGGTCGCCTGCGTGCGCATCGCCCTCGGCGCCGGCGTCTGCGGCACCGCCGCCCAGCGCAGGCAAACCATCGTCGTTCCCGACGTTCATGAGTTCCCGGGTCACATCGCCTGCGATGCCGACTCGCGTTCCGAAATCGTGGTCCCCCTGGTTCGAGACGGCCGGCTGCTCGGTGTTCTCGACCTCGACAGTCCCCGAGTGGATCGCTTCGACGGCGAGGACGATCGCGGCTTGAATGCCATCGCCCAGATCTTCATACGAAGCTCGGATCTGGAGCGCTTCGTCGACTAGCCCCAGCGGCGCGGGCAGGTGATGCAAAGCCGGAGATATGCGGCGTCATGCCATGATGCGGCATGGTGCGCCACGGATGATCCTTGGGCGCCGGCTGCGGAAACCACACGACAGGAATGAAGGTCCCGGAGTGTGGCCACGGTGGGGTGACGGGTCTAAGTGTTTACACCGATGGACTGATAGACGCCGCTCATCATGGGGGCGAACCGCGCCTCGAGGTCGAGGCTCTGCGTCGCCAGCCAAGCCGCCGCGACGATGGGCGGCAAGGGATCATGCTCGAGTGCGATGAGGCCGATGGAACGATTCAGCTCGGGAACGAGCGCAATGGCGGTCAACTCGCGTTTCATCTCCAAGAGACTCAGCATGCTGTGCGGCACGATGCTGAAAACATCCGCGCACAACACGTGCGAGACCAGCGCAAACACCGAGTCGGTCTCGATGACCACGAGCGGCTGCGCCTTGGCGCGCCGAAATGCCGCGGTGATGATGCGCCGGTTCTGCATGTTGGCCGTCAACAGACACAGCGGCAGCTTGGCGGCGTCGGCCCAGTTCATCTCGGTTCGATGGCCCACCGAGTCGGCGTCCTTCGCCAGCAGCACGTAGCGTTCGCGATACAGCGGCCAGACCCTGAAGCCATCCAGCCGCTCGTCCTCCAGATAGGTCAGCCCGAGGTCGAGATCGAAATTGTCCAGCCCCCGAACGATTTCTTCCGAGCTCAACGACTTGACCAGCTGGTGCATTTCCGGAAACGCGCTCCGGTACGGACCCGTCAAGAACGGCACGATGGGAATGGTCGTCGGGATGGCACCCAGGCGCAGCGTGCCGTTGAGATGAGCGCGGGCGCTCGACGCCTCCTGGCGCAATCCCTCCCACGCCGCCACCGCCTGTTTGGCCCACTCGAGGATGCGCTCGCCCTCGGGCGAGAGTCCCATGTAGCGCTGGCCACGCTGCACGATGGACACGCCCAATTCCTCCTCGAGGTGCCGGATGCCGGCGGATAGCGCCGGTTGCGACACGCAGCACACCTCCGCCGCACGCGCGAAGTGCTTTTCGCGCGCGAGGGCGACCAAGTACTCGAGCTGCCGGATGAACATCAGGCATGCCTCATCGTGCGCTCACCAACACCGGATTCCCGCTATACAGCTCGGGAAGAGCGCGTCGAAAATTTTCGATCTTGGGCAGATCGTTGACGGCGATGTAAGCGGCGCTCGGATTATGGAACAGGTAATCCTGGTGGTAACCCTCCGCGGCATAAAAACCCTTCAGGGGATCGACGCGCGTGACGATGGGCCGCGCAAATGCGTGCGCCTTGTCCAACTGCGCGATATAGGCCTCGGCGATGCGCTTCTGATCGGCGTCCGCATAAAAAATGACCGAGCGATATTGGGAACCCACGTCCGGCCCTTGCCGGTTGAGCAGCGTCGGATCGTAGACGACGGAGAAGGCGATTTGCAGCAGCTGACCGTACGTGATCTGCGCCGGATCGAAAGTAATCTGCACCGATTCGGCGTGGCCGGTCGAGCCGGTACTCACCGCGTCGTATTGCGCCGTGCTCCGCTCGCCGCCCGCATAGCCCGCCAGGACTTTTTTCACGCCGCGCGCGTGCTCGAACACGCCCTGCACCCCCCAGAAGCAACCGCCGGCCAGCACCGCCGTCTGCGTCGCCCCTTCGGCCTTTGGATCGTCGATCTGCGGGGCTGCGATGATGACCGGAGAATCGGCGCCATACAGCGGCGAATGCCACAGGGTGACGGCCGCCGCCCCGAGAGCGGCGCAAAGCAAGGGAATCGACCAGTGGGCGGTGCGAAATGACATGGCTGCTCCTGATGAAAAATTGTCCGACTGATTCACGGCTCAAGCTCGTTTGACGAAACGCAACGACACGGAGTTCATGCAGTATCGAAGGCCGGTGGGCCGCGGTCCGTCGTCGAACACGTGGCCGAGATGCGCATCGCAGAGCCGGCACGAAATCGCGTCGCGCTGCATCCCCAAGCTCGAATCCGGGCTCTTAACGACGTTCACCGCGGAAATCGGCCGCCAAAAACTCGGCCAACCCGTCCCCGAGTCGAACTTGGTCTTGGAGTCGTACAGCGCGGTGTCGCAGCAGATGCAGCGATACAGGCCATCGGCCTGATTGTGATCGTACTCGCCCGAAAAGGCGCCTTCGGTGCCCGCTTGCCGCGCCACGCGAAAGGCGAGCGGCGACAACTGAGCTCGCCATTCGGCGTCGCTCTTGACGACTTTGGCAACCCGCACGGTGCCTTCGCTTTTGCCGGCCGCGGAGAAATTCTCGATGGTGACTTGCGGACCGGGCGCGGCGGCAGTGGATTCCGGCGCCGCCGCAACCTGCTCGGCTGCGCGCAGTTTGCGGCCAATCAGGGTCGTCGCCAGCGCGGCGACTCCGGCGCCGAGAAAGGCGCGGCGCCCGGCCGTTGCAGCGCCGCCGGGTTCTCCAGGCGTGGGTCGATCGGTTGCTTTCATGGAAAAGTCCTCTTATCCGAACGTGAATGAATACGCTTGCACGCCACTGTCCAGGAATTCGATCGAGAACACATGCTCCCCCACCGGACCGGTCTGTCGAATCAATTGGTACAGGCGCTGATCGCTGACGACCCCGTCGCCGTTCGCATCCGTATCGGCGCCGTGATTCGCGCCGGGCGCGGCGCCATCGAGCAGCACCCGGAATCGGACCGGCTTGAGGTTCGTGCCGACACCCAGCACGAGATGCAGATCCCGGGCGGAGAACCGAAACACGATTTTTCCCGGCGCCGTCCGTAGCACACCCTTCTCCGGATCGACATTCCATCGTCCGCCGAGCGCCCATTGATTGAGGCTCAAGGACCCAGGCACCGTGTAGTTCCTGTCGCGGTCGTGACCCAGACCGCCCGGCGAACGAAACGCGTCGGCGCGGCGGTAGCCGATATAGGTCTCGCCGGACTGGTTGTGTACTTCGTCGGCAGCGGCCTGAATGCCGGTGAGATTCGAGGCATCCATTCCCGCCGGCGGCAGATCCGTGTTACCCGCCTCGGTTAGAAGCCGGCGGATGATTTGCTCGGATTCAGCGTACTCGCCTTCGCCGAAATGATGAGCGCGAATCTGCCCCTGCGCGTCGATGAAGTAATGCGCGGGCCAATAGTGATTGTCGAAGCCGCGCCAGATCGCGTATGCATCGTCGAGCGCCACCGGGTAGCGCACGCCCAGCTCCTTGACCGCTTTCTTGACGTTGTCCAGGTCCTTCTCGAAGGCGAATTCCGGCGAGTGGACGCCGAGAACCACCAATCCGTGATCCTTGTATTTCTGATACCAGGTCTTTACATAGGGCAGCGCCCGCAGACAGTTGATGCAGGAATAGGTCCAAAAATCGACCACCACCACCTTGCCGCGCAGCCCCTCCGCGGTCAGCGCCGGTGAATTCAACCACGCCGTCGCGCCGCTGAGCGGCGGCAGCGGTCCCTCCACGGGCAAGGGCTCAGGGGTCTTGCCGTCCGCCGCCGGCCCCGGTTGCGCGCCCCCGGATTCGGTCATTGCCGCCGTCGCGCCGGGCCGCGCGTCGGCGCCCGCATCCGCACCGGCAACCGTCCCAGACGCCGCACCCGCAGCGGCAACCTCTCGCCGCGGCGCGATGCTGTTCAACAGGGACTGCTCGAGGCGGCTGGTCCCCGATAGCGACAGCCGCGTCAAGATGCTGCTGTCCCACCCGAGCGCAATGGCGACGACGGCCAGCAGCACGGCCACACCCAGTCCGCGCCGCACCCATTCCCCCGCGCCGAGCGAGCGTTTCAAGGCGGCGAACACGCGGCCCCCGGCGAGAATGGCAACGCCCAACGAGGTGGCCGCGCCCGCGGCGTAGGCGAAGAGCAGCCCGGTGGTGTGGGCGTTGGGGCCCGAAATGGCTGCCCCCGTGAGCACGAGGCCGAGTATGGGCCCCGCACAGGGCGCCCACAGCAGGCCGGTGGCCGCTCCCAATAGCAACGACGATACGATCCCCCCGTCCGCGGGGCCGGCAGGCACCAACCGATTGCCCAGCGCGACGAACGGCCGAGCCAGCCAATCCGCCAGATGCCGCGACAGCAGCGTGGCCGCAAAGGCCGTCAGCAGCACCAGTGCAAAGAGTCGCCCGTATTGGTTGACCCGGACGGCCCAAGCACCGCCCACCGCCGCCAGCGTGGCGATACCCGCGAAGGTGACCGCCATGCCGGCCAGCATCGGCAGCCCGCTGGTCACAAATCGCCGGTCGGAACGCGCGAACACGAAGGGCAGCACCGGCAGGATGCACGGACTCACGATGGTGAATACGCCGCCCAGGAACACCAGCAACAGTAGGATCATAGTTTCTTCACGTAACGTGCCGCGAAAGCGGCCTTGGCCTCGATAAGACCGGCGCAGGGACGCCGATATTTCAGCTCGCCGGCGCGCGCCGCCTGCCGACGCGTGCCGCCGTCCAAGCCCACGCTGCGGCACCTTGCCGCCGCGTCGCTTTCATCCGAGCAAGCGCTCATATAAGCTTTGCGCCTCATTGAACTCCACCATTCTCGCAGCTTTTGCCGAACTGCTCGCCGCAGCCGGCTTCGTCTATTGGGCCTGCGAGTATTTCATCAACGGCGTCGAATGGGTAGGCCGCAAGGCCGGCGTCTCGCAGAACGCCGTCGGCACCGTTCTGGCCGCGTTCGGCACCGCCCTGCCTGAAAGCGTGATCACCTTCGTGGCCGTGGCTTTCGGCCAGGATACCGCGGCCAGAAATATAGGCGTAGGCGCCGCCCTCGGCGGTCCGCTGGTACTGGCCACGGTTGCCTACCCCGTGGTCGGCGTGATGCTATGGCTCACACGCCCGACGATGGCACGTTTACCCATAGAGCTCAATTGGCGGCGGCTCAGCCGGGATCAAGGGTGGTTCCTCGTCATATTCCTGTGCAAGATCGCCCTGGGGTTTCTGGCCTTTGCCATCAAGCCCTGGCTCGGATGGCTGTTCCTGGCAGCTTATGGGGCATATACCTGGGCGGAGATGCGCCACGAGGACGACGCCGTCGAGGGTGCACTCGAGCCGCTCAAATTCCAGCCGAAACGCGACGATCCCTCCCTCGCCCTCGTGGTTGCCCAGACGTTGCTGGCGGTGATCGTCATTTTTGTCGCTTCCCGCGCCTTCGTGAATCAGCTCACCATCGTCGGCCCATGGCTTGGGATTCCGCCGGCGGTCGCCGCGCTCCTGTTGAGCCCGATCGCCACCGAGCTCCCCGAGACCATGAATGCCATCATCTGGATACGCCAGGGCAAACATCGCCTGGCGCTCGCCAACATCAGCGGCGCCATGATGATTCAAGCGACCATACCCACCGCACTCGGATTGTTCTTTACGCCCTGGCTGTTCGACCATGCGCTCTCGCTCGCGGCGGCCATCACCGCGCTGGCGGTACTCGGGCTGTTGACGCTGCTCCGGCGCAATGCCCTCACCCCGGTACGCCTGTCGCTGTTTGCCTCGTTCTATGGGGTGTTTGCCATCGGTATTTTTGTCCTCTGGCATTCCGGCCGGTTGATCTGAGGTCAACGCCAATCGTTCCGCGGATCGCCGCGGTGGCCGGGTAGGCGTCAGCCGTTCCAGGTCCGATAAGCGCCGGTGTCCAGGTGCACGAAATCGGATTTTCGATAGTAGCCGACGCCGCCGCGGCTCATCTGCCGAGCGCGCGCGGCCAGTTCCGCGCAATCGACGCCGGTCAGGCGCACGTCGATCGCGCGGCCTTCCAGATGCAGGCTATGCCGCGCCACACCCTCGCTGCGCTCGCGCAATTGCTCGTTGGTTTGCGGCGATCGGTAGCCGGAGATCACGCTGAACGCCGGGTCCACGCCCAGGTGCTGCGCAACGTCGTAAAGATAATCCATGAGCCGCGGATCGATCGTGTGCTGTTCGCCGTTACGGTGGTCGCGCAGCAACACCTGGATCGCGGACAGCGAACTCGGAACGTAGCCATCGCCACGGGAGAATTCCAGATCGAGGTGTTCCGACGTGTGCAGATTCAACAGCGAAAGCCGCTTGCCCTGTTCGGCGGAGCGCAGCGGCCGCGCCCAAACGGCGGCGGCTGGCATCCCCGCCAGCGCACCGCCAACCTGCAGCAGCCGTCTGCGAGTCCGATTCATGGCTGCCTGCCGTCCTGCATGAGATGGCCGCGATCCAAGGCGAGCACGGTGGCGCGGGGGAAGAAATTGAAGTCGGAAGCCGACGCCCACGTGTACGCGCCCATCGCGCGCCCGACCACCAGGTCGCCGACCTCGAGCTTGGGCAGTTCGAGATCCTCGTTGATTACGTCGATGCTGTCGCAGGTCGGACCGGCCAGCACCGAGGGAAATGTCTCGCCGGCGGGCTTCAGCGCCGCGACGGGATAGCGGGCGTGGTCGTACATTTGACCGCTATAGCTGCCGTACAAACCGTCGTCCAGGTAGTACCACCAGCGGCCGTCGCGCAGTGCGCGGCCCATGACGGACGACACGGCGATGGCGGCGGGCGCGGCAATGTAGCGTCCGGGTTCGGCGATCACGCGCACGCCAGGCTCCATCGAAGCCAACGCTGCGCGGATCGGCGCACAGAATTCTTCGATCGGTAAGGAGGCCTGCGCATAGTCGACGGGAAACCCGCCGCCGATGTCCAACGTGGTGAGCGGCTGCCCCTTCGATGCGGCGGACCGCATCAGCTCACGGCAGACGCCGACGGCGTGCACCAGCATTGCGGAACCCGCGGATTGTGAGCCCACGTGAAAGGACAGGCCTTCGATTCTGATGCCGAGCTCGGCCGCCAACGCCAGCAGGTCCGCGACCGCCTCGGGCGCGCACCCGAACTTCTTCGACAGATCGCACACCGCCTCCGGACTGCGGAAGGACACCCGGATCAGCAATGACGCCCGGCGGCGATACTTGACGAACTTGCGCAGCTCGTCCGGATTGTCGGCGACGAATCGCGTCACGCCGTAGTCCAGGGCCGTACGAATGTCGCCGTCGCGCTTGATCGGATGAGTATGAATACAGCGGTCTGCCGCCACGCCGAGACGCTCCACCAGGGCCACCTCGCCGTTGGTCGCGAGATCGAAATACGCGCCCTCGTCGCGCAGCGTCCGGATGACCGACGCGTGCGGCAGCGGCTTCAAGGCATAGTACAGATCGACGTTGGGAAGCGCGGCGGCGAGGCGGCGATATTGTGCGCGAACGCGCTCGGCATCGATGATGAACAGCGGCGAGCCGTAGCGCTTGACCAGGTGCTCGATCGACTCACGCGCGAAGAGATCCTGACCCGGATCGAGTTCCAGCGCTTCGCCAATGGGCAATCTGCAAGTTCCAGCCGCTTTCGCCAAACCGTTCTCCGTCTAACCAGCGCTCAGTTCGAGCGGATCTCCGTCCATGCCGCTGGCGCGCTGCAGGCGGTCCAGAATCGCCGCCCAGCGTTCGTCATCGGGCAGTTCCTGGACCAGGATGCGCGCGCAGCCCGCACTATCGAGCGTCCGCAGGTGATTGTAAAGATTGTGCGCATAGGCGTCGGGCTTTTTACCGGCGTTGATCCAGGTCATGTGGCGCTGGGTCTGCAGCGGCGGCCGCATCGCCAATACCGCCACTTTTTCCTGCCGGGCGACGAACTCGCTCGCGTACTTCTCGAGATCGTCCGAGGCCACGATGGCGAGCGGTGTGGACGGGGCATAGTGCAGCAGCCGGTCGCCGGGGGCACGCGGCACGGCGCCCCCCGTGGCCAGATCGACGACCTGTGCCAGCTGCGAGCGGGTGATGAAACCCGGACGCAACAGGCGCGCCTCATTGCCCAAGCACGACACGATGGTCGACTCCAGGCCGATGGGCGAGTCCCCGCCGTCGAGAATGACCCGCACCGCATCGCCGAGTTCGTCGCGCACGTGCTCCGGCTTGGTCGGACTCAAGCGGCCGAAGCGATTGGCGGACGGGGCGGCGATGCCGCCGCCGAAGGCCGTCAGCAGCTGTTGCGCCATGGGATGCGACGGCACGCGAATGCCGATGCTGTCCTGGCCGCCGGTCACGATATCGTTGACGTTGTCGGCCTTGAGTAAAATCAGGGTCAATGGCCCCGGCCAGAACTTGGCCGCCAGCTGTTCCGCGACCGGCGGCATGTCCGAAACCCAGCGGTGCAAATATCGCGGATTGTCCAAATGAACGATCACCGGGTGGTCCGCGGGGCGGCCCTTGACCTCGAATATCTTGCGCACCGCGGCGGGATCGGCGGCATTCGCCCCCAGTCCGTACACGGTCTCCGTAGGGAATACCACCAACTCGCCGCTGCGCAATGCCTCGACGGCGTCTTCGATTTCAGTCTGTGTAGCTCGTACCACCCGCCCATGATATCAAGACTGCGATGCGCGCAAACGCCGCTTCGCATGCGAGTCTTAGCAAGTGTGTCGCAGTGCCGGTTTTTTTCGATTTCGCCCGCGGCTTCGGGCCTAAAGGGCGCGTTCCATGAACACGAGATCGAGCCAGGGCCCCCATGCCTCAAGGTTTCTGCGCCATCGCCGTGTCGGGCGGATCCAACGCGATCCGGGTCCACGTGCCATCGGCCTGCCGATCGAGCTCATAGGCCGGCCAGAAATGCTTGTCGAGTTTCAGGGTAATGACATCCGTCTGGCCATTCCAACTGATCGTTTTCAGACGCAACGAGGCGCGATCGGATTTGCCGCGCACCACCTTGATGAACGCATCCAGGTCGGGCGTGGGCTGTCCGTCGACTTCGACGATCCGCCGGCCGGCATACAGCCCGTAATGCGTCGCAGGGGAGCCAAAAAAGAAGAACGACACGAACACCCCATAGGGCGCGATGCCGCGCTGTGCCGTGATGGCTCGATGCGGCGCCTGCAACGTCGCGCCGGCCCAGATGAGGACCCGGTCTATATCGCGGCCGTTGAGCGCGACGGTTTGCATGGCCAGCGTCTTCTCGGCTCCGTCCCGCCACACCGTCACCGAGACCTGCGGCTTCTGCACCGCGCGCTCGACTTCGCGGAAACGATTGACGACGTTGCCGTCGATGGTCAGCAATAGATCTCCCGGCTCGAGCAGGGTCGCCGCGGACGATCCGGCCACCAATCGATCGATGCTCAGCACCTGCCGGCGCTGCGGATCGTGAGTCTCGAAGCGCCGCACCCACTCATCGGGCAGCCCCAGCTTGCGCGCGCTGGCGAGCGACTCCACGTCGAACTCGGCCTCGAAGGAATAGAGCGGCTTGCCGTTCTCCACCACATCGATCATTTCCGACACCAGGGCGGACGGGATGCCGCGATTGACCTGCTCGAGATCGCGCTGCGTCTCGAACGCGAAGCTCGACCATAGCGCAAGCACCTCGCCCTTGCCGTTCGCCAGCACCCCATCGACGTCGCCTGGGGGATTGACCAGGCTGATCGCCTCGAGATTGCTGTCGCGAAAACGCAGGGTGCGCGACAGCGGGAAGGAGACCGGGTCGACGCCGGCAACTTCGGTGCGCTGCGAAACGATCGTCGAGTCGCTGTGCTCGCCCACCACCCACACGTCGTTGCCCGGTTTCAATTCCTTGTCGAGCAGGGTCGCCGCCCGCACCGGCGTGTCGCCGATCAATGCCGGATCGTAGGACACCAGGGCGATGTTGTGCAGCGGATGAACGAACTCGACCTTGCCGGGAACCTCGACCGTGCCGTTGAAGGTGACGCGCACGTCGCCCATGGCGAGCGGCACGGTATTGCGATCGACCGCCACCAGGCCGCGCCGTGCATCGACGATGACGCCAGTGCCGTGGTAATTCTTCTCCGTGACCCCCGAGGCCGAATACGGCATGTCGAACCTGACCTGCACCAGCGACGGCGCCAGCCGGTCGATGCGCGGATCGCCGGTCTTGGAGAACAGCGTCGCGGCCGGCGCTGTTTTGCTTGGGCTCGGGCCCGCTGCAATGCTGTGGCAAGGCCAGGTTCCCAACACGTCGTCGCGTTTGCACCTGCGCGCGGGAAACCAGCGCCGGTCCATGCGAATCACCTTGAGCTGCGCGGCGTGCGGATCCTCGAGCGTCACGTAGCGCACCGTCGCCCGGGCGCCGTCCGCGAGATCGGCGAGCGCAGCGTCAAAATCCGCGAG
Source organism: Gammaproteobacteria bacterium (assembly GCA_003134045.1). Taxonomy (GTDB): domain Bacteria; phylum Pseudomonadota; class Gammaproteobacteria; order Steroidobacterales; family Steroidobacteraceae; genus Bog-1198. Next base: position 57,833 of record PLAH01000122.1, read on the forward strand.
CGTCTCCATTTTCTTGCCGTTGAACGCGCTGATGAGCGCGCCATGCGGTATTCCGGCGCTGCCGAACACGTATCCCGGGTTGGCGACGTACACCCCCTTGATGGGCAGGTGGTAGTGCCGCGCCTGCTCGTACGAGAGCGTATGCACCACGGCTTCGCCGAACTCGATGTATTCGTCGGCAGTGATGGCGCCGAGCGATTGCACCTCGAGCGCGTGCTGCAGCGTCGCGCTGCCGCGTTGCACCTCGACCTTGATCTGCTGCCCCACGCGATTGTCGAGCACGTCCTCCAGCGTAAAGAACTCCGGCACGGGCTTGCCGTCGATCGCGATGAGGATGTCGCCCGGCGACAGCACGCCATCGGCCGCCGAGCCGGGCTGTACATCGTCGACCACCAGCATGCCGGTGAGCTTCGGATAGGCGGCTCGCATACGCGCCTCGGTATCGGCGTTGAGGCCAAGGCGACGCAGCTCGTCGTACGGTGTGTACTTGAACACCGTCTCCAGCGTGCCGCGCGGCACCGGCTTGCCCGCCTCGATGAATTTGAGCGCGCGCACTACCGCCGTCAGCGGCAAATAGAAACTGGATGCCGCGCCGGTCGCGCCGCCGGCATTGAGGGCGACCACGCGCCCGTCGATGTCGATCACCGGGGAACCCGACGAGCCGCCGGACGTTCCCGACGCAGCCTGATAGTAAAAGGTATTGAAATCGTTGTACTTGCCGTAGCCGTATTCGGGCGCCTCGCGATCCAGCCGGGCGAGCGTGCCCGCGAGGATGGAGAGCTGCTCGCCGGCATCGTTGCCGACCACGCGGATCTCGCGGCCGATCACCGCACCGGCGGGATACAAGGGCAATTCGGCGGGTTGAATGAACTTGAGCTTCGCCGGATCGTAACGATAAATGCCGAAATCGTGTACGGGGTCCCGATAGACGGGATACAGCCGGACTTCTTCGCGGTTGAGAAAGGTGGCCTGCGCGATCACCGGGCCCGGCGTCACGACGTGCCGGTTGGTCAGAATCAAGCCGCGTTTCGCATCGATCACGAAACCGGTCGCCTGCGCGCTGGTATTCCACTCGGTGTCGAATGCCCGCGTACTGTCGATTTGTATGGTCACCACCCCGTTCGCAATGCGCTCGAGTGTTTGCGCCCAGTTCGCCGGAGAGCTCGGAATGCCCGGCGCGGGTGTCGGCGCAGCCGATGCACCGGCGCAGGAAACCATGAACAGATAGAGAGCTAGCGCAGTTCGGGACATGCAAATCCTAGTGTTGGTTTTTTCAGCGTCCGTGGTCGGACAAGATGAGCAGCCAGACGGTTCCTAACAAAATGAAACTGAGCATGACGGCCGCCGATCCCATATCCTTCGCCATTCCCGCCAATGGGTGGCGCTCCGTGCCGGACCGATCCACCACGGCCTCGACCGCGCTGTTCAGGATCTCCACCACCAATATCAGCAGGACCGGACACACGAGCAGCGCCCGTTCGACGCCGGAACGGCCCAGATACACGCCCATCGGGATGAGAACGGCCGACAAGATGGCTTCCTGACGGAACGCGGCCTCTTCCCGCCAGGCATGTCTGAAGCCTTGAAAAGAATAGCCGAAGGCGCGGATGATGCGCGTCAATCCAGTTGGTTTATCTCGTTCCACACAAGCTAGCCTGTTTCAAGACGCGCATTGTATGCGGACGCCCACCCCGGCACGCTAGAATTCGCGCCATGAACCGATTCGTCGCCGCCTCCTCGATGGTATTGGCGCTGTGCTGCGCCCTGTTTTGCCTCGATGTATCGGCCGCTGCGCCGGCGCGCGGCGCGCCAATCGAGCTCGATTCCCTCTATGGCGCGATCTGGCAGCGCTGGCTGCGCGAGGATCCCACCCTGGCGACCAGTGTGGGCGACACCCGCTACAACGACCGTTGGCCGGATCTGTCGCCGACCGCCATCGATGCGGCCGTCGCCGCGGATCGCGCCGCCTTGGGAATGCTGACCGCCATCGATGCGGCCGGATTGGCAGCGCCCGACCGGCGCCGGCCGGGCGGCGATCGCCTCCACCGTGCTGCCGGCGTTCGCACGCTTCACGAAATTTTTCAACGACCGGTATCTGCCGGCGTGCCGCACCAGCATCGGCATCTCGGACACGCCGCAGGGTCCGGCATTCTACCGTGAGCTGATCGCCTACCACACCACGACCCCGCTGACCGCCGAGCAAATTCACGCCATCGGTCTCGCCGAGGTGAAACGCATCCGCGGCGAGATGGACGAGGTCATCTCGAGCGTGGGTTTCACAGGGGATTTCCAGGCATTTTCGCGCTACCTGCGCACCGATCCGAAGTTCTTCTACACCGACCCGAACGACTTGCTGCATGGCTACATGGTCATCGCCAAGAGCATCGATCCGAACCTCGTGGCGCTGTTCGGTAAATTGCCGCGCACGCCTTTTGGAGTTCGTCCGGTCCCTGACACGAGCGCACCGAACACCACCACCGCGTATTACCAACCTCTGTCCAGCGACGGCACGCGCCCCGGCTACTACTACGTCAATTTATACAAGCCCGAGGCTCGCCCGAAATGGGAAATGGAAGTGCTGACGACTCATGAGTCCATGCCGGGCCACCATCTGCAGACCGCGCTGCAATTCGAGAACGCCGCCGGCGTGTCGATGATTCGGCGCATGAGCACTTTCACCGCCTATGTCGGTGCTGGACCGCACGGTGCGGGAGTGGATCGCCGCGAAATCGGTAAATCCGTAGGGCATCCCGTGGGGTACGTACCCCCGTAGGCCCACCCCTAGCCGCCGGATTTCTTTGCCTGCCAGCCTTGCTTGACCAGCTCACCCACGATCACGTCGCGGTGATCGCCCTGAATCTCGATCACGCCCTCGCGCACCGTGCCGCCCGAGCCGCAGCGCTTCTTCAATCGAGTGGCGAGCGCCTCGATGTCGGCCGGCGACAGAGGCAGGCCGGTCACCGTGGTGACGCCTTTGCCGGCTCGGCCTTTGACCTCCCGGCCCACCCGGATGGCGCCCGGTTTTGCGGCGCCCGGCGCCCCCTTGGGACAGACGCACTCGCGCACCGGGCGGCGACAATTGGGACATAGGCTGCCAAGCCCGGTGGAATACACGATTCGCGCTGCCATGGCCCCATTATGCCAATTTGGCGCCCCGCCGGGGCCATTGAGGTCCGCGCTGTGACACCGCTGGCGGGCAGGTTAGAATGGCTGCATGAATCCACGTAGAAAGTCTCTCAGCGTCAAGGTAGGCAACATCACGATCGGCGGCGCAGCGCCCATCGTGGTGCAGTCCATGACCAATACCGATACGGCCGACATCGAAGGCACGGTCGCGCAGATCAAAGCGCTGGCGCGCGCCGGCTCGGAGCTGGTCCGCGTCACCGTCAACAACGACGAGTCCGCGGCCGCGGTACCGTACATCCGCGAGCGCCTGGACCGTCAGGGCATTCGCACGCCCATCGTCGGCGACTTCCATTTCAACGGCCACAAGCTGCTCAAGGAACACCCCGCCTGCGCCCAGGCCCTGGGCAAGCTGCGCATCAATCCCGGCAACGTCGGCCGCGGCAGCAAGCGCGATCCGCAGTTCGCGGAAATGATCGAGACCGCCTGCAAATACGGCAAGCCGGTGCGCATCGGCGTGAACTGGGGCAGCCTGGATTCGGATTTGTTGACGCGCATGATGGACGCCAACTCGAAGCTCGACGAGCCGTTGCCGGCGATCGAGGTCATGCGCGAGGCCATCGTCGTCTCGGCGCTCGCCAGCGCCGAGCGGGCGGTCGAACTCGGTCTCGGCGCCGATAAGATCGTGATCAGCGCCAAGGTCAGCGGCGTCCAGGATCTGATCGCCGTGTATTCGAATCTCGCCGCGCGCTGCGCCTACCCGCTGCATCTCGGGCTCACCGAGGCGGGGATGGGCAGCAAGGGCATCGTCGCGTCCACCGCGGCGATGGGTGTCCTGCTGCAACAGGGCATCGGCGACACGATCCGCGTATCCCTGACGCCCGAGCCCAACGGCGATCGCACCCAGGAAGTCATCGTCGCTCAGGAAATCCTGCAAACCATGGGGCTGCGCGCATTCACGCCGATGGTCATCGCCTGCCCCGGCTGCGGGCGCACCACCAGCACGTATTTTCAGGAGCTGGCGCAGAAGATCCAGAGCCACATCCGCCACCGCATGCCCGAATGGCGCAAGCAGCGCACAGGCGTCGAAGACATGACCGTCGCCGTCATGGGCTGCGTGGTCAATGGCCCGGGCGAGAGCAAGCACGCCAACATCGGTATCAGTCTTCCCGGCACGGGCGAGCATCCCGTCGCCCCCGTGTACGAGGACGGTGAGAAGACGGTGACCCTCAAAGGCGGACGGATCGCCGAGGAGTTTCAGGACTTGGTCGAGCGCTACATCGAACGCACCTACGCGCCGATAGCCACTGCCGCAACCGCCGCGGGCGCCACGGCCGGCGCGCCCGAGACCGTCGCCCCGTGACGGACTTGTCCGCCAAGAAGTGCGTGCCCTGCGAGGGAGGAGTGCCCTCGCTGAGCGTGGCCGAGGCCACGGCGCTGCGCGGCCAGCTGCACGCGAACTGGAAGGTCGCCGCGGATGCCAAGAGCTTGCTGCGCGAGTTCAGATTCAAGGATTTCTACCGCACCATGAGCTTCGTCAATGCGGTGGCGTACATCGCCAACATCGAAGATCATCACCCGGACCTGCAAGTCGGCTATGACTATTGCAACGTCACGTTCGCCACCCACTCGATCGGCGGGCTCTCGCAGAACGATTTCATCTGCGCCGCGAAAGTCGATCTGCTTTGAGCCCCGAAGCGCCCGCTTCACCTCGTAGAAACCCCGGCAAATCGCCGGTCAGTCCCAGCGCGCGCTCCGCCAGCTGCCGCTTGATGAACGGCACCCGGTCGACGAGACCGAGACCGGCCATGCGCATGCGCAGCGGATCGTCCCCCGAGAAAAGCCGCTCGAGACCATCGAGGGCAGCCGCCGCCAGCAGGTTCTCGCTGCGGCGGCTGCGCTCATAGCGCCGCAGCAGCTTATGCTCGCCGAAGAACCCCGCGGCGCCGCCTTCGCTCAAGACCTCCGTGAGCGCGGCGCAGTCGAGCAACCCCAAGTTCAGTCCCTGCCCCGCCAGAGGATGAACGGCGTGCGCGGCATCGCCCAGCAGGACGGCGCGCGGCCCGACGTAGTCCAAGGCGTATTGCAGCTTGAGAGGAAAACTCGCCACCGGCGTGGTCAATTCGCAGCATCCCAAGACTTCCCCGCTGGCCGACGTGAGTGCCGCGCCGAACGCCGCGGCATCGAGCGCGCGCAAGCGCGCTGCCTCCGCGCGCGCCATGCTCCACACGATCGAGGAGCGGCCGTCCGGCAACGGCAGGAAGGCCAGCGGACCGGTCGGCAGGAATCGCTGCCACGCCGTGCGCTCATGGGGCCTCGCCGTGCGCACGTGCGCCACCAGCGCATCTTGATGATAGGCGTGCCCGGCGGTCTCGAACCGCAGCAGCTCGCGCGTGCGCGACGCCGTGCCGTCGGCGGCGATCAGCAGCTGGCTGCCCAGCTCGCGGCCGTCGCCCAGACTCACACGCACCCCTGACTCGCCGACCGCCACACCCGCGACGGCGGCCTCGATGCAAACCACGCCGGCCGCGACCGCCGCCCGCAGAGTCTGGTGCTGCAACGCGCGTCCCTCGACGATGAAGCCGAGATTCGGCTCGCCGAGTTCGGCGCAATCGAAGCCGAGCGATCCGCGCCCGCGCGGCTCGCCGCGAGCGTCCCATACGCGCATGCGCTCGTAGGCGGCCATTTTGTCGGACGGCAGGTTGGCCCACGCGCCGCTGACTTTGAGCAACCGCTGCGAGGCGCGGCTCAACGCGAACACCCGCAGATCCCATTCGCTCTCCGGCATCGGATAGGCGGGCGCGAATCTCTCGGCGACGATCGCCACTCGACCGGGTGCGGCCAGCTTGCGGGCCACCAACAGGCTCGCCATGGTCGCACCGACCACACCCGCGCCGACGATCAGAACGTCGAAGTCCCTCATCGCAGTGCGACGCCGCGCGCCAGTTTGGGCACCCTGCCGGCCGCCCCCGTGCTCAAGCGAGACAGAGCGGTCTTCGCGGGCGGCAGCAGATCGAACGCCAGCAACCCGAGGTTTCGCAGGCGCTGCACGGCGCCCAATGGGTTCGAAAAAGTCCGCACCAATCCATCGGTGAAGCCGATGATGCCGCGCCGGTCCGCCGCGCGCCACGCATCGTACTCGGCGAGCAGCCGCGGATCGCCGTCATCGGTGCGGCCCGCCGCGCGATGCTCGGCGATGAGTTCCGCGAGACTCGCGACATCGCGCAGGCCCAGATTGAAACCCATGCCGGCAACCGGATGCAGACCTTGCGCCGCGTTGCCCACGATGACGCAGCGGCCGGCGCTGGTGCGGCGGGCCTGCGACAGCGCCAACGGATACGGTACGCGCCTGCCTACTTTGAGGAAACGACCCAAGCGAAAGCCGAAGCGACGCTGCACCTCGGCGAGGAATTCGCCGTCGGACCACGCGAGCGCCGCTTCCGCCATGTCAGGCTTCAGCGTCAGAACCAGCGTGCACCGGCCATCGGCGAGCGGCAACAGCGCCAGCGGACCCGTCTCCGTGAACCGCTCGTAAGCGACGTAGTCATGGAAGCGCTGCGGCAGAACGGTGGTGACGACGGCGGTCTGTCCGTAGTCGCGGACCTGCGCGTCGACGCCGAACGCGCTGCGCACGGCCGACTGCACGCCGTCCGCCGCCACCACCAGCCGCGCCCGGATGGCGACGGACTCAGCGGGCGCCTGCGAGACCTGCAGCTCGACCGCCGCCTCGGCGGCGTCGACGCGCACGACCTCCGCCGGGCAGAACACGCGGACGTTCGGGTCGGCCGCGAGCAGCGGCCACAAAGCCGCGCCCAGCGCGCGATTGGGCACGACGAATCCCATGGCGGCGAGTCCTTGTTCGGCCGCATCGACGCGTGCGAAACCGAAATGTCCTCGGTCCGAGACGTGAATCTTGGCGATGGGCGTGGCCGCCGACGACACGCTGGGCCAAACACCCAAAGTCTCGAGTATGCGGCGGCTGCCGTTGGACAACGCCGTCGTGCGCTCGTCGAAACTCGGCTGCAACGCCGAATCGTGGGGGATGGCTTCGATCAACGCGATGCGCGCGCCGAGACCGCCGAGCGCGACGCCGAGGCTCGCGCCCACCATGCCGCCGCCCACGATCGCGATGTCGAACACCTCGCTCACGCGGCCGACACCAGCCGTTCGATCGCCTCCGGCGTCTTCTCGAGCGAACCGCTCAGCACGTCGGCGGCACCGCTCGTCACCAGCACGTCGTCCTCGATCCGAATGCCGATGTTCCAGAATTCCTTGGACACGCGCGGCGACGGCCGGATGTAGATCCCCGGCTCGACGGTCAACGCCATCCCCGGCTCGAGCACCCGCCACTCGCCGCCCACCTTGTAGTCGCCGACGTCGTGCACGTCGATGCCCAGCCAATGGCCGGTACGGTGGCCGAAATACGGCGCGTAGGCCTTTTCCTTGATGAGGCGCGCCAAGGTCCCCTTCAGCAGCCCCAGTTTCACCAGCCCTTGAGTAATCGTACGCACCGCCGCTTCGTGCGGCTGATTCCAGTGATTTCCGGCGCGCACCTTCTCGATGGCCGCCGCCTGCGCGTCGAGCACCACCTCGTAAACCGCGCGCTGCGCCGCGGTGAAGCGCCCGCTGACGGGAAACGTCCGGGTGATGTCCGAGGCGTAATAGTCGAGTTCGCACCCCGCGTCCAGCAGCAACAAGTCGCCATCGCATAGGCGCCGATCGTTGTCGCGATAATGCATCACGCACGCATTGGCGCCCCCGCCGACGATGGGCGTATACGACATATCGGCGTTGTGCGACCGAAACTCGTGCAGCACTTCGGCCATGACCTCGTATTCCATGCGGCCCGGACGCGCGAACTTCATCGCGCGCCGGTGCGCGCCCACCGCGATCTGCGCCGCCCGGCGCAAATTCGCCTGCTCGGCGCGGCTCTTGTACAAGCGCATGTCGTCCAGCACGTGATTCAGCGCGACGAACTCCCGGGTGCGCGACGAGCGCGGCCCCGCACCGGCCTGCAGGCCGTTCAGCCACGCCGTGACGTGGGCATCGAAGTCGTCGTGCGCGCCCATGGCGTAGAAGATCCGCGCCCGCTGCTCGATCAGCCCCGGCAAGATCTCGTCGATGTCCTCGATGGGAAACGCATCGTCCGCGCCGTAGCGCTCGATCGCGCCCTCGGTACCGGCCCGCGGACCGTCCCACGACTCGCGCAGAGGGTCGCGCTCGCGGACGAACAACAGGTACTCGGCGTGGATCCTTCCCGGCACCAGAACCGCGACGGCTTCCGGCTCGGGAAAGCCGGTCAAATAGTGGAAATGGCTGTCCTGCCTGTAGGCGTACTCGATGTCGCCATTGCGGTGACGCACCGGCGCCGCCGGAAGAATCGCGATCGCATCCTTGCCGATCATGCGCATGAACTGCCGGCGGCGGCGCGCGAACTCCTTGCTATCCATGGTTGCGCTCAGTGCAGCCGCTGCTGAGCGGTCGGGTAAACCTGCCTGCGTAAGGGGAGCAATTCCTCGAACACCACCTGCGCCGCAACGCGGATGAACTCCACGAGTTCGGCATACGCCTGTTCGTTGGCCTCGTCGGCGTCCGCATCGTCGCCCGTGGCCCGCGAAATCTCCGTGAAATCCCTGACGATTTCGCCCACCTCGCCGTTGAGCCCCTCGAGATCCGAGATCTGGCCGGTGCCGAGACCATAGAGAAAACCGGTGCACCACAACGCCAACGCATTGGCCCGCCCATTGAGCGGCTGCTCATCGTCGGGCAACAAGGGTTCGAATTCCATTCCCTGCTCGCCGAAGGAGGTGGACGTGGCCGTGAACACCCTTTCGATCATCGCGGCGGACTCGTCGGACAGGGATGTGCCGTCGGGAAGGATTTCGTTGATCCAATCCTGCACTTTATACGGCGCCATGGAACACAACGCGCCGCACAACGACCCATGGGCCTCGGCGGCATCGGCCATGCTGCCGGCCGCCGCCAGTACATCCTCGAAATCGCTGAATCGAATTTCCGACATCATAGGCTGCGAATAATACCGCACGACCGCTCACGGTCGATGACGTATCGGCAACTGCTTGATTTTCGTAGCTACCGGTCCGGACAATGTCGCATCGCCTTTGCATTGCGCCAGGCAGCGCTCTATATTGGCGATATGAACGAGAACACGCCGAAATCCGCGGTTGAACTTGAACTTCGGCGCTTGGAAAAGCGCCTCGAAGACCTCATTGTGACGGTGAGCCAGATCAAGGAGGAAAACCGGGCACTGCGCCAGCGTCAGGAAACGCTGACGTCCGAACGCGCCAGCCTGCTGCAGAAGAACGAGCAGGTGCGTGCCAGGGTGGAGGCCATGATCGGGCGGCTGAAATCCATGGAACAGGCATGAGCGAGACCCAAGCGAGAGTCAGCGTGCGGATACTCGAGAAGGAGTACCACATCACCTGCCCGCTCGAAGAACGCTCGGATCTGCTCGACTCGGCGGAGTTCTTGAACTCCAAAATGCGCGAGATTCGCGACGGTGGAAAAGTCGTCGGCCTGGATCGGATCGCGGTGATCGCGGCGCTCAACATGGCGAATGAATTGCTGCGCTTCCGCAACCGTGACAGCAATCTCGAATCCGATGTCGGCGGGCGCTTGCGTATCCTACGCGAGCGCGTAGAGTCGGCCTTGGAGAAGGGACAACAGCTCGAGCTGTAGGCCCTTCCGGTTGGTTTAACTTTGGCGCTGCCTGCGGTGTTCGATGCGGATCGGATTACCTCCTGACCCTAATTTGTAAACCCCAGGGGCCTTTGCTTGCTGGCAACATTGTGCAGGTCCGTCTCGAACGGAAAGCCTTAATTGCCGCAGTTAGCCCCACCTGTTGCTCAGGTCGGGAGCATCGGTTCAAAACGGCATTTGCGGGTAGCGCCATCTCCTCTTTGTGAAAGCGAATCTCCGTAAAAAACTGCGCACCGCAAGGCGCGCGCTGCGCGCCGCGGACCACGCCCTGCGCTCCAACCTCGCCGCCTCCGCCGTCACCGGCATGCCGGCCTTCAGAAGCGGCGCGCGCGTCGCCATTTACCTGCCCTTCGATCGGGAGGTGAACACCGCGGCGCTGTTGGTCGCCGCCCGCCGCCGCGGCGTGCGCATCTATGTCCCTGTGGTGAGCGATGTGCGCCACCGCCGCTTGAGGTTCTATCCGCTGTCGGGCAAGACCCGTCGCGGCGTGTTCGGAATCTCCGTCCCCCATCGCAACGGCACACCCGCCTCTGCGCGTTGGTTCGACCTCATCGTCGTACCGCTGGTGGGAGTCGATGCCGCCGGCCGCCGCTTAGGCATGGGCGGCGGATTCTACGATCGGGCGCTCGCCTTCCGCCGTGAGCGGCGCCATTGGAGGGGCCCGCGCTTGGTGGGACTCGGCTTCGACTGCCAACGAGCCGACTCCGTCCATGCCGATCCTTGGGACGTGCGCCTCGATGCGCTGGCCACCGAATCCGGTCTGCAAACATTTCCATCGAGCATGCAATGAACCACTGGCTACTGAAATCCGAACCCGACACCTTCAGCATCGACGATCTCGCCGCCAGGCCGAAACAGATCACGGCCTGGGACGGAGTACGCAATTATCAGGCGCGAAACATGCTGCGAGACTCCATAAAAAAAGGCGATACCGCGTTCTTTTATCATTCGAGCTGCAAGGTGCCGGGCATCGCCGGCATCGTCGGCGTCGTGAAGAGCGGCTATCCCGACGCGACCGCCGTCGATCCCAAGCATCATCACTACGACGCCGGCAGCAGACCGGATCAGCCGACCTGGTACGTGGTCGACGTGAAGCTCGAGCGCAAGTTCTCGCGCGTCATCACGCTCGACGAACTGCGTGAACATGCGAGCAAGGAGCTCGCCGACTTGGCATTGCTGCGGCGGGGAAATCGTTTATCGGTGACGCCGGTGACGAGCAAGAATTGGAATTTCATTCTCACGCTCGAGTGACGGCGCTCACATCGCTAACACATTGTCGTGCTCCAAGCGCGACGTATTGCTTGTAAATTAGTTTTTCGTGTATATACTCGGACCCCGGACTAACCCGATAACGGAGTTTCTATCATGGCAGCGAAAGCAAAGAAGGCGAAGAAGAAGGTAGCGAAGAAAAAGGCCGCTAAGAAAAAGTAAGCCTTCGAAAGTAATCAACTGTGCCCGCGTAAGCGGGCACAGTTGTTTTAAGGGGCGGGAAAATCTCTTCATCGACGACAAAGAAGCGGCGCGCGGCGGAAGCCGCGATGCACTACATCGAAGAAGGCATGGTGCTGGGAATCGGCACCGGCTCGACGGTGCAGCAGCTCATCGAAGTGCTGAAAGACCGTAAAATCCAGCTCAAGGGCGCGGTCTCGAGTTCGAATCAAACCGCCGACGCCCTGCGCATCGCGCGCATTCCCGAACTGGATCTGAATTCCGAGGGGACCTTGAGTCTCTACATCGACGGTGCCGACGAGGCGACGGCGGCGGGGATGCTCATCAAGGGCGGCGGCGGCGCCCTCACCCGCGAGAAGGTCATTGCCGCCGCGTCCGAGAAGTTCGTCTGCATCATCGACGACTCCAAGCTGGTCGATGTGCTGGGCGCCTTCCCCTTGCCGGTGGAGGTGATACCCATGGCCCGCTCCTACGTCGCGCGCCAATTGGTGAAGCTCGGCGGCCAGCCCGTCCTGCGCGCAGGCGTGGTGACGGACAACGGCAACGTGATCCTCGACGTCCATCATCTGCGGCTGACCGATGCGCCCGGATTCGAATCCGCCGTCAATCAGATCGCGGGGGTGGTGACCGTCGGCCTGTTCGCGCATCGGCGGGCGGACGTACTGCTGGTGGCGGGCGACGGCGGCGTGAAGACCCTGACCCCTTGAAGGTTCGAGGCTCGCGCAGCGTGCCCTGGCGAACGGCGTCGCATCCACGCCATAGGTTACTCGGTGCTTGTGCACATCGCCCTTCGGGCCGCCCTGAATAACCCCTAAATCTCCAAGCGGGTGCCGATCTCGACGACCCGGCTGGGCGGCAATCCATAGTAGTCGGCGATCACCTGGGCGCTCCTCGCCATCTGCATGAAAGCCTTGCGCCGCAGCGGCGGAAGATCCGAGCGCTGACCCGCGAGCAACTCCTCGCGGCTCAGGAAAAAAGTGGTCCGGTCCGCATCGTACGGCACGCCGTAGGCTTCGGCGTCGCGCAGTATCTCCAGAATATTCGGCTTCTCCATGAACCCCACCTGAGCGACGATCCGCACGATGCCCTCGCACACCGGCGTCACCGTCAACCGCTTCGCCTCCGCAATGCGCGGTTGTTCGCGGGTCACCACCGTCAGCAACACCACCCGCTCGTGAATGACGCGGTTGAACTTGATGTTGTTCAAGAGGGCTCGCGGGATGCCCGACGCCTTGGCGTCGAGAAAGATCGCGGTCCCTGAAACGCGCATCGGCGGCTCGCGCTTGAGGTCGTCGAGAAAATCCCGCACCGGTTTCTGCTCGCGCAGCAGCCGGGCCATGACGGAGGCGCGGCCGCTCTGCCAGGTCTGCATCAGCCAATAAATGGTGAGGCCCGCGACCAAGGGCAGCCATCCGCCGTCCTCGAGCTTGGTCAGGTTCGCGGCCAGGAACGCGATGTCGATGATGAACAGCAGCGACAGCCCGGTGCGCAGGACCTGGCTCTCGCGCCCGGTGCGCGACTTGATGAGGCTCAAGGTCAACGGCGTGACGATGGTCATCGCGCCCGACACCGCCAAGCCATACGCACCCGCGAGCGCCGCGGAACTGCCGAAGCCGAGGATCAGGGAGAGCGCGGCAGCCATCAGCAGCCAGTTCATCGTCGGCACGTAGATCTGCCCGGCGTGCTCGGCGGAGGAATGCTCCACCCGCAAGCGCGGCAGCAACCCTAAGCTGACCGCCTGCGTGGTCACGGAGAACACACCCGAGATGACCGCTTGCGAACCGATCAGCGACGCCGCCGTCGCGAGGCCGATCAGCGGCCACAGCGACCATGACGGCGCCATCAGATAAAACGGGTTGCCGATCGCCGTGGGAGTTTCAATCAGCATCGCACCCTGCCCAAAATAATTGAGCACGAGAGCGGGCATGACGATGCAGATCCAGGCGGCGCGAATCGGCGCTTTGCCGAAGTGACCCATGTCGGCATAGAGCGCCTCGCCGCCGGTGACCGTCAAGAACACCCCCGCCAATACCGCGAGCGCGCCGACCTTGTGCTCCATGAAGAGCCGCAGTCCCCGGGTTGGATCGAGCGCCCACAAAACCTGCGGCTCCTTCACGATCCAGCTAACGCCCATGACGGCGAGCACCGCAAACCAGCCGAGCATCACCGGCCCGAACACGCGCGCGACCGATCCGGTGCCGTGACGTTGGATGATGAACAACCCCACCAGCACCAGTAACGCGATGGGCAACACGGGAATCTGTGCGGCCGGCGCCGCAATTTGCAGGCCCTCGATGGCGCTCAACACGGTGATCGAGGGCGTGATCGCGCCGTCGGCAAAGAACAAGGAGGCGCCCAGAATGCCGAGCGTTCCATACAGTTTTCTACGCGGACTCGCCCGTTCGGTGTTGATGACCAGGGCGGTCAAGGCCAGCACGCCGCCCTCGCCCTTGTTGTCGGCGTTCAATACCACGCCCACGTACTTGACGAGAATCACCAGCACCAGGGACCAGAAGATCAACGACAGCACGCCGAAGATGTGGTCCGGGGTGACTGCGATGTGGGGCCCGGTGAAGCAGGCCCCCAACGCATACAGCGGACTGGTACCGATATCGCCGAACACCACACCGAGCGCGGCGATCGCCATCGGCGCCACCCTTCCACTCGAATTGCGTTCGCCCGACATCTATATCTGTGCTGCTGGGGTAAGAGAAGGGCCCACATTGTGGGCCCTGTTTGGCTGGGGGACTAGGATTCGAACCTAGGTAAACGGTGTCAGAGACCGTTGTCCTACCGCTAGACGATCCCCCAAAAACCCATCGATCGTTTACCGGCGGGAGGCCGCTCTTACGACTAGCGTTTGGAGAACTGTGTTCCGCGGCGGGCCTTGCGGCGGCCGACCTTTTTACGTTCGACTTCGCGCGCATCCCGGGTCACGAAACCCGCCTTGCGCAGCGGTGAACGCAGCGTCTCGTCGTAGGCCATGAGGGCCCGGGTGATGCCGTGACGAATGGCGCCGGCCTGGCCGGTGATTCCGCCGCCCTCGACATGGGCGTCCACGTCGAATTTACCGTCCAACTGCACGGCGCCGAACGGCTGCTGCACGATCATGCGGCCGGTTTCGCGGCCGAAAAACTCGTCCAATGTGCGGCCATTGATGGAGACCTTGCCGGTGCCCTGGCGAAGATAAACGCGTGCGCTCGAGGTCTTGCGACGCCCGGTGCCGTAGAACGAGTTGGTGGCGGGTGTTGGTGCCATTGCTTATTTTTCCTGCAGAACTCTTAAAATTCCAGCGCTTTCGGCTGCTGTGCTTGATGCGGGTGCTCGGCACCGCCAAAGACGTGCAATTTCTTGTACATACGACGGCCCAGCGGGCCCTTGGGCAGCATGCCTTTCACGGCGAATTCGATCGCCCGCTCGGGGTGCTCCTTCAGCAGCTTGCCGAGCGCAATGCTCTTCAAATTGCCCACATAGCCAGTGTGCTGGTGATAGAACTTGTCGGTCAGCTTGGCGCCGGTGACATGCACCGTGCCGGCGTTGATCACCACGATATGATCGCCGAGATCCTGATGCGGCGCATAATTCGGCTTGTGCTTGCCCTTCAGGCGATGCGCGATTTCGGTGGCCAAACGGCCCAGGGTCTTGCCCGCGGCATCGACGACGAACCAATCGATGCGGACTTCATCGGGCTTAGTAAATACGGTATACATGGAAATACTCAGCTGTTTCAGGACTTAGCGAGGCGCGAAAGTGTACAGAAGCGCGGCCCGCGTTACCAGTCCCGCCGCAGAGACTCGCGATATCTATTATATAATGAGTCCATGGCACAACGCACAATGACGACCCTAGACGTAGGCTTAGGCGAAATTGACAAAGCAATCAAAGTGTTAGCTGCGCCCGCGCACGCAAGGCGCGCCGCGCCGGCGACCCCCGCCGGCGAATTCGTCCTCGATGAGCGCGACGCCCGGGAGTCCGCGCGCCTGATGCGAGTCAATCACGCGGGGGAAGTCGCCGCCCAGGCCCTGTATCAGGGCCAAGCGCTGACGGCACGCGGACCTGCGGTGGCCGAGAGCATGCGGCACGCGGCAGCCGAGGAAATGGACCATCTGGCATGGTGTGAGGCGAGAATTCACGAGCTCAACGGCCGCACGAGTCTGTTGAATCCTCTGTGGTACGCGGGATCGTTCGCCATCGGAGCGCTGGCCGGAGTGCTCGGCGATCGGTCGAGCCTAGGATTCATCGCCGAGACGGAAAAACAAGTGGAAGCCCATTTGCGGGGCCATCTGGACCGTTTACCCGCCGCCGATCAGCGCAGCCGCGCCATCATCGATCAAATGACCCACGACGAAGCCGCGCATGGAGCGAACGCCGCTTCGTTGGGCGCGAGTCCGCCGCCGCTTGCCGTGCGTGCGGTCATGCGCCTCGCCTCCCGAATCATGACGCGCAGCTCTTATTGGCTGTAGGAGCGGGTTGGGCCACGGCGTGGCGTAAGGGATAGCCTTCGAGGTACCCTAGAGGATAGGACTCCCGTTAGCGCTTGCGATTCCGGGACTTATGTAATAAAACGTGCGCAGCACACGCGTTTCGCACGCTATTCAAAGACCAGGGAGTGAACATGGAAGAAGGGGCAAAGGCCTTAAGCGATATCCCAGCGATCAATCGTTTCTTGAGCTACTGCCGGATCCGGACAGTCCCTTCCAAGACCGTGATCATCCACGCAGGCGATTTGCCTGACATTCTCTATTACATCATCTCAGGCTCGGTCGAAGTCATGATCGAGGACGAGGATGGCAACGAGATGGTGCTGGCGTACCTCAACAAGGGCCAGTTTTTCGGTGAAATGGGCTTGTTCTATGAACAGCCCACCCGCAGCGCGTGGGTGCGTACCCGCCAGCAGTCGGAACTCGCCGAAATGACCTACCCCCGCTTCCGGCAGATTGCCGCCGAGAGCCCGGGCCTCATTTTTGAACTGGCGACGCAGTTGGCGACGCGCCTCGATCGTACCAACCGCAAACTCGGCGACCTTGCATTCGTCGACGTGACCGGCCGGGTCGCCCACGCCATCATGGATTTATGCGGCGAGCCGGACGCGATGACGCATCCCGAAGGCATGCAGATCAAGGTCAGCCGGCAGGAACTGTCGCGCCTGGTCGGCTGCTCGCGCGAAATGGCGGGACGGGTTCTCAAGGTGCTCGAGGAACAAGGGCTGCTGCGCGCCACCGGCAAGACCATCGTGGTATTCAACGCCCGCCCCAAGGTCAAGACCCGACCGCTGATCGTCCCGGTGAAAGCCGGTGCCGGCGTCAACGCCGCGACCAGCAAGACCGCGCGCACCGAATTGACGGACGACGAAGACGATGATGATGAAGACGAGGACGACGAGTAGCGGATCTCACTTCCGGCCAGATCGCGTCCCGATCTCGATCTGCTCGCGCATCGCCTTGATGGTCGCCGCGTAGTCCTTGCTGCCGAAAATCGCCGAGCCTGCGACGAAGGTGTCGGCGCCCGCGCCGGCGATCGCCGCCGCATTCTCGATCTTCACGCCGCCGTCGATCTCCAGCCGAATGTCGCGCCCGCTGGCGTCGATCCGCGCGCGCGCTTCGGCCAGTTTGGGCATGGCCTCCGCAATGAATTTTTGCCCGCCAAAACCCGGATTCACCGACATCAGCAAGATCATGTCGATCTTGTCGATCACGTAATCCAGCCAACTCAACGACGTGGCCGGATTGAATACGAGCCCCGGCTTGCAACCCGAATCCCTGATGTGCTGGATGGTACGGTCGACGTGCTGCGTCGCTTCCGGATGAAAGCTGATGTTGGTCGCGCCCGCCTTGGCGAAATCCGTGACCATCGCGTCCACCGGCGACACCATGAGATGCACGTCGATGGGCGCCTTCACGCCCGCCTTGCGCAACGCCTCGCACACCAGCGGACCGATGGTGAGATTCGGCACGTAGTGATTGTCCATCACGTCGAAGTGGATCCAATCGGCGCCCGCGGCGAGCACCGCATTCACTTCCTCGCCCAACCGCGCAAAATCTGCCGACAGTATCGAGGGAGAAATAATCATTGCCATGGTGAACCCCGTGTAGCCGATTCTCTTGCCGCTCATCTCATGCCGCGCGCGAGGCGTATGGCCTCATAAGCCTCCTGGATGCGCTGGGTCTTTTCCTTGGCCACTTGCGCCATGGACTCAGGCAGCCCGTTGGCCACCAGCTTATCAGGATGGTGACGGCTCATCAGTCGCCGATAGGCTTTGATGACTTCCGGGTCGCTCACGCCGGCGTTCACCTCGAGCTCCGCATAGGACGCCGCCAGGGGCTTGTCCGTGGACGGACGGCCGCTCTGCCCGCTCCGTCCTTGCCGACGCGCACGCAGCGCCGCCTCCATGTGCGCAAACTCCAATCCGGACATGCCGAGCCGCTCGGCCACTCGCGTCAAGATGGTGCGGGCCGGCGGCGACATGCCGTTGCCGGCGAGAGCCGCCCGCAACTGCAGCTCCATGAATGCGCGCAGCAAATCGTGACGCATGGCGCAGGCCTCCCGCAACACCTCGATGCTGGTGCCCGCATCGTAGTTGGAGGATTTGCCGGTGCGGAAACAGGCGATGGCCGCGCCGATCTCATTGGGCCCCAACCGCAGTTCCTGCATCAGGCGGCGGGCGGCATCGATTTCCGCCTCCGTTACACGACCGTCCGACTTTGCGACATGTCCCATCAATTCGAACGTGGTGCGGAAGAACACATCCGACTTGGACGCGCGCGGACCGCCGGCGGCGCGTGCTGCTGTGCTGGCGTAGCCGCCGGCATGACCCGACCCCGTGCTCTGATCGTACATATGTCCAATGAGGGCGCCCATGATGGCGCCCCAGACATTCCTGGTGACCAGGAAGCCGATCAGAGCCCCAAAAAACTTGCCTTTCCAAGCCATTCGCGTTGACCTATCCCATCCGCAGCGCCACAATCGCCGACCTCCCGCACCTCAATGGTAGCAGCCCGCAGCACGGCCACACATGGAACAGTTTTCGCAGTCAGCACCGCTATTCGAGAGCCGGATTCGCAGCCTGAGGAAGATTCATCAGGGCAAGGTGCGCGACATCTACGACGTGGATGCGGATCACCTCCTCATCGTCACCACGGACCGGTTATCCGCGTTCGATGTGGTGTTGCCGGATCCCATTCCCTACAAGGGAGAGGTGCTGACGCGCATCTCCCAGTTCTGGTTCGACAAGACGCGCCATATCATCGCCAATCACGTGTCCGGCGTGCGCCTGGAAGACGTCATCGCCGATCCGCGGGAGCGCGCCCCGCTCGTCGGACGCGCCATGGTGGTCCAAAAATTGAGCGCGCTGCCCGTCGAGGCCGTGGTCCGCGGCTACTTGATCGGGTCGGGCTACAAGGACTACAAGCTCAACGGTTCGATCTGCGGCATCGCCCTGCCGCCCGGATTGCAGATGGCGGAACGGTTGCCGGAACCGCTGTTCACTCCGGCATACAAGGCCCCGGCCGGACAACACGATGAGAACATCGATTTCGACGCCGTGGTCAACCTCGTGGGCAGTGAGCATGCGTCCGGCATTCGCCGAGCGGCCCTCGAGCTGTACCGTTTCGCGGCCGAACACGCCCGCGCCCGCAACATCATCATCGCCGACACGAAGTTCGAATTCGGCATCGACAAGGCGGGCGATCTCCTGCTGATCGACGAGGCGCTCACCCCCGACTCCTCCCGCTTCTGGCCGATGGCATCGTATAAGCCCGGCATCAGTCCGCCGAGTTTCGACAAGCAATTCATACGCGACTATCTGGAATCGCTGCACTGGAACAAGAAGCCGCCCGCGCCGCATCTGCCGCCCGACATTCTCGCGCGCACCAGCGATAACTATCGCGAAGCGTTGCGGCTGTTGACCGCCCAGGTCTGAATCCCTTTCGTGCAACGCCCACGCGCGCGCCGCCGGCGAGCGCGGCGGGTCCCGGCTTGCCATGGCGGATCCCTCGTGTAAGGCTCGGCGCATGCTCAACTGGTCGGAACGTCTGGAAGACAGCTTGTTTCGGAAATCGCGAACCATGGCCCCGCCGTGGGGGCCGGTACTGCGGCTGCTGCGTTATCCCGTCGCCATTATCCGGGATTGGCTGGCCGGCGACATCAACGTCAGAGCCATGAGCCTCGCATACACCACCTTGCTGTCGCTCGTGCCGCTGATGGTGTTCAGCTTTTCGATCTTGAAAGGGCTGGGTGCGCGCGGCGATCTTCACTACATCCTGCATCAGTTCTTCCGGCCCTTGGGCAATGCGGCGAATCAGTTGACCGAAAGCGTGCTGCAGTTCGTCACGAACATGCGCGGCGACGTGCTCGGCTCGATCGGCCTGGCATTTCTCGTCTACACGGTGATCGCCACCATTCAGAAGGTCGAAGCGAGCTTCAACTTCGTCTGGCGCGTCGAACGGCCCCGCAGTTTCGCGCGCCGCTTTACCGAGTATTTGAGCGTGATGATCTTGGGTCCCATCTTGCTGGCGGTGGCGGTCGGGCTGTTGGCCTCGGCCCAGCACAGTCCGTTCGCACAGTGGCTCGATGCGATCGCACCGCTCGCCTGGGTCATGGCGTCGCTCGGCCAGATGGTGCCGTACGTCATCGTCGCGGCGGTGTTCACCTTCATGTATGCGTTCATTCCGAACACGCAGGTGCAGTTGCGCGCGGCGCTCATCGGCGGCGTGACCGCGGGCATCATCTGGGCATTGGTGGGCCAGGCGTTCACCACGTTCATCCTCTATTCGTCGCAGATGATGGCGGTCTACACCGGGTTTGCCATCGTGCTCACCACGCTGATCTGGGTGTACCTGAGCTGGCTCATCCTGCTCATCGGCGCACAGCTCGCCTTCTACGTGCAATTCCCGCAATACCTGCGCCACGGGCAGGAACCCGTCGAACTCACCGGCAGCGCGCGCGAGCAGGCGGGGCTCTCCGTGATGTATCTGATCGGCCGCGACTACGGCGCCGGCGGAACTTACTGGACCTGCAACGCGCTCGCAGCCGAACTCGACATACCCAGCACGGCGTTGTCGCCGGTGCTCGCCTGCCTCGAGCGCGGCGGGTTGATCGTGGCCACGGAGAATGAACAATTTCTGCCGGCGCGCGACCTGGGCCAGATTCGACTCATCAGCGTCATCGATGCGGTGCGCACACGCCATTCGGGCCGGCTGATGATCGACGTGCGCCCGGTGCCTTCCGCGGTATCCGTGATGAGCGAGCTCGAGACCGCCATCGATGACAAACTGGGACAGCGATCCCTCAAGGATTTGATCGCGTCCCCTTGAGCGCGCTACTCGCCCGCAATGGTCATCTCTTTGAGCAGGATGGAGCCGCAGCGGATCGCGCCGCGCGTATCGATATCGTCGCCCACGGCGACGATATCCTTGAGCATCTCGCGCAGGTTTCCGGCGATGGTGATCTCGGCGACGGGATATTGGAGCTCGCCGTTCTCGACCCAGAATCCGGCGGCGCCGCGCGAGTAATCGCCCGTCACCATGTTGATTCCCTGCCCCATCAGCTCGGTGACGAGCAAGCCCGTACCGAGGCGCTGCAACATCTCCGGCAATCCGCCGCTGGCATTCGATGCCACGATGAGGTTATGCACACCGCCGGCATTGCCAGTGGTCTGCAAGCCCAGTTTGCGTGCCGAATAGCTCGACAAGATGTAGCCCGTGAGCACTCCATCGGCGATGAGTTCGCGGTCTCGGGTCGCCACGCCTTCGCCGTCGAAAGGCGCACTGCCCATTGCCTTGTGGATATGCGGGCGCTCGGCGACCGAAAATCCGGCGGGAAAGATCTTCTCGCCCACGGCATTCAGCAGGAACGAGGATTGACGATACTGGCTGCTGCCGCGGATCGCCGCGGCGAAATGCCCGATGAGGCCGCGCGCGATTTCGGGCACGAACAGCGCCGGCGCGCGCCGCGTGCTCAACTTCCGCGGGTCCAGGCGCGCGATGG
>PLAH01000122.1:79116-89698 GCA_003134045.1 Gammaproteobacteria bacterium
ACCACGCAGCTCAAGGTATGCGAGGTCGTGGGATAACCGCCGACGAAGCCGTGGGTGTTGCCGTACACATGCAGCCCCTGATGGGTGCTGACGGACGCCCCCTCGGAATTGTTGATGCGCGGATCGAAGGCCAACGCCGCCGCTTCGCACGCTTTGGCGATCTCGATCGCGCGGTCGGCCGTGACGTTCCATGGAAAGGCCAGATCCAGGTCCGGCGGCGAGTGCGCCATGAGGGCCGCATCCGCGAGCCCCGAGCAGGCATCTTCGGCCGTGAATCGGGCGATGCTGCAGGCCTTGNNAGGCCTTGGCTACCGTGGCGCGCACCGCGTCCGGGGAGAAGTCGGCCGTGCTGGCCGACCCCTTGCGGTGGCCGAAATACACCGTGATACCCATGCTGCGGTCGCGCTGGTGCTCCAGCGTTTCCACCTCGCCGAGTCGCACGCCGACCGAAAGACCAGTATCCTGGCTGACAGCCGCCTCTGCCTGGGAAGCGCCGCGGGTGCGCGCTTCTTCCAAGGCGCGCTCGATGATCGATTCCAAGTCTTCCGGGGCAAGACGTAACGGGTTGCTAGGCACGGCCACCAACATCTCCAATGTCTTCGAGGATTCCGACCCGTGATTCTACCGACCTGAGTGATAGCATGCGCAATATGACGACCGAGAGTGAAATCGACGATTCCGGAGAAACCGAGGAGCAGCGGCTCAGCAAGAGCGCGCGCAAGCGCGAGGCCGCTTCTCTGCAGGAGCTCGGCGTCCAGCTGTCGGCCCTGCCGGATCAGGAAATCAAGGCCCTGGGGCTGCCGGATACGCTTTTCGTGGCCCTGCGCGACCTGCGTCGGCTGCCCTCCCACGGCGCCCAGGTGCGCCAGCGCCAATATATCGGCAAGTTGATGCGCAGCATCGATCCGGCCCCGGTGCTGGCCAAGCTCGCGGAGCGCAAACAGCGCCATGACAAGGAGATTCGCCACTTCCAGCAGATCGAGCGCTGGCGCGATCGCCTGCTGTCCGAGCCGGTCGCCGGCGTCGAGGAGCTGCTGCAGGAGTATCCCCACATCGATCGGGCAGCGCTGCTCAAATTACTCGATAAAGCCGAGAGAGAGCGGGTCGAACAACGGTCCCCGGTGGGTGCCCGCGAGCTTTTCGCGTTCCTGCGCGAGCTGCTCGCATAGGCTTTGGTAAGCTAGCGCGCAATGAAAGCGTTGGTTGGAATCATCATGGGCTCGAGCTCCGACTGGGAGACCATGCAGGGGGCGGCCGACACGCTGACCGCGTTGCACATCGCGCATGAAGTGCGCGTGGTCTCCGCGCACCGCACGCCCGATCTTCTGTTCGAGTACGCCGCATCGGCTCGAGAACGCGGCCTGAAAGCCATTATCGCCGGCGCCGGCGGCGCTGCGCATCTGCCGGGCATGACCGCGGCCAAGACGTCGGTGCCGGTTCTCGGCGTACCGGTGCACTCCAAGAGCCTCAATGGCCTGGACTCCCTGCTGTCCATCGCCCAGATGCCGGGCGGCATTCCCGTGGCGACGTTCGCCATCGGTGCGGCCGGCGCAAAGAACGCCGCGCTGTTCGCGGCGGCGATTCTCGCCAACGAGATCATCGAAGTCCGCATTGCGCTCGATGCTTTTCGCGCGGCGCAGACGGCGGCGGTGCTCGCCAAGCCGGATCCGCGCCAGCCTTGAAATTCTCGACCGTGGGCGTCGTCGGCGCGGGGCAGCTGGGCCGGATGCTGGCTCTCGCCGGATATCCCTTAGGGCTGCGCTGCGTGTTTCTGGACCGCGGCCCCGACGCTCCCGGAGCTCAAGTGGCGCGCATTCTGGTGGGCGAACTCGAGGATCCCGCGCGGCTTCTGGAGCTGGCCCACGCGAGCGACGTGGTCACGTTCGATTGGGAGAATATCTCGAGCGCCGCCCTCGCTCCGCTCGAAAAACTGGTCACTATCCGCCCACCGCGCAAGGCCTTGGAGATCTCGCAGGATCGGCTGCGCGAGAAGGCGCTGTTCGCTCGGTTGAAGATTCCGGTGGCCGCGCACGCCGCCGTCGACAGCAAGCAAGATCTCGCGCGCGCCGCGCATGCATTGGGCATTCCTGGGGTTCTCAAAACCCGACGCCTGGGCTACGACGGCAAGGGCCAGTTCGTCATCCGCGAGGCAAGCCAGATCGACGACGCCTGGACCGCCATGGGCGGAACCGGCCTGATCTACGAGAAATTCCAGCAGTTCTCCCGTGAGGTTTCCATCATCGGTGCGCGCTCGGCGGCGGGTAAGATCGTCTACTACCCGCTGTCGGCCAATACCCACGCGGGCGGCATCCTGCATTACGGCATCGCGCCTTTCGTGCATCCTTCGCTGGAACGCAGGGCCACGCGCCATTTGAAAAAAGTCATGGAGACGCTGTCCTACGTCGGCGTACTGACCATCGAGTTCTTCGTGGTCAAGGGTAGGCTGATCGCCAACGAGATGGCGCCGCGGGTGCACAACTCCGGCCATTGGACCATCGACGGCTGCGTGACCAGCCAGTTCGAGAATCACCTGCGCGCCATCTGCGATCTGCCGCTGGGCAGTACCCGGCCCCTGGGCCACACGGCCATGGTGAACTTTCTCGGTTCCATGCCGAGCCGGGAGCGGCTGCTGGGCATCGAGGGACTGGCTTTCCACGATTACGGCAAGGAACCGCGACCCGGCCGCAAGCTGGGCCACTGTACGATCGTCTGTGCGACCGCCAGGGGCCGCGACCGGGCCCTCGCCGAGGCGCTCAAATTCGTCGAGTGGACCTGAAACCACCGGTATTTCACGCCACCCCCCGAATCCCGTAGACTGCCGCCCGAGATGTATTTAGAACTATTCAAAATTCACGAACTGCCTTTCCGGCTGAGCCCGGACCCGCAATTCCTCTATTTGAGCAAACAGCATGCGCGCGCCAAAGCGTACATGGAGTCGACGATCTGGTTCACCGACGGTTTCGTGGTCATCACCGGCGAGATCGGCGCCGGCAAGACCACGTTGATCGAGACCTTTCTGCGGGAAATGCAGACGGACGTGGTCGTAGCCCAGATCAACCAGACACAGCTCTCACCGACGGCGTTTCTGCAGACCGTACTGGTGCAGTTCGGCTTCTCGCCGTTCAACATGAAGAAGCCCGAGGTCCTGGCGACCTTGAATCAGTTCCTGACCGAACAGCATGCCAACGGGCGCAAGGTGCTGCTGATCATCGACGAGGCGCAGAACCTCAGCAGTCGCGTGCTCGAAGAGGTACGCATGCTGTCCGGGGTCGAGACGACCAAGGAGAAGGTGCTGCGCATCATTCTCGCGGGCCAGCCTGAGCTCAATGACAAGCTCAATTCGCACGAACTTTTGCAGCTGACGCAGCGCGTGCGATTGCGCTTTCACCTGGCGGCGCTGACCAGCGCCGAAACCACCGCCTACATCGATCACCGTCTCGAGGTCGCAGGCTCGCAGGGACGGCGTATTTTTGCCGAGGATACCTACGCGACCATCTACCGCTACACCGGAGGCGTGCCGCGCTTGATCAATACGTTATGCGATACCAGCATGATGGCCGCGTTCGGCCGCGACAGCGACACGGTGTCGCTGGAGGACGTCGAGGCGGCGATCCGCGAGCTGCAGTGGGCCGAATTCGCCTACGGCACGAACCGGATGCAGGTGCCCAACATGGACCACGCGCTGGCGCCGGGCGCCGGGCACGGTCACCTCGTCGGCCGGATTCTGGTCGCCAGCGACGGCGCCACCGTCATCGAACGGGAGTTGAAGCCGGGCCGCTTGGTGATCGGGCGTACGCCGGATAACGACCTGCAGATCGACAGCAAGTTCATCAGCCGGCATCACTGCCAGATCGTGACCCAGGCGGACGCGTGCGTCATCGAAGATCTGAACAGCACCAACGGCATCTACGTGCAATCCAAGCGCGTCCGCCGCCATAACTTGAACGACGGCGACGTGGTCCAGGTCGGCCAGCACGAAATCATGTATATCGACGAACGCATCCCGCGCGCGCGCAGCGTGGTGGATCACACCGATACCGGAGTCATCGAAAAGCACTGAAGCGCCGCCGCCCGGATAGCCCGCCCCGGAGACGCCGCTACGGCGGTCCGTGACGGTTCGCGCTTACAGATTGAACTCCGAACGTTCGAGCGTCTCGCCGCGGTATTCCCGGAGCCGGGCTCGATAATCCTGGCGGCGCAGGAACAGCGTCAACGCCGCAGTTTCTCCGATCAGCCCGATCGAAAAGGCGAGCACGGTCCGCGGTCCCTCGGGATCGAGATAGGCGATCAAAATCGCAACGGCGCCGATACCCGCATAGACGAGCGGCACACTTTCATAGATAGGACGAGCCAAGCGCATGGAAAGCAACCTCCGTGTACGCCGGATGTTAATGCCTGCGTGACGCGAATAAACGCTAAATTTTACTTAAAAGGTCGAGATATCGGCTTTCCCCCGTAATATGTCGCGCATTTTACGGCCGTCGGCAATGAGGTATTCAATGGGTAGAGCGGGCCACCGGGTGGGATTCTTGCTGGTCACGACGTCGGCGGTGGCCTGGAGCCTGGGCGGACTGTTCACGCGGCTGATCCCGCTCGATAACTGGACCATGCTCGCGTGGCGCGGCATTTTCGGGGCGCTGGGGGTGGCCGCGGCGATGCTGGCGCTCCCTCAGCAACGCTCGGTTTGGCAAAGTCTGCGGGCGATGGGCTGGCTAGGCTGGTTATTCGTGGTGCAGTCCGCGGCC
Source organism: Gammaproteobacteria bacterium (assembly GCA_003134045.1). Lineage (GTDB taxonomy): Bacteria > Pseudomonadota > Gammaproteobacteria > Steroidobacterales > Steroidobacteraceae > Bog-1198. The sequence continues at coordinate 83,862 of PLAH01000122.1, forward strand.
GGCATGATTTTCTACCTCAAGGCGCTGCGGCACACCACTGTCGCCAACGTTGCGGTCATCTATGCCACCGCGCCGTTTCTCGCCGCCGGGCTGGGCTGGGTGGTCATGCGTGAAAAGCCGTCGACCAGTTCGGTCATCGCCAGCCTGGCAGCGCTGGCCGGCGTTGCCGTCATGGTCGGATTCGGACGTCCGGGCGGACTCATGGGCGATCTGTTTGCGCTCGGCATGACATGGTCCATGGCGAGCACCATGGTGGTTGCGCGCAATTACCGCGACGTTCCCATCCTGTTGACGGCCTGCATTTCGTCGCTCCTCAGCGGCTTGGTGTCATGGCCCTTTGGCGCGCCGCTGGCCGTAACCGGCCATCAATTGCTGCTGCTGGCCTTGTTCGGCATCGTGAATTTTGCGATCGGCCTGCCCCTGTTCACGTACGGCGCCCGGCTGCTTCCCGCCATCGAAACGGCCCTGATAGGGGCGGTGGATGCGCCCTTGGCGCCGCTCTGGGTCTGGCTCGCGTTCAACGAAACCCCGAGCGCCAGTACGGTGATCGGCGGTTCGATCGTCTTCTGCGCCGTCGCCATCCATTTGATCGTCGGCGAATCGACCCGATTCCGCGCGCCGCCGGCAGCCCGCGAACAATCGGGCCCATGAGACCGCGAACCCGCGACGGTCACGACGCCCGCGGCCGCTCGCCATCGATTCCACGTCCGCGAACTGGCACGCACCCTTGCCCGTCAGACGCTCACTGCCCGCGGCCTCTCCCCCCCCAACACTCGGACCCGTGAGCGCCTGACCACGGCGCCCGCCGCGGGCGCCAGAGTCTATTGACCGCGCGTTGCGTGCAATCGGACCGCTTCGAATTCATCCCCCGCCAGCCAGCCCACCGATTGCTGCGCCGTCAATGCCTCCCAGCCTAGCGCGAATCCAAACTTGGCCAGGGCCGCATTGCTCGCAAAGTCCATATCCGCCGAGTACTCGTCGCTCGGCTGGTGATAGTGCTTCGCCGTGTACTCGTCCCGCTGCGCCTTGCCCCATTCGGGCGGGTGGCCGGCGAACTTCAGTGCCGTATTGATGGAAAACGCCGGCACCCCGGCGCGCGCCAGGCTGAAATGATCCGAACGGTAGTAGTGGCCGGCGCCCGGCTCCGCATCGGGTTGAATCTCGAAGCCGAATGCCTTCGACGTCTTCTCGACCATCGGGAAGAACGTGGTTCGCTCCGCACCGGTGACGTTCACCGACTCGGGCACACCAATGGGCGGTATGGCATCGAAATTCAGATCCAGCGCGATTTGCGCTGCAGCAATGGGTAAATGCTTGCCCAGATAGTTCGAGCCGAGCAACCCCTTTTCTTCCGCCGTCACCGACGCGAACAGCACCGGGTGCGGTGGCTTCACTGCCGACCGGGAATAGGCCCGCGCAAGTTCCAACAGCACCCCGCAACCCGTGCCGTTGTCGACCGCGCCGTTGTAAATATTGTCGCCAGCCATCGACGGATCGATCCCGAGATGATCGTAATGCGCCGAGTAGACCACCGCCTGCGTGGCGGGACCGCTGTCCGTGCCCGGCAGAAGCCCCAGCACGTTATAGGACTCGAACTGGCGCACCTTGCTGACGATGTGAGCCTCGAGGCGTACGGGCAGTTCGCGCGCCTTGAACTTGCGCGTGCCGGCCGCGTTCATCATGTCGTCCAACTTGAGGTTCGCCGCGGCGAACAATTGGCGCGCCACGTCCAGCTGGATCCATGACGCTGCCTTGAGCTTGGGATCGCGGTCGTCGCGCAGATAGACTTGCTCGTTGCTCCACGAGCTGCGTACCACCGGCCAACCGTAACTCGCAAGGTCGGTGCGATGAATGATGAGGGCGCCGATCGCTCCTTTGCGGGCCGCTTCTTCGAACTTGTAAGTCCAGCGCCCGTAATAGGTCATCGCCTCGGCCTTGAAGAACGCCGGATCCTTCGATGGCGGCTCGTTCACGATCACGAGAACCACCTTGCCCTTCACGTCGACCCCTTTGAAGTCGTCCCATTTGTATTCGGGCGCCTGGATTCCGTAGCCGATGAAGACGATGGGCGCATCGATATCGACGCTGTCCGTTTGGGTCTGGTTGCTGGTCACGTAGTCCGTGCCAAGCTTCAGTTCCAGCGGCTGGCCGTGCGCAGGCAGCAACGACATCGTCGAGCCGGGCTGTGTGAGCACGCCGGTGAAGGCCACCTTCTGCAGATAGGTCCCGTTGTCGCCGGCAGGCTTCAATCCGTAGAGCGCGAATTGCGTCGCGATATAGGTGGCGGCAATGTCGCCGCCGCGCGTGCCGGTGCCGCGTCCCTCGAGCAAATCGTCCGACAGGAACTTCACGTGCGCGCGGATGCGTTCGGGATCGATGCTTTGCATCGCGGCGGCCACCGCCGCAGGAAATCCCAATTCCGCGGCGGGATCCGCCGCGGCCCGCACGCCCGAACACACGCCGGCCAAGCCCCAAGCTGCCGCCAAGCCAACAATCAGACCCGCCCGCCGGTTTAAAGCCATGCTCGACTCCGCGCTGAAGGTAATCAACGAGAGTAACCCAACCGACCTCCGGCCGCATGGTCTTGCGGTCGGCCGCGACGGCGTTGTGACACGGCTGCGATATCAAAGCGCGGGCGGAGCGCCCGTGAAATGAGCGCCCGCCCGCACACGGCAAGCCTCCTGCAATCTCCGCGTCGCCAGAGTCCCATCCTTGGGAGCCGCATGACGAGTCTGCCGCCGCACCAACGCCGACGGCAGCGCCATCAACGGCGCGAACATCGAGATATGACCCGTGCGCCGCTGGACATCTCGGCGCCGTAACGTTGACCGGTTCGAACCGTACCTACCCCGTGCCGCCCACCGTGAGCGCATCGATGCGCAGGGTGGGTTGACCGACTCCGACAGGCACCGATTGGCCTTCCTTGCCGCAAGTCCCAACCCCGCCGTCGAGCTTCATGTCGTTGCCCACCATGCTGACCCGGGTCAGCACATCCGGTCCGTTGCCGATCAGGGTGGCACCCTTCACCGGGGCGGTAATCCTGCCGTTCTCGATCAGGTAGGCCTCGCTCGCCGAGAACACGAATTTGCCCGACGTGATATCGACCTGGCCGCCGCCGAAGTTCACGGCATACAGCCCCTTCTCCACCGACGCGATGATTTCCTCGGGCGAACGCGAGCCGGCGCGCATGTACGTGTTGGTCATGCGCGGCAGCGTCATGTGCGCGAAGGACTCGCGCCGCCCGTTGCCGGTCGCGGGCATGCCCATCAGGCGCGCGTTCATCTTGTCCTGAATATAACCGCGCAGGATGCCGTTCTCGATCAGCACCGTGCACTGGGTCGGCGTGCCTTCGTCATCCACGTTCAAGGAGCCGCGGCGGCGATCGAGCGTGCCATCGTCGACGACCGTGATCTCGTCCGCCGCGACCTTGTGACCGATGCGATTCGAAAAGGCCGACGTTCCCTTGCGGTTGAAATCGCCCTCGAGCCCGTGGCCGATGGCCTCGTGCAACAAAATCCCCGGCCAGCCGGAACCCAGCACGACCGGCATCGAACCCGCCGGCGCCGCGACCGCTTCCAGATTCACCAACGCCTGACGCACGGCTTCGCGTCCGTGCTCGAATGGCTCATCGCCGCGCAGCAGTTCATCCAAACCGAAGCGGCCACCGCCGCCGCTGTAACCCTGCTCGCGCCGGCCGTTCTGCTCGACGATGACCGACACATTGACGCGCACCAACGGCCGCACGTCCGCCGTCAACGTGCCGTCGCTGGTGGCGATCAACACCACCTCGTGCACGGCCGCCAGCGACGCCATCACCTGTTTGACCCGCGGATCGATGCGCCGCGTGTCGGCGTCGATTCTCATCAGCCATGCGACTTTTTCTTCGTCGCGAATCGTGTCGAGCGGATCGATGGGCATGTACAGCCGGTGCGTGAGCGGTCGCTGCCACGCTTTCACGGTATGATTGCCGCCGCTGCGGGCGATGGCACGCGCCGCATCCGACGCCTCCACCAGAGCGGGCAACAGCACTTCGTCGGTATACGCGAAGCCGGTCTTCTCGCCGCTGATGGCGCGCACGCCGACGCCCTGCTCGATGCTGTGCGAACCCTCTTTGACGATTCCGTCCTCCAATGCCCACGACTCTTCGCGCGACAACTGGAAATACAGATCCGCATAATCGACGCCGCGGCTCATCACCGTGCCGAGTACGGTGGACAAGCGGCTCTCATCGAGGCCCGAGGGCGCCAGGATCATTCTTTCGGCGACATCGAACATCGGCGCGGCGCTCATGCGGACACCCCGGCGGTTTCCTCGAGCCCCAGCCTGCGATTGTCGAGCGCCGGGAACCGCATACGCGTCTCCGCCTGTTTCGCAAGATCGATGTCAGCTGTAATCACGCCGGTTCCTTTGGCCAGGCGCGACAGCACCTGACCCCAATAATCGACGATCAACGTATCGCCATACGTCTCGCGGCCGCTGGTATGCGTACCACTTTGCGCCGGAGCAACCACATAACAAAGATTTTCGATGGCGCGCGCGCGCAGCAGCGTCTCCCAGTGCGCGCGTCCCGTCGGCACCGTGAACGCCGCCGGCATGGCGAGCCATTCGGCGCCCTGCGCAACCAGTTCCCGATACAGCTCGGGAAAGCGCATGTCGTAACACACCGAGAGCCCGAGTTTGCCGACGGGCGTGTCGGCGAGCACCAGTTTGCGGCCCGGAGTGACGTGAGTCGACTCGAGGTAGGATTCGTCCCGTCCCGGGATGGTCACGTCGAACAAATGGATCTTGTCGTAGCGTGCGACCCGCTTGCCGTCGGAATCGAACAACAACGACGCGTTCGAGACCCGCGACGCGGAATCGCCTTTGATGACGGTGGTGCCGCCCAATATCCACAGCTTCAATTGGCGCGCGGTATCGCGCAAAAACTCCTGGATCGGACCGCGGCCGTCGGCTTCGGCGACTTGCAGCTTGTCGGCGTCCTTCAAACCGATGAACGAAAAATTTTCCGGCAGACAGGCGATGTCCGCACCCAGTTCCTTCGCCTCACGCAGCAATTTGCCCGCGGCGGCGAGATTGTCCTCGACGATATGACCCGAGGTCATTTGTATGGCTGCTACTTTTCCCATTACTTCGGTGCCTCAGCAGTCGCCGTGGCGGCGCCTGAACTCTTGATACGTTCTACCGTCGGGTTGTCCCAACTTCCGGTAATTCGATAATACCCCCGCGCCAGACCCTTCAGCGGCTGTTTGAACACCTGTGTGAACAGCAGCACGGCCCCGCCGATCACCGGCCCCGCGACGAAGGCCGCCAATGGCAGCGAACTGTTGACATTGCCCGTCACCACAGCAGTTTGGTCGTAGTCCTTGTTTTTCAAGCCAATGCGGCCAATTAGTCCGATTTCGGCGGCCGGGCCCTTGACCAGCACGTCATCGGTGTAGGCGCTCCCGTCACGCAGGTCGAAATCGCCGCGTATGGTGTCGAACGCGAGCCCTTTGTCGGTGAGATCGCTGAAATCCAGCGATAAGCGCCGCGGCAGCGACGCGAGACTCGCGAGCCCCACCACCCGGCCTGCGCCCGGCTTGAGGCTCGTGAGTTGGCCCTTGTCGAGCGCCACCTGCACGCGGCCCGTCGCGACGCTCAGAGCCTGGCTGGTGGGGGCGCCCACCCAGCTCAGATCGAAGTCCATTTTGCCCGTCTTGGCTTCGATGACCGCGTCGTAGCCCAAGTCCTTCATCGTGGCGGCCACGTCGGTGCTCGTCAGCGTGCCTTCGACGCGCGCCAGACCGGCATCCTTGCCGCGCCACTCGCCCTTGGCCGTCGCCGAGAAACTGGCGGCC
>PLAH01000148.1 GCA_003134045.1 Gammaproteobacteria bacterium
TGGGCGCCGCGACCGGCGCCTGTGAGCGCGCCGACTCGCCGGGCGTGTAGACCGGCGGATCGAGCAGCACCGTGTATTCGCGCATCAGGCGGCCGCGAGCCCAATTCACCTCCACCAGGAAAGTGACGAACGGCTCGGGAATGGCGTCGGTGGAGCGCACCAGCAACGCGTCGCGTCCCTCCTTGCCCTTGCCCACCTTGAAGGTCAGGCTCGACAGAAAGGGGGGCTTGTCGATGCCGTAGCGCGTAAAGGCTTCGCGGCTCGCGAGTGTCGCGCGCAGAGCCGTCAATTCGTCCGGCGCCGCCGCGATCAAGTCGATCTCGGCGTTCATGGGCTCGTTCAGCGCCGAGTTCAAATGAATCTCACCGAGGCCCAACGCCCAAGACAAGGACGGCCACAGATAAGACGAGGATAGCAGGCACGCCATCAGCATCGCGCGAGGCATCGTCACTGACATTTTCTCTCCCAGAATTCCGGTGGGCAAGCGGATAAAGTTCATTAAGCTACGGGCGCTTGGGAGCCAATGCTCACTTGCCTTTTACATAAGTAGTCAACTATATCTTACCGGGATCTATTTACCAAAATCTGGGCCACGGAAACTGCGTTATGCGCCGCACATTTCCGAACATTATCCGCCACGACCCAAAAATTTAGAGCCCGATCACGGGTCAGGTCGGCGCGCAAACGCCCTACATACACCTTGTCGGGCGCCTCCGCCAAGGTGGCCGGCGTGGGGAATTCGGCGGCCGAACCGGCCTCGATGACGCTGATCCCGAGCGCCGACCCCAAGGCCGCCGCCGCTTGGGCAACGCTCAAGGGCCGTTCGAACGTCGCATGCACCGCCAGGCTATGGCCGAAGAACACCGGTACCCGCACCGCCGTCGCGTTGATGGCGAGCCGCGGCGCGTCGAGCACCCGGCGCGTTTCTTCCCACAGGCGCCGTTCCTCCCGCGTAGCGCCGTCGGCCTCGATGGCATCCACCTGCGGAATCACGTTGAACGCAATCTGCCGCCCAAATGCCCGGCCGCGCGGCTTCTTGCCGCTGAGCATGGCAACGGTTTCACCGGCCAGCTCATCCATGGCCGCCCGTCCGCTGCCGGATACGGCCTGATAAGTCGCCACGTCCACCCGCGAGAGGCCCGCGAGCGCGTGCAGCGGCGCCAGCGCCGTGGCGAGCGCGACGCTCGCGCTGCCCGGCAGCGCAATCAAGCCGTGTCCGCGCGCGCCGACGGCATCGAGCGCCGCGGCATTCACGTCGGCCACGATCAACGGCACGGCGTCCCGGGCGCGGAATGCCGCTCCGCTGTCGATGACCCACGCATGCGCGGCGGCCGCCTCCGCATAGCGCTCGGCAAGCGCCGCGCGCCCGCAAAAGAAAACCAGATCCGCACGGGAGAAGTCGAACGCGGCGACATCGCCCACGAGAGGCGACCGGCTCCTGCTCTCGCCCTCCTCATCGGTGACGGGCCGTCCGATATTGCGTTCATCGTCGAGCGCGTGCAGTTCCGCGCGCACCACTTTTCGGGCGCGCAGCTCGGCGAGCACCGCCTCGCCGATCAGACTGGAGACCCCGACGACCGCAATGCGCGGCGGCGAATTAGCGCTCGACATCGTCCATTCCCCGGCTGGCTGCGGTGATGACGGGAGTCGTTCCGATCACATCCGCGCACTGCGCGCGAAACCGCAGGTAATGGTCCATCAACACCAATGCCATCATGGCCTCGGCGATCGGAGTCGCGCGGATGCCCACGCACGGATCGTGGCGACCCGTGGTCTCGATCTGTACCGGATTGCCATCCACGTCGATGGTGGCGCCGGGGATGGTGATGCTCGAGGTGGGCTTCAAGGCGATATTGACGACGATATCCTGGCCCGACGAGATACCGCCCAGCACACCGCCGGCGTGATTGGTCTTGAACCCGGTTGGCCACAGCTCATCGCGGTGTTCGGACCCCCGCTGCTCGATGCAGTCGAAGCCCGCGCCCACCGCCACTCCCTTGACGGCGTTGATGCCCATCATGGCACCCGCGAGATCCGCGTCGAGCCGGTCGAATACGGGCTCCCCCAAGCCGGGAGGCACACCCTTGGCAACGACGGTCACCCGGGCGCCGATGGAGTCGCCCGCCTCGCGCAGCCGCCAGACGAATTCCGCGAGTTCCTCGAGCCGGCTCGGATCCGGACAGAAGAACGGATTCTCGTAGGCGCTCGAGGGCGACTTGGGCTCGAGCACCAGCGGTCCCATCTGGGACAGGTAGCCATGGATGCTGACCCCCAAGCGCTCGTGCAGATATTTGCGCGCGATGGCGCCGGCCGCCACTCGCATGACGGTCTCGCGCGCCGACGAACGGCCGCCGCCGCGATAGTCGCGGAAACCGTATTTCTGCTGATAGGTATAGTCGGCGTGGCCCGGCCGGAAGCGATCCTTGATCTTGTCGTAGTCGCGCGAACGCTGGTCCTGATTCTCGACCAGCAGACCGATCGGCGTGCCCGTGGTCCTGCCCTCGAAAACACCCGACAGAATGCGCACCGTGTCGGGCTCGCGACGTTGACTGGTGAACTTCGACGTCCCCGAGCGGCGCCGCTCCAGGTCCGTTTGCAGGTCGGCTTCGGTCAAGGCGAGCCCCGGGGGACAGCCGTCCACCACGCAGCCCAGCGCCGGGCCATGGCTCTCACCGAAGCTCGTCACCGTGAAGATTCGACCGAAGGTGTTACCCGCCACGCGCTTTGCTCTCCCGCCCCATCCGATCCAGATCCGCTGCCCGCAATATGAACACGCCCCCGCCCCCCATCTCGATCATCGGCCAGATGAAGGGCAGTCGCGGAAAAGCCCGCATCAGCGTGTGCTCGGTGTTGCCGACTTCCACGACCAGAATGCCATCATCCTCGAGGTGCTGACGCGCCGCCGACAAGATCGCTCTCACCGAGTCCAGGCCGTCGGCGCCGGATGCCAGACCGAGCGCCGGTTCGTGAGCATACTCGCGCGGCAGCTTGGCGATTTCGGCACGGCCGACATAGGGCGGATTGCTGACGATGATATCGTAACGGCGGCCCTCGACGGCGGCGAAATGATCGGATCGCAGTGCCGTCACCCGTTTGCTCAAGCCCAGGCGCCGGATGTTGCGGCGACACACGGCAAGGGCCGCGGCGGAGATGTCGACCGCGTCCACTCGGGCCCGCGGAAAGGCTTTGGCGCTCGCCAGTGCGATCGCGCCCGATCCGGTCCCGACATCCAGAATCCGGCGAATGGCGCGCGCCGGCGCCCAGGGCGCGAACCGCCGCAAGATCAGTTCGGCAATCGGCGATCGCGGCACCAACACCCGCTCATCGACATACAGCGTGAGGCCCGCGAAAAATGCCCGATGCGTGAGGTAGGCGAGCGGCAGCCGCTCGTCGATGCGCCGCCGCAGCAGTTCATCGATACGTGCACGGCGGCGCGGCGTGAGCGGCGTTGCATACGCCTCGCTGCCCTGCGCGTGCGCGAGCCGCGCCGCGAAGAACACGAGCTCGGCGGCCTCGTCGCGTGCGTTGTCCGTGCCATGCCCGAAATGCACGTGGGCGCGCATCAGGGCGCGCGCGCAGCGCTCGATGGCCGCGCCGACGGTTTCGGCGGCAGTGCGGGCCGTCACGGACCCGGTCGCCGTATGGGATAATCGCCGCATGTCACCTCGATCCAAATTGTTGAGCATCGCGATCATTTGCATGGCCGGCCTCGCGGGCGTCGCCGCCGCGCTGATCTGGCGGCACGCGGCCCCGCCCGTCGAACTCGCGACCGGCACCTATCTCTCGCCGCAGCGCGCGCTGCCGGATTTTAGCCTGATCGACCAACACGGGCGGACATTTGGTCCCGCGAACCTGCGCGGGTCCTGGTCGCTGATGTTTTTCGGCTATACGAATTGCCCCGATTTCTGTCCAACCACCTTGACCACCTTGGCCGCGCTGGAGAAGCGCCTTCGCTCAAGCGCGGCGCCCGTACGGCCGAAGGTCGTATTCATGTCGGTGGACGCGAAACGCGACACCCCCGAACAGCTCGCCAAGTACGTGCCCTATTTCGACCCCGAATTCATCGGCATCACCGCCGCCGACCAACCGGCCATCGAGGCGGTCGCCGCCAAGCTCGGCGTCGGTGTCATCATCACGCCGAAACCCGACGGCAGCTATACGGTGGACCACTCGGGCGCCATCTTCGTGATCGACCCCGACGGCAAGCTGACGGCCATACTCTCGGGACCCTTCACGGTCGACAGCCTGCAGAAGGACTTCCTGCGCATCGTGGCGGCGCGCACATGAGCGATACGCCCGCGGATGAAACGGCGCCCGGCCCGCGCGCCATTGCGTCGGGCATCGCATCGGGCGCCGATGCCCCGGACGGCGCCGGCCCGGACGGCGGCTTGCGCGGCCGTCTGTTCGTCTGGATGCAGTACCTGTTGCCGCAGCACGGATTGTCGCGCCTGGTCCTTGCCGCGACGCGCGTCCGGACGCCCTGGTTCAAGAACGCGTTGACGCGCGGCTTCCTACGGCTGTTCTCGGTCGACATGGCCGAAGCCGTCGAACCCGATCCGTGCCGCTATGGCAGCTTCAACGAGTTCTTCACCCGCGCGCTGCGGCCCGAGACGCGCCCCATCAACGAGGACTCGCGCACGATCGCAAGCCCGGTCGACGGCGCGGTGAGCGAATGTGGCCTCATCGAGAAGAACCGCCTGCTGCAAGGGAAGGGACGGCACTACACCTTGGGCGACTTGTTGGCGCGGCAGCCCTGGGCCAAGCGTTTCGAAGGCGGTTCGTTTGCGACCATCTACCTCGCGCCGTTCAACTACCACCGCATTCACATGGCGGTACGCGGCACGCTGCTCGACACGGTGTACGTCCCGGGACGGCTGTTCAGCGTCAACACGGTGACCGCCCAGCACGTGCCGCGCCTGTTTGCGCGCAACGAACGCGTCCTCACCCTGTTCGACACCGATTTCGGTCAGTTCGCATTGGTGATGGTGGGCGCCCTCAATGTCGGCAGCATGGCCACCGTCTGGGCCGGCGATATCACGCCCGCCGCCCGTCGCGTCGTGACGCGCATTCCGGGTCCGGCGCTGACGCTCGACAAGGGCGCGGAACTCGGGCGTTTCAACATGGGATCGACGGTGATCCTGCTGTTCGAACCGAATCGGGTGCAGTGGCATCCGTTGCTGCATGCCGGCTCCATCGTGCAGTTGGGCCGAGCGATCGGCAGGGCGGCGTGACCGAGGATGACTGGCGCCCCACCGCCACGCTCGCGGCATTGCGGCAGCGCGCTGCCATGCTGGCGCGCCTTCGCGATTTCTTCGCGGTCCGCCAGGTGCTCGAAGTGGAGACCCCTGTCTTGAGCGCCGGCGCCGTCAGCGATCCGCAAATCGAATCCCTGGCGACCCACATTGCCGGCCTTCCGGGGCGATTCTTCATGGGCACATCGCCTGAATATCCGATGAAACGCCTGTTGGCCTCGGGCAGCGGCGACATCTACCAGGTAGCCAAGGTGTTTCGCGATGCCGAGCGCGGCCGCTGGCACAATCCCGAGTTCACGCTGGTCGAATGGTATCGGCTGGGATTCGACGACGCGGCGCTCATGAGCGAAGTCGAGGCGCTGGTCGCCGCGTTGCTGGCGCCCCACCGCTCGCTCGCGGCCGCCGAGCGGCTGACCTACGCCGACGCGTTGCGCCGTCACGCCGGCGTGGATGCCCATACCGACAGCGACGCGGCACTCGCACGAGCGGCGGCCGATCACGGCATCGTGTGCCAGGCAGAGCTCGACCGCGATGCCAGACTCGATCTACTGATGGGCCTCGTGGCAGGCCCCCAGCTCGGCGTCGACAGACCCTGCTTCATCTGCGATTACCCTGCCTCGCAGGCCTCGCTCGCGCGCCTCAAACCCGGGCTACCCCAAGTGGCGGCGCGCTTCGAGTTCTATATCGACGGCATCGAACTCGCCAACGGCTTTCACGAACTGGCGAATGCGGCGGAGCAGCGGGAACGGTTCACGCAGGATCTGGCCATTCGTGCCGAGCGCGGTCAGCCCACCGCTCCGCTCGACCGGCGCCTGCTCGCGGCGCTCGATGCGGGATTGCCGGATTGTGCGGGAGTGGCGCTCGGATTCGACCGCCTGGTTGCGATCGCGCTCGGCGCGGCGCGCCTGTCCGAGGCGATGGCGTTTTCCATCGACAACGCGTAACCCAGGGTCACCGGCGGTCCGGCCGCGAGCACGTGTGGCCGCGCTCGCCGAGTGCGCGGCGCGGCGACCGCCCGCGCCGCCTCAGTTCTTGCCGCGCGACAGATACTCGCCGGTGCGGGTATCGATGCGCAATGTCTCGCCTTCGTTGATGAACAGCGGCACACGCACCACGGCACCCGTTTCCAGCTTGGCGGGCTTGGACCCGCCGGTCGCGGTATCGCCGCGCACGCCCGGATCGGTTTCGACCACCTTCAGTTCCATGTGGGCCGGCGGGGTCACCTGCAGCGGCACGCCATTCCACAGGGTCACGACGCAGACCGTGCCGTCTTTCAGCCACTGCGCGCCGTCGCCGACGGCTTCCTTGGAGGCGGTGATCTGCTCGAAGGTGTCGGGAACCATGAAGTTGAAGAAATCGCCTTCGCGATACAGATACTGCATATCCGTATCCACCACGTCGGCCGCCTCGACGGTATCGCCCGACTTCCACGTCCGCTCGATGGTGCGGCCTGTTTTCAGGTTGCGTACCCGGACCCGATTGAAGGCCTGGCCCTTCCCCGGTTTGACCATTTCGTTCTCGACGATCGCAAAGGGATCGCCGTCGATCAGGATCTTGAGCCCGGCTTTGAATTCGTTCGTGCTGTAGTTCGCCATCGCAGGCCTCGCGTTGCAGGGCGCGTATCATAGCCGCAACATGCCATTCTGGCCAATTCGGTCCCGAATGGTGCCTTAAGGCCTAGACGCCGGTCCCAGAATCCCGAAAAACCTGATGGTATGCTTGGAGCCCATTTTGCGAGGATTTCGACTTGTCCGAACAGGGTGCCGTTCCAATGATCGTCATGTCGAGGTCGCAGGACCACGTCGAGGCGATCAACAGTACGCTCCGCAAGGCCGGCCACCCGGTCCATTGCACCTGGCTGCCGGACGCTCGCGATTTGGGCGATGCCTTGACCCAGCTCAACCCCGAGATGCTCGTCGTCTTCATCGATGAACTCGGCACCGACTTGAGCTCGATCATGAAGGTCAAGCAGCAGAGCGCCCCGGAAATGCCGGTGCTCATCGTGCGCGAGAACATCGACGAGGCGGCGATCGCCGAGGCCATATGCCTGGGCGCCCAAGACGTGGTCACGTTGGCCAACCGCAGCCGCCTGCAGGCGGTCGCCACCCGGGAGCTGCGCGCTCATCGCTTGGAGCGCGCATTGTCGACGACGCTGTCATCGGCGCGCGAATACCGCGAACAATTGCAGAATTTCCTCGAAGGCTCCGCGGATGCAATCACGCATGTCCAGGAAGGCATCATCGTCGATGCGAACCGCGCCTGGCTCGAACTGTTCGGGTATCCGGGCGACGACGCGCTGACCGGCACTCCGCTGATGGATCTGTTCGAACCGGAGACGCATCCCGCCCTCAAAGGCGCGCTGGTGGCCTGTCTGCAGGGCAAGTGGACCGGCCACGGCCTCAAGGTTCAGGCGTCGCTGTCCGACGGTTCCAGCCTGGCGCTCGAGCTGCAGCTCACCAAGGCCGACTACGAGAATGAGCCGGCGACGCGCATCAGCATTCCCGCGCGGCACAAGAAGGATCTGGACCTCGAGGTCCGCCTGGCCGAAGCCGTCAAGAACGATGCGTCGACGCGATTCCTGCAGCAGCGGTATCTGATCGCGGCGGTGCGCGACCGGTGCGGCATGACCATGAAAGGCGGCGTGCGCCAATTCGCCCACATCAAACCCGACCGCTTCACCGAAATCCAACATTCGATCGGCGTCCTGGCGAGCGAGGATTTCATGGCGCAGCTCGCCGATCTGCTGCGCGTGCAGCTGACTCCCACCGACATCTGCGGCAGATTCGGCGGCAACGGCTTCTTGATCCTGCTCGAACGGGGTACCGCCCGCGACGTCGAGACCTGGGCCGAGAATGTCGTCAAGCGCGTCGGCGAACACACCTTTGCCATCGAGGACAAGACGCTGTCCGCCACCGTCACCGTGGGGCTCGGATTGCTGTCCTCCGTGAATCCCGACGTGGGCGCGGCCGTCGGCGATGCCATCAGCGCCACGCGGCGCGGCCGCGAACTCGGCGGCAATCAGATGTATGCCGTCGACAAGTCGGACACCGATACGCGCGTGCAGGCGTACGACACGATCTGGGTGAAACACATCAAGAGCGCGTTGATGGAGAACCGCTTTAGATTGGTGCAACAACCGATCGCGAGCCTGCTCGGCGAGGACAAGGGCATGTTCGACGTGCTGGTGCGCATGCTCGACGAACAAGGTACCGAGGTGCTTCCGGCCGAGTTCATCGCCGCCGCGGAACGCAACGATTTGATGAAGAACATCGACCGCTGGGTCATCGGCGCCTCGATGTCGTTCGTCGCCAACCGCAAGGCCTCCTGTATTTTCGTGCGCGTGTCCAAGGACACGGTGCTGGACAAGAGCGTCATCACCTGGCTCGAGACGCAGCTGAAGTCGCTCAAGATCGAGCCGAAGCGCCTGTGCATCCAGGTCACCGAAGAGATGGCGACGCAGTACGTCCGGCAGACCCTGGAGTTGGCCGAAAGCCTGCGCAAACTCGGGTTTCGATTCGCGCTCGAGCACTTCGGCACCGGCCGCGACCCCTTGAAGCTGCTCGCTGACATCGGCATGGACTTCATCAAGGTCGACGGCTCGCTGATGCAGGGACTCTCGACCAATCAACTGCAGCAGCAGCGGGTCAAGGGACTGGTCGAGGCCGCCAAGCGCAAGGGCGTGGAGACCATCGCCGAGCGCGTGGAGGATGCCAATACCATGGCGGTGCTCTGGCAGCTCGGCATCGAATTCATCCAAGGCTACTTCGTCAACGCCCCCGAAGACGTGACCATGTCGGGCGACCGTTAGGCCGGCGTCGCAATCCCCGGCGCTTCGCGTCATGTCGATCCGTCGCAGCGCGCCACCGCGCCGCCGTGGCCCTCAAGCCGGCGCCACCTCCAGCCGATCGACCTGCTTGTAGGCTCGCGAAAATCGCTGCCGCCGCTGTCCCTTCTTGTCTTGAAACGCTTTCAGCTCCTCGTACTTGAGCTTCATCGGGGCACTGTTCCCGCTGTAGACGGTCAACACTTCGCCAGGCGCCACCACCGCCATGGCCACGAGATACTCGTCCCGGTCCGCCGACTTCTTGCCCGCAATGCCGAATAGGTTCTGGCCCTTGCCCGCGCTCATCTCCTCGATCTGCGACACCGGCAAGGCGAGCACCTCGCCGTCGTTGTTCACGAACACGGCGAACGCGGTCTCTTGGGTGATGGCCTGCGCCGGCAGCACATGCGCGTTTTCGGGCACCTTGAGCACCGACTTGCCCTTCTTGTTGCGCGCGTACAGTTCGCGCAGCTTCACCGCGAAGCCATAGCCCGCATCGCTCGCCAGCAGCCACGCGTCATCCGGTTCGCCGATCAGCACGGCGGCAAACGTCGCGCCATCGGGAGGATCCACCGAGCCGGACAGCGGTTCGCCATAACCGCGTGCCGCGGGCAGCTGGTGCGCGTCCAAGCTATAGGCGCGGCCGGTGGAATCGATGAACACCGCCTGCTGTAGATTGCGGCCTCTCGCGGCGGCCTGGAATTCGTCGCCGGTCTTGTAGCTGAGCGAACGCGCGTCGATGTCGTGGCCCTTCGCAGCGCGCACCCAACCCAGCCGCGAAAGCACCACGGTGGTGGGCTCGCTGGTCAGGAGTTCCGTCTCGGAAATCGCCTGCGCGGCTTCGCGCTCGACCAAGCGCGTGCGGCGCTCGTCGCCATATTCCTCGGCATCGCTCAACAGCTCGTCGCGCACCAATTTGGTCAGTTTTGCCTTGGCTCTAAGAATCGACTCGATTCCGTCGCGCTCGTCGGCAAGCTTCTTCTGTTCAGCTAATTCCTGTGCCAGCTTTTGTTGCGCGGCTTTTACAGTGGCGATAGAATCTTCTGTATGTTTTTTCTTTTCGGCCAGTAATTCTTTTGCCGCTTTTTCGCGGGTTGCTTTTGCATTATTTACCGAATCTTCAAATGCCTTTTTACGCATGGCTGTTTCCTGGGCCATCTGTTTGCGTTTTTCGGCCAGTTCCTGCGCTATGCGTTTATCTTCTGCTTTGGCATTGGCAATTGAATCTTCAGCATGTTTCTTTTGAACGGCTGCGGCTATTTCAGCTTGTTTTCTTTGTTCGGCTTTGATATTATTCAGAGAGTCCTGAACGGCGCGGCTGATTGCTTCTGTTTGTTGTTTCTTTTTTACGGCGGCCAGTTCTTTTTTAACCGATTCTTTTTCGGCTTTGGTTTTTGCCAGCGAATCTTCAAACATTTTTTTCTGGGCAGAAGCCTGTAGTTGTAGCCTGTTGTATTCGGCTAGCTGGCGTGNNGGCCAACCTTAATTGCTGGTCGTTAACAATAGCTACTGAGTCGGTTCTGGCTTTGCTTTTTACGGCTTTTAGTTCAGTGCCCATGCGCATTAAGGCAACCTGCGCTTTGGCCATGGAGTCAGCCAGGGCTTTTTTCTCAGCCTCGGCGCGCATCGTGCGAACGGAATCAACGGCTACTTTTTTATTGGCCTCCTGTGCCTGTTCTATCAGTATTTGTTTTTGTTCCAGCTCTTTTGTTTCGTGTGCTGCCTCAGCTTTCAT
>PLAH01000176.1 GCA_003134045.1 Gammaproteobacteria bacterium
CATGTTTCGATCCGGGCGCGCGCGAGTAGCGTCAAAATACGCCGTTGTCTTCATGACCATGGCGGCCTACGAGCGAACATGAGCTTGACCCGCCGCCTGACGGTTAGGAACCAACCCAGTGATTGCGATATCCATTGGCGTTCTGGTCACGCCAATGCGCCGCCAGCGCCGGTCGAAATACCACGCACCCATGCCCAACCTCAACTCGTCGGCTCTGGGATATGGCTTCAATCCCGGGACACAAATTTCTCCGCCGCCATCTATTTCTGGCATTCGTGTCCCCGTCCCCAATGATTCAATCGTGCGCATCTGCAGACCGCTCTCTAGTCGACTCCCGCCATCAGTCCGAATCCGCAGTGCCTACCAGAACCGATTGTGATAGGACCTGGGATCTTTGCGTTGGCATTGAACCGCAGTGTCAGATGAACGGCTGTCTGGTTTAGTAAATAACTTGGTCGGATATAACCTCTTTGACGCCCCTGGTTGTCAGGCTTACATACGGGCAGCATCTTGGGGAAATAGCTGAAAGTACTCCAATCAAACTCGCATGGCTGATCAAGGTCAGATTGGGCGAGTGCCTTCGCGATGAGCTTGCGAGTCTTTTCAGGCCTGCGATCATCGTAGCCGGGGAGAATGACCGGCGTCACACTGGCCCAGCGATTGTACCCTTGATGATCGCTGTCTGATTGTGTGTAAAACGACGCAACGTTGTCGTTGTACGTTCGGTGCAGGAACACCGAGCCGCGAAGGTCTGACTCACGCTCGGGCTTGAGGCGCAGGCCGTCGAGGTATTGACAAATGTGCTCGAGAATTGCGTCGTCTCCGATCGGGGCCACAATCATCACCCGCCGGATGGCTGGGTCTGTGTGGTAATGCCCGATCGAGGGCAGCGGAATATACGAGAGTTGCGCGTGAGGCAGATTAACGGACGTTTTCGCCGCATCGCGATGCCCGGCGACGTACCGCTCGATCCAGGGGTCCGGATCCTTGATGTGCAGTGGCGGGCTGCGTTTCATCGCGTCGATGGCCAGATGTCTCATCATGCCCGCGATATGAACGAGTTTTCTGTGGGGATGCCGGTAGGTGTCATCATCGGCATCGATGAGTTTGAAGGCAGCATGAGGACGAGGTAGCGGGTCGGTGTCACGGCGGTAGCGAAGCTGATCGGTCGCGCTAAACGGAGGGACGGGGGTCCAATCGCCTTGATCCAATCGTGTGAGGAAGCTCTCATGCCGCGAGGCGAGAGCGTCGAGCGAGCCGTTCCGATGTACGCGAAGCCTCCTGCCGCCGCGTGGAGTGGGCGACCATCTTTCGCCTTCGAGCTGTTTCGACGGAGACTCAACGAGCCTTGCGTCGGCGACGACCTGGTCTATGCCCCATCCAAGACAATGAATTGAGCGAACGGACGGGCGAATGGCGCTTAGCAACGCACCCGGATCGGCGTTGGAGGCGTCGATCGCATAGAGGTAGTGGAGAGTGGGCAGACTGTCGCCGATGATTTCGATTCTATGTGCGCGAAAATCCTTCTCGATGCGATGTGAGGCTATGCTGGCGTCGTTGTTACCGCGCTCCCAAGCAGCCATCACCAAGTCGGCCTGATTGTGCGGGACATACGCGCGATGCCCGACCGAGCAGAGCGTGGCACGGGGCGCGACGATAGAGGGTCGCAGCACCTCGATTACCTGAAGGGCCGACCGTACCTCAGGCGGAAGAGGCTTCCCGCGAGTGCGCAAACACGCCGCATTGAGCAGCGCTTGAAACGCACGCATTGGTGACGGCGGCCATTCAGGTTCGCCCGCGTCGCCGCGACCGTGGAACAGAGGGAACGGCTGGACGAAATGGAAGCTAATGCAGAGAGTGCTCGACATGGTTGCTCCGGCTTGCGTTAAGCGGTGGCCTTCGCGGTCTTCTTGCGTGTGGCCTTTACGTCACCTTCACCGGCAATGTCCTTCTTCGCCAACTCGGAGTCGAACTTGACCGATCGGGCTTCACCAATGCCGAACTCCTTGGCTGCCAGTCTCGCGAACGCAACCGCTTGTTCGTGTGTGAGCCTGAAGTCCTCGCGCGAGCCGTCTGCATTGACCAGCGTACCCTTCCGCGGATTGTCGATATCGGGCACGAGGTTACAGCCCTGCCGGAGATACGTTTGCGGCGGTGCGGTAAGTGCAACGAGTGAGAGGCCAAGCACATAGCGGCGAAGCTTGAGCGTGTAATCTGGGTCATTGCCGGCGCCCAGCAGGCGAAGCGCGGCTAAGCTAAAGGTCGCGTCGCGACGGATTCCACCCCTGGCAATCACGCCGCCAGGCGAGCCGGTCGCGGGAACATGAATGAATCCCCGTTCGGCGTAGGCATCTTTAAGCTTCTTGTCGGTGGTGTCTTCGAGCAACCCAAGTCCGATGTAATCGGTAGCCGGAGTGAACTGCGCGGAGCGCGTGATCCTCTGCACATTGAACGCGCGGATCGTCGATGCAACAAGTCGGGGTAGTTTGGCTTGAGTGTCACGTGAATCCCAGACGCCGAAGACGAGCGACGTCGGTGCGACTTTAGCCATCTTCGTGGCGTCACCTTTCAGCACGGACTTGAATGCCTCCTGCAACTCTTTCTGGAGGGTCGTACATCGGACGATTGCATCACCCGCACGGTGCCCGGCTTCCAGCAGATTCACGGACTTCTCCCCAGCGGTGATGACAACTTGCGGCACGAGGCCGGCGTATTCACGTTTGGCGAAGATCGGCTCTATGCGGTTAGCCTGCGAGCCGACACTATCGACGAGACAGACATTCGTGTCGCCTTCGGGAGGGGCTATATTGTATCCACCCGGGAACACTCTCTTGTCTTCGGCCGCTGCAAATGTCGAGGGAAAGATGACACCGTCCACCCCCTCCACCGGCACGAGTGGCTCGCGGATGACGATTGCAGCAATCGCATCGCCCATCAGCCAATTGTCATATTCGTTCGGCTCGCTCATCGTGGTCTCCTTGAAATGGGATAGCTGGCAAGAAACTCTTGAGGTACTTGGTCCGATAAAGCAACTTGAACTCGTGTAGCAATCCGTCGCCAACGCCCACCGCACCGCACGCGACGGCCGCAGCAACGGACGGCGGCAATGCGTCGTTCCAGGCGGTGTAGACGAAGCGGTTTTCCCGCGGAATCTCTCGGGGACGGAATCGCTGCAGCCCAATGAAACATAGAAGTTCAAGAGCAGGCCTGCAGGTGACTTCGATACGCGTCACCTCGCTGCCGGCAAGCGGGTCGAAGCTGAAGCCAACGTCGAGCGCTGAGCCTTGCCCGCCGAGATCGGAGTCAAAGTTGAAGGGCAGACCGATACCGCGGACATTGCCCCACAGCGATGAATCGGGCTCATTGATCGCTCTGGTCACCCCGCCATGCATGGCCTTGGCGATGTCGAGCACAGACTGTTGGCCCGCCCATGTCTTGAATCTTGACCCGCCGGAGAATTCGTCGCAGAACCAGTCGACGCGAAACTCGATTGCCCCCGTGAGCACGATGGGCAGTTCACGGCGCAGCGATTCGAGCGACTTCTTTTCGTCCCCCAGGCCTGGTATTGCTTCGCGCTGATTCTTCTTCATCGAAGACAATTCTTCAAGCCGTGCGTTCTGTATCGGCGTCATCGTGTTGGCTACGGTAGATTCCGCCAGTTTGTCGAGCAGTGCGCGAAGCGAACATTCACGGCGGCCGATTAAGAGAAAATGGCCGCGATCAAACCGACCCTCCGCCCCAAACCAAAGCCGATCGGCTAATTCCAGCAATCCGCAGCAGGCAAAGAATTGACCTGGATTTGCGAGATCTACGGGAATGGCGATGCTCGCGGAGGGAGCATTCATTTCCCGCTTCCTTCAGCTTTGACACTGGCTTCATAATCGGCGGTACGGACGAGCGATTCGAGGTACGCCAAGCCCCAACGCCCGAACTTGCGCTGCAGCCTTGCAAACCGACGAGGGACTTCGATCGCGAAATCGCGAGTTAACGCTGTCGAGTGTTTATCGTCCAAGCACTCGCGTGAATTGAAGTGTGGCCTGGCCCGGCCATGATGCGCGGCAACAAGGTGCAGCACGAGGTCTTTGGCATCGTCTGAAAGTCGCTCGAAGCTCGGCTCGTCTTGTATATCGAGGATGGACCCAAACTCGTGCCGGTAGTACAAACGTTCGCCGGAAGCCGCGTACTTGCCGGACTTGGCCCATTTGACGTCAGGATAGTCACGATTACCGATACCGTTTTGCCAGCGCTCCCGGTCTTTACCCAGGTCGTGGTACGCCGCCGCAAGAACGATGGCATCGCGCAATTCCGGCTCAAGTGGCAGTCCTGAGACGAGACGGGCCGCAGCCTCCCTTGCGTCATTCAGGTGTGGTTGAAGCGCGNNGTAGTTTTGTCTGCCTTGCGCGTCTGGATCGGCAGCAGAAAGCCGCACGCACCAGTGCCATGTTCTGATCGGCTTTTCATCTTCATCGTCATCTGTAAAGACAATCCGCGCAACCGATTTCATACCGGCAGGCGCTTTCGGCTCGGGCCCTTCATCATCCGACCAAAGCCTCATTCGCATTGGTTGGTTGTCGACCTGCCATTCATCGGCGACATCATAAGGCACACCCTCGTCATACTCAGCGGAGGCGGTAAAGAAACCTCGTTCGAGCCCTCCGAGTTGTGGAGGTAGAAGCAGAACTGCGCCCTGGATCAGCTCTTTGGCACCTTCAACGACGCGTTTCCATGAGGTAACTTCGACATTACCGTCGTCATCGACGATCCAGATTGGCACATCGCCGGCTGGCGCGAGCTTCCTGAGTGTATTGAAGATGCGATCGGACCGATCAGTGAGGAGCTCGTGCGATTTGATCGGATACAGCTCCAGCAGATCTTGTGGTGCGTATTCGTCGAGTCGTTTTCCTGTGATTTCCGCAACTTCGAATCGCCAGCCGATCTTCGTCTGCGCCGGTTCCCACTCGCGGATACCATGTAGATAGGGTTCGACTTTCGGACGCCCGGGCATTCGACCGCGCACCGAGGTCATCGACCAGGCGTCAAAGAGAATGTCCGAAGTTGGAGGCGTGATGGACCGTGGAGCGAATGCATCCAGTCGGGCTGTTGGGTCAAGCTTTGAGAGCGCAGCTGGGCTCGCATCGTCGAGCGATGTAAGCAGTGCAAGGGTCTTGCGGCGCGCAGGAGTAAGTTCTTTATCCTTATCGTCGAACTTTGCGGGATACACGATGTCGATGTACGTGTCATCGCGTAGACCGAACCGGTTCACGCGGCCGAAACGCTGCGCCATACTTTCGAATGTGGATAGATCACAGACTAGGTGGTCAGCGGAAATGTTGACGCCGACCTCACCAGCACTGGTACAAACCAGGTAGACGGTTCCTTCTGCAGGCAAGGTATTCCCAGGTCTGCTCGATTGCGGTAGAAACCGGGCGAAGACCGGATCGAGGAGGAGACGATCGCGCTCAAAGCCGCGCGTTGTACCGGTCAATTGACGAGTTCTGTCTTTCGGCAATTGCGAAAGAGCTCTCCCCAAATCATCCACGTATCGAACGAAGACTAGAATTGCGCATCCGGAACTTTCGTATGCCAGGGCAAGCCCGGCTAGCTCATCGGTGAGTTCCCTGCTCTCCTCATGCAGCCTCACCGTCTTCTTCGCGTGAGTCCGCTGCCAAACGACGCGAAGTGGTTCTGGAACATCCCTTCTTTCGAAGTCGGCGTGCTTCTCCTCTTCTGTCAGCCCGAACACCTCGCCCTCGCCGCGCGAAGTAGCCGTCAGTTCCATGACGCGCAGTGGATGCCGATCCGGAAATCGTCCCGAATGCTGTTCGCTTTGAATTGCAACCAGCAGGTCTTGAAATGCCGGTTCGAGGTGAGCCTCGTCATGGACAATCAGCGTGTCCTGCCCCAGGAAACCCGCGTGCAATGGCCTACTTTTGAATCCTATACCGTAGCCGCTGAAGAGCAGGCGTGAACCGATCATGTCAACGGTTCCACAAATCACGGCCTCCCGAGACGGATCGATCGACCACTCGCGGTTGTCCACGAATTGGCCGCGAAGAGTACTGACGGCCAAATCAGGGCGTATCAATTTGTACCGATTGACTTCGTCAGTCGTCTGGTCAACGACGGTCCTGCGATTGACGACGTAGGCCAGCCGGCGCGGCAGCGACGGGTTGATCTGCCGTGCAAGCAGCCAGATTGCGATAACGGACGTTTTACCGAGCCCGGTTGGCAAGTTGCACGAACTGGGAATGTTGTCTGGCCGGCTCGAGATGAAGCGCTCGTATAGAGCCGCTTGCCACGGGAATGGCTCGTTCCCCGTCAGGCTTTTAAATGCATCGTTGAATTTCACATCCATCCGGTAACTCCTGGAACTCCGCGCGGCAGGATACGGCGGTCGGCTCATACCTCCTGCCTTGAGGGGATTCTGCCTGTCCTGGCTCGCAAAACTTGCGAGTTCAGATGTCAAGGTTCCCGACGCTTATCCGCCATACCTCTGGAGAGCATTGGACAGAGCTCGGTACACCTCCATCCGCAGCGCCTCCGGCGACGCCACCTCGACCTCCGCTCCATGTCTGAGCACGTCCATCACCAGTTCGCGAGAGTCTCGGTACGGAATCGTCAGCTCGTACCGGCCATCCGTGAGGAATTGCCCTGATTGCCCAGGGTGCCAGCGCTCGTCCGCCACCCATCGCGCACGCTCGCCTGAGAAGCGCAGGGTGGCCACTTTATTGGCGTTGCCTGCGAAAATTCCGTATGCGCTTGCAAAATGCTCGTCGAGCTCCGCTGCCGGGCGGTCGTCGGCTGCATCGCTCAGTTGAACGGGTGCGCGGATCCGGTCTATTGAAAAGCTGCGTAGTGCCCGTCGCAGTTCGTCCCACGCGTCCAGATACCAGTTGTCCCGGTAGTGAGCCAGGCTCTGGGGAGAGACGACTCGCTCCGTCTGCTCATCCTTGCTTCGCGAGTGATATTGAAACCCTAGCTTTCGCCGCTGCAGCGTCGCACTGGCGACGACCTCGAAACTGTTGCCTGTTGGTCGCGCGGCGAGGGTCAGAATCCGAATGCGCGAGCCGGCTGCACTTAGGGGGGACAGCCGCCTGTGTGCCATCAATTCCTCGAGGCGCTTGGCGACCGGGGAGAGGTGCTCTTCCAGCAGTCCGGGGCCCAGACCGTGGATCAGCCGCTGCAGTAATGCCAACGCCTGGAGCTCTCGCGCGGAAAACCACAACCCGGGCAGCTGGTAGGCGCGCCCCTCGGGTGCCAGTTGATACCGGTAGCCGGGCGGGTCGCCGCCGTGCTCAATCGGCGCGCCGAGATAGTCCTTCATCGCCTTGATGATGCGGAAAACGGTGGCTTCGGAGCACTCGAGACGTAACATGAGATCCTCGATCGGTACGGACGTCTTGCGACCGTCGAGGAGGCTGTGGAGCTGGTATATCCGATCGAACTTATCCATTGCCGCCGCGTAAGATGGTAGCCGTCCATGGCTCGGATGAGATTCGATCCGAGCGGAAAAAAGCGCGATTTCCCAATGCTTGGTAAGCGTTCTGAGCTTGATTAACAGTATGCGCCCCGAAAACAACCGCTGAAAGTGGTCTGGTTCTAGTTTTGGTTAACGGATCTCTTGGTTCGTCAACCTGGCCGGCCACCGTAGTCGCGGCTGATCCCTGCATGTGGCATGCATTCATTCGTGGTTTATAACGGTCCCGGATCGGCCCATCCTGTCCGCTGTGAAACGGAGAAAATCTGCAGTTGATCCGTCGGGAGGCCTGACAATCCGCCAAGGAGACACGAAAAAAGGAAAACCTCGGAGTTGGTGAGGGCTGGAGGCCTGTCGGTGCGGCAGAAGCAATGATCGCGGTGGCGGGATCGGACGATCGAAGCCGTTCTTCCTACGAGAGAGAGGGATTCTTCGCGATCTCGTATACTTACGAAGTGGAAGATGCAATTCGCGTCATCTCGATGCGCAAAGCCACACCTTATGAGCGGAAAAAATTCCTCGAACGCTTCCTCCACTGACTGGGAACGCCTTGCTCAGATGGACGACACCGACGTCGGCTCGTCCGATATCCCGGAGGCGGGCGAAGAATTCTTTCGCCGTGCCACGCTGAGATTCGGCGGTCGCGAAGTAACGGCGGCTGAAATCGTAACACTACGCCTGGAACCTGGACTTGCCGCCTGGGTGCGCTCTATCGCGCCGGCACACTCGCAGGAAATTGAGGCTGCGTTGGAACGTCTGCGTAGAGAACTGAAGCCGGCGAAATCCTGATCCTTTCCAGTTGTGCGGCCGATGATGAAATCGACGTATCGCGTGGCATAGGCCTGCGTGCGTGCTCGGTTTGCAGCATCGAAAGACTCACCGGCTCCTGTTCGAACGCCATGCTCGCCGCCATGCTCTGCGGAATCCTGCGCCAGCGAATCGCGTGCTTCTCCGCCGCGGGCAGGCTGCGCCAGTGCTGTACCCTGTCCTTCCAGTTCATGTTGCGGATTCTCCGCCTGAATCCGGCCACTGACAAGCCGTGGATTTCGTGAAGCACGTCGGCTGAGAATCAAGTCTGGCGTCTGGGCTGCCGCGCCATAGGACGTTACATCGGCGCCCCACCGGCGCATAGATGGTCGAGCACGCTATACGGACCGGTCCCAACCCATTCTAATCATGGTTTCGACGCATTCCGGAGGCAGATAGGAGCGCCACGCCCTGATATTCGCCGCGGACCGCGAGGACTCCGTTTGACGAACGTTGCCATGCTTATCGGTGCCTTCCGAGGGAACGGCGTCGAAAAGAAAGCCCAAGGGCCCATCTTGCGTGTAATCATCAATGCTCATGCTGCTCTCGCTACATCTCGTGTAGGAAAGATCGCACGAGCCGAAGGCCGCCGTCTGTGCGGTACGCCACCGAGGTACGCCGCAGCACATTGCCGCTCAAACGGCGACCGTTGCGGGCAGCAGGCGATCGTACTCCCGTTTGACGACCGCGTAGCACTCGCATGTTCGCGCCTCCAGTCCTTGGCGATCGAGGACGGTGATGTGGCCGCGCGCATAGCGGATGAGGCCGACTCTTTGCAGTTTCAGCGCCCCTTCGGTAACTCCCTCGCGGCGAACGCCCAGCATATTGGCGATCAGTTCCTGAGTCATCACCAGCTCGTCACCCTGCAATCTGTCCAAACTGAGCAATAGCCACCGGCACAACTGTTGATCCAACGAATGGTGGCGGTTGCAAACCGCCGTTTGTGCCATTTGGGTGATCAGGGCTTGGGTGTACCGCAGCAGAAGGTGCAACACCGGTCCCGATTTATCGAACTCATCCTTGAGAAATTGCGACTTGATGCGGCATCCCACGCCCGCGCTCTGAACCACCGCGCGACTGGGCGTGGATTCTCCGCCCATGAAGATCGACACTCCAACCAAGCCCTCATTGCCCACGACGGCGATTTCCGCGGAGGCGCCGTCCTGCATCACGTAGAGCAGTGAAACGATGGCGGTGATCGGGAAATACAGGTATTCGAGCGTGGTTCCGGATTCGTAAATCACTTCGCCGAGCGACATGAGAACCAGCTCGAGCTGCGGTCTCCAATGGCGCCAGTGATCCTCGGGTAACGCAGCCAGCAATTGATTTTTCTTGAACTCGGCGGCTTTTGACATAGGGCGGCTCCCACTAAGGCAAAAAACGACGACTCGGCGCCCAACAATCCACCAGTATGTAGTCATCGCGGAATCATGTCTGTACGCTATCGCACATGGAACGCCGTCCACGCGGAATTCATGACCGCCTCATTCCGGCTCGCGACTTGCGAATATTTCTCCGGACGTTGAATATAGCAGCCCAAGCCAACTCGAGTCGCGCATTTCGCGCGCCGCGGCGCAATATATCCGGAGAAAATCTGTGTCAAAGCTCGGCGGTGTATGGATCGATCATCGCAAGGCCGTGCTCGTGGAACTTTCCCGCGACGCCCCTACGACGATCCCCTCTAACGTCCAAAAGCATCTGGAACGCGGCGGCGACTCGCCGTTGAAGGGGAGTTACGAAGCGCGCCAAGTGCCCGCAGACGACAGTCGTCAACGCGCGCTCACCGGGGAGCTGAATGTCTACTATGATTCGGTCATTGCGGCTCTTCACGATATCTCGAGCCTGATCATACTTGGCCCCGGTGAAGCCAAAGGCGAGCTGCACAAGCGGCTTACGAAAACCAAGCCATCCCTGCAAGTGATGGCGGTGGAGACTGCGGACAAGATGACCGACACCGAGGTCGTCGCCAAGGTGCGAAGCTATTTCCGGGCGAGCGGGTCTTCACCGGGCCAGTAGCCGCTATGGCCATAGTGGGCGTGCAGCAGCCGTTCCTGCTCGTGATTGGGCAGCGCCTTCGGATCGTACTTCGGCGCATCTTTGAGGGATCGACGGGTCAGTGCCACCATCAATTTGCACTCCGCCCAGTAAATATCGTCGATCCATTCCGGGGCAATCAGCACTTGATGCCCTAGCCACCAATTGCTCGTATTGACGATCACGTAGTGAATGGCCCAGGTCTTGTCGTCGATTACGATGCCCTGCACGTGCCCGATGTCGCCATCGGTCGCATGTACGTAGTATCTCATCACGTCATTGGCGCTGCGCAGGTGCGGATCTCCGGCGGGATGTCGGGAGGCATAGTCGAGGGTGCCGATCTTACGCTTGTGGAGATTACGGACCGCACTCCTCCCGCTCGCCTCCGGCCCCTGCCCCGCCTGCAGCATATCCGGATACAGACCGCCGCCCCACAGGCCGCCTCCACCCCAGTAATTCGCGTAGCCGTAATAGCCCAGATACCCCATCTCGTGCTGGCGCGATACGGGCTTCTCGGTGTCGATATCGGGGCTGGCGTCCACCTGCGCCCGGGAAATCGACGCCGGCAGCACCCTTTCCGGCCAATTCGGCTGAAGAAGCGAGATCGGCGAGATCAGCACTCTCTTGCGGGAACCGCTCCGGTCGGTCTCGACGACCAGATAACGAATGACCCACGACTCGTCATCGAAGTAGAAATCTTTGACTTGACCGATCACGCCATCGGTGGCGCCGATGGTGAATCCTTCCAAATCTTGCATATTGCGTAGCACGCGAACCTCGCAGTCATGTTGCCAATCGGGCGCAGCGTGCCCGGAACACGGCCCCATCGTCTGTGCGCCAGCGCACCTGCGCCCGTGCACGTCGAGGGGGCGCGTTAACGCCGGCGGGAATCTCCCACGACCTCAGTGCAAGATATCCGCATACTTTTGGCGATCCGCTTCGTAGCAACTGCACGCTACGCCCTGGAGTCCGCGCCGGTCAAGAATCGTGATTTCGCCCCGGGTATATTCGATGAATCCACGGCGCTGCAAGTCGCCCGCGGTATTGGTGATCCCGACGCGGCGAACGCCGAGCATGTAGGCAAGGAAATGATGAGTTATATAGAAACTGTCTTTGCGCGCCCGATCTTGGGTCATCAATAACCAACGAGCCAGGCGGTTCGAAATGTTGTGGAAGCGCAGACATCCGGCCGACGTGGCGAGTTGACCCATCACCACGTACACATACCGGCCGATGCAGAGTTGAAGGGCCGCGTTCCGGGCCAACTCGGCCCGAAACTCATTGGCCGGCATGCGCCAAGCGCTGCCGGCGCCTTGCACGACCGCGTACAGCGGCGACACCTGCACTCCCATCGCGATCTGGGCACCCAGCATGCCTTCCGCGCCTATCATTCCGACCTCGAGTACCGGCTTGCCGTCGATCGACGTTATCAGGGAGATGAACCCTTCGAGGGGAAAATAGACATAGCGAGCAGTGATTCCAGGCTCGCACAAGACCTGCTCCATGCCCAGCTGCACGCGGTCGCACGAGGCCAGCAGCGTCCCCCGGTCTTTGCGCGGGATCAGATCGATCAGATGATTTGTCACTGGCGGCATGGACCTCCCGAATGCGTCGCTTTGCTGCGGGCAAAGTCTGATGGGCCCGACAATCGTGGATGGCTCGGGTTATTGGATGTTCCGGCCTTCAGTGTGCACGACAATGCGGTGCTGTGCCGTGTGTTGGCCCACATAGGGACAATTTAGCGGTGCGGCACCGACCTCGTCGCTTTCAGCAGGCGCTTGCGGGTCGCGTTGACTTCGGTCAAAGGCAGTCGACTTTAGTCGAGTTATGTCCGGCTCGTCGACGAGCCGGACCGGAACCCTCAATTCGCTACGTTCAACACCTGCAGCGTCGTGTACTCGCGCAGTCCGTCGACGTTGAACTCCACGCCCAGCCCCGAGCCTTTGACGCCGCCGAACGGGGCCAATGGATGCAGCGCGCCGTGCTGATTTACCCAGACGGTGCCGCACTCGAGTTGGGTGGCCCACCGGGCCGCTTCCTCCGCACTGTCCGCCCACACGGATCCGCCCAATCCTACGTCGAGAGAATTGGCGCGTGCGATCGCATCCTCGATGCGTCGATACTTGAGGATGGGAATGGCGGGGCCGAATTGCTCCTCTTTCACCAGAAGCATGTCGTCGGTCGCGTCCGCCACCACCGTCAACGGGTAGAAGAAGCCGGGGCCCTCCGTGCGCTTGCCGCCCACGACGATGCGCGCGCCGCGCGCACGCGCTTCATCGACATAGGATGCCACCTTGTCCAATTGCATTTCATTGGTCAGCGGGCCGATCAGGGTCGCCTCGTCCATGCCGTTGCCCACCGGAATCTTGGCCACATACTCGGAGAACTTGGCGACGACCTCCTCGTATTGATCCTCGTGAACATACAGGCGCTTCAGGGCAGCGCAGGTTTGGCCTCCGTTTATGAAGCAGCCCCAGAACAGTTTCTCCAGAAGCGGGGTGATGGTGGTGTTCGGCAGCACGATACCCGCGTCGTTTCCGCCCAGTTCGAGCGTCAGCCGCTTGAGCGTGTCGGCGCCCCGCCGCATGACACCCTTGCCGGTGGCCGTGGAACCGGTAAATACGATTTTGGCGATGTCCGGATGCCCCACCATGCGGCTGCCGACTTCCGCATCGCCGGTGACGACGTTCACGACGCCCGGCGGAAGTACGCCGTTCATCAGCTCGATCAGGCGCAATGTCGATAAAGGCGTATACGGCGACGGCTTGATGACCACCGTACACCCCACCCGCAGCGCCGGCATGATGTGCCACGTGGCGATCAGCAACGGCCAATTCCAAGGCGTAATGGAACCGACGACGCCGACCGGTTTACGATGCAGCACGACGCGACCCTGCGCATCGTCCTGGATGGTCTCATCGGCCAGTGTCAAGCCGGCCGTCACGCGAGTCCACGCAACGCACCCGCCCGCTTCGAGATTTGCCCCGGGACCGTTCTGGGCTTTGCCCTGCTCACGGGTGACCAAGTGCGAGAGTTCCGTGAGGTGTCGCTCGATGACATCGGCGACTCGAAGGAGAGCCTGCGCGCGGTCCGCATCGCTCGAGCCGGACCATGCCGGCAGCGCCTCGCGGGCTTCCTTCACCGCCTGGTCGAGCAGTTCCACCGACCCTTCCGGGCAGGCCGCGACGATCTCGCCCGTCGCCGGATTCTTGACGTCATAGGTGCGGTTTGTCGTAACGGACCGGCCGCCGATGGTTAGAGAAAATTGCTTCAATGGACATCCTCCCCCGCAATGAGTGATTTTCGACCCGCCAAGTGCCCGAACAACAGGAGCGCGAGCCCCGCAATGGTGCACATGAACGCCGTGAGCTGCAATTGCCAGCAGGAAATAATAGCAGCGAGCGACAGCATCGCGGGTTCATGCCCGAACCTTCTTCGTCCGGCGCAGCTTCTTGGGGAAATAGGATTCGAGGTAGGCGATGGCCGCCCGCTTTGCCTCTTCCACGTAGGCCGGCTGTACGGCGTGCGGCGCCGTATCATCGTGAAACGCGGAAAAGTTGTAAGATTCGGAACGAGGAACACTCCACGCGATCCCAGGTTTGCGCGGCATTGGGCAGGCTTTCAGCCTCTGGCATGTTATTGGTCGAACAGGAGCATTACTGTGAAGATGAACATTACTGTGAAGATGAAGGCATTTTCGATAGCGGTCTTAACCACAGCCTTCGCGATGGGTGCGTTCGCCCAAGTGGGCACGGCAGTCAAAGAGACCGGCAAAGCTACCGCCGAATCGGCGAAGGAAGCGGGCGACAATGTAAAGGGTGCCATGTCTTCGGAACCGAACAAGTCCATCGACAAGGGAAAGGCAAAGATTCACAAAGCCAAGGCCCGCGTTCATCGGCACCGCGCCAAGAAGGCAGCGAAGGCCGCGAAACCTTAAGCGGCCGGTCGCCGACATCGAATCACAAAACCCCAAACACCCGTGACCCGCCCGGGCCAGCGTGCCCGCGCGTTGGAACAGCGCCGAACTCTCAAAATGGCGAGTTCCGCTCATGCTTACGTCCGCGGCAGCACCGTTCAGTTCTACCAATGGCTGGAGCAACGCGGTGCGCGTGCGGTGGCCGCTTACTTGGAGCATTGTCGGCGTCACGCGCTGCTGCGGCCTTGAACCGCGCGTCGAGCTCCAACATTCAGAGACGCGGACCCCGCCTGCCGCGGCGGCCGTTCAGCAGAAATACCACGACGAGTACCGCAATGATCAACCCGATGGGTCCAATGCCCCAACCCGCTCCCATCCCCCAATAAAGTCCGCCGCCGCCGCCGAACAGCAAGATCAGAATAATCAGAATGACCAAGATATCCATTACCCTCTCCCTAGTTTGCTTGGAACTACAAATCACCGACCCTTAAGCCCGCCGTCCGCGCATCAGGGCTGACCCGAGCCGCCCGAGGAACCATAGATCTGGCCCGTGGCGAAGCTGCCTTGAGCGTCGGCGAGCTGTACATAGATGCCTGCGAGTTCCCCAGGCATGCCTGGGCGACCGAAGGGGGTCTGGCCGCCAAAATGTTTCTGTTTTTCCGGCGCCGCGCCGCCGCTCACCTGCAGGGGCGTCCACACGGGACCCGGCGCCACGCCATTGACCCGAATGCCTTTCGACGCCAACTGCTTGGCCAGGGACTTCACAAAATTCATGGTTGCCGCTTTAGTCTGCGCATAGTCATAGAGATCCGGCGTCGGATCGTAGGCCTGCTCGGAGGTGGTCGCGATGATACAGGACCCCGGCGGCATGCTCGGCAGGGCCGCTTTGATGATCCAAAACGGCGCATAGATATTGGTTTTCATCGTCCAATCGAATTGCGCGGTCGAAATCTCGAGAATCGATCGATGGGCCTGCTGCCGCCCGGCATTGCTGACCAAAATATCCAAGCCATCGAGCGATTTCACAGCGTGTGCCACTAGCTCTTCACAGAAGGATTCCTCGCGAATATCGCCGGGGATGGCCACACCTTTACGGCCTTCCGCCCGGATCAGCGCAATCACCTCGTCCGCGTCCGCTTGCTCCGCCGCCAAGTAATTGATCGCCACATCGGCGCCCTCGCGCGCGAATGCAATCGCCGCCGCGCGGCCCATGCCGGAATCACCCCCGGTAATGAGCGCCTTGCGGCCTTTCAGACGGCCCGAACCTCGATAGCTCGTTTCACCGTGATCGGGCCGCGGCTGCATTTTCGACGCCAGGCCCGGCCACGGCTGATGCTGTTCCCGAAACGGAGGCCTCGGATATTTTGTCGTCGGATCCTCGAGTGCGGCGTGCGCCCCCTCAGCCGTCCCCGCTCCCCGGCGGGAGCGCTGCGCATCGTCAGGACACATACTTCGACTCCGGTCTCGAGATGGGTGGATCGTGGATAATACGCCTCGGCATGAGCCAGCGAACTTAGAGCGCGTAAGTTCTCGTTGTAGGTGCAAATCCTACGATTGCCGATACCGGGCTGGACGGTTCGTGGCTTCATGATGAATGACTTTCTACGCCGCTGGCGTCACCAGACGCGTGGACGGCACACTCTCTTTGGGTCTGCTCCACTTCCAGTTGCGGATCTCCGGCAGGTCCTGTCCATGTTGGTCGATGTATTGCTGGTGCTCGATGAGCTTGTCCTG
>PLAH01000080.1 GCA_003134045.1 Gammaproteobacteria bacterium
AGATTGGTCCGGAATACTCACGAAAACGCCTCCTCTAGCCAGCATCCGACCCACGCGTGATCCTTTTTGAGCAAGATTAGAGGATGCAGGCCGGCTTGCTCAAGGCAGGCGGCAAATAGGATAGCCAAATCGAGACACGTGGCTAGACGCTCAGAGCCGATCTGATCGGGTAGGCGAATGCGCTGGCCACTGGCATGAAAACTGGCGGGCGGGTTGATGTATCCGAAATGCTCCTCCCTGAGCGCCGCGTAGATCGCTGCTACCTGCTTGCCGGCCACCTCTCTTGAATTCTGTTGGTATCCCGTGAAACCCGGCTGACCGACACGCTTCAGTGCTTGAGCGGCCTTGGACAGGATTTTCCCAATGTAGGGATGATTCGGCTGAATATACGCAGCGAGCATCTCCGGCAGGTCGTGGAGTCCTTCCCACTGCTCGGGCGGCAGCAGGCGTATTGGCATGCTGATCGCCGCCACGCGTTGCTGTTCGTGTACCGCCTCAATGTACAGGGTCCCCTCGTATGCCTCTGTGATTTCGGCAAAAAACTGATGATTGGGCCGAATCGCCAGGTTACTGAATCGTCTAGGACCTTCTGGGTCCAGGCGGTCAATTCGCAGCACAAACGGCAGCGTGAACTCGGGCTCCGTGCGGACATGGATCTCGAGGTTTCGGTAAGACTGACCACCCGCCAATTCAAGGGTCAATTCACGAATAATCGGGACGCCGTTATGGGTCGACGCCAAGCTCAGCCAGCGGGCGGACGACGCCTCCAGTGCTAATGTGGCGGCAGTCGTGTCTGGCCGATGAGTTGGCGCTAGTGGGTCATCATCCATTAGTCGACGTTATCTCCCATCGTCGGGAATCCTTGGGCGCGCATCGAAGTATCCGGGATGAGTAACCCGAGACCGGGGTGAGGTAGCGAATGCGGTCGCTTTCTCTATCGACACATGCTATCGCAAGAGGCGTAAGGCCGCGACAAATCCTGGCTCCGACCCATGTGCGGAGAACATCATCAGTTCGTTCACCCCTGAGGCGCTCTTCAGAGCCAATTGACCGTATTCACATACCGGAAGCTTACGATTGTTTTTGAAACGGCGATCGGGACCCCCGGTCTTATTGACGTATTGCCACGTGTGTTCGACGACGCGAGCATCGCTCGCGACTCCTTCACTTTCGATGAAGCGAGTAGTCGATGCCGATGCCTCTAGATCGGAATACGCGAGAGCACCCAGGTTGTTGCCACGGTATACCAGTATTCGATCCGGGAAAAAATAAAACGTCGTATCGGATAGGGCAATTGCAACCGGATCCAAGTTGGATACGACGAATGCGGGCAGGGCGGTGCCTATGGCTGCCTTTTTCCGGCGAACGGACACTCCCGCACCCGCGTGGTATTTCCGGTCTTTTACGCCTGCTCGTGCTGAAATATGCCACTGGCGTGTTGCGCGAGCGAGGGCTGTCGCGCTCGATACAAACGCTGTGTAATTCGATAAGGCAGCATCTTCAAGTTCGTAGTGCAGAGCGACGAGTTTGCGTTGAATATCCCACCGATAGGCAAAAGTGCTCGCAGTAATTCCAACGATGAATCCTAAAAGAAGTGCCCAAGTTGACCATTCATTCGCTATCGCGAACCCGATGTATACCAAAGTCGCCGTCGCGATTGCTGGCCAACATCTAATCAGTCGATGCTTTCCGCGGATTTCCTCAAGCAGTTGAGCGGACGAGGAATCGACAAACGACGCCGGATCACGAGACTCGATCGTTTCAAACTCGGCGAGGGTATTGTCCGGGATACGCGGTGATTTCGGCGCTCGAGGAGCACCGGGAGTCTGACTCGTCGGCGGAGGTGAAATTGGTCGCTGAGGGGACTTACTGAGCGGGAGGGCGGCACGGTAGTAAATCCCTCTAGCACCCATTTGGATGTAATTGCCGCGGGGTCCCGACCCAACGCGAAGTCCCGGAATGCCCAGCGACAGCCCTACGCCGCCTTTCGACAGGTTGACTCGAAACGGGCCTATCCGGACGCTTTTTCTAAAGTAGAGGCCCATAAAGCGATGTTATTGATATTGCAACTGATTCTGCTCTTAGATAATCGAAGGGGAAAGGTCGGACGGAAGTTTGGCTACCGCCCGTTGTCCGCCTGGTGGTCGGACGTTAGCGCCTAGCCGACGACCGTTTATCCGGTCTCGTGACCGATGTCGTTGCGAGTCGTACTGAATACTAGTGAGAATTGGGAACCGATGCCGGAAAGGACTTGCGCTCGTGCCTGCTCGTCAAGGGATCTTCGAAGACCTTATGGATCTTGGATTGCGGGCGCCGCCTCGCGTTGGCGTGGCGCTCGCGGCAATGTCCTGGATGGTAATGCACGTCATCGCGGCACAAACGTCACCAACTGCGAGCCAAGCAACCGGGAATACCCTATCTATTGCCCAGCAATCGGTGATCCATCTAGTTGCCGGGTGGGCGCAGTATGCCGTCCCGTTTTGCCTCCTCGTGGGAGTCGTCGTATCACGTATCCGAAGCCGGAGGGCACGGAAGGTATTTGCCAATGCGAGGCGGAATCCGAACGCCGCCATTGCGAGAATGAGCTGGCGCGACTTTGAGCAACTGGTTGGCGAATCGTTTCGCCTCCAAGGGTTCACCGTGCTGGAGCTTGGGGGCGGGGGTCCGGACGGGGGCATCGATTTAATTCTTACCAAGGACGGCAAGCGTTATCTCGGTCAGTGCAAGCACTGGAAGGCATGGCAGGTAGGCGTCACGGTTGTTCGAGAATTGAATGGAGTCATCGCGGCGCAGAAGGCGGATGGCGGTTACGTCATCACCGGCGGTGCCTTCTCCGAAGATGCTGTCGCCTTCGCCGAGTCTTGTGGCATTAAACTAGTCGATGGCCCAAAGCTTGAAGCGCTAATACAATCTGTACGTTCAAAGGTGTCCCCAACCGTGGAGGAGGTTATAGACGTGCCGCCAAAGTGCCCGGACTGTGGTGCAGTCATGCGCGAGAAAACCGCTACACAGGGACAGTTCAAAGGACAACCGTTTTGGAGTTGCACCGCTTACCCAAAATGTCGCGGTATCGTGCATATCGAGCGGGTTGCTTGACTTATGATCTGCATTGATCATCTTTTAAATATTGGAGGTCAAGAGACTATCTCCGATTGTATTCGCCTTGAAACGGCCACCCACCGCCGGAATGGCCGGTAAGGGGGATCTCAAGGAAGCTCGCTCTCGCGAAGACTGCCAGTCTGGTGCGCTACAAAAAATCTCGCCCATACTCAGGTGGGATCATCCCAAAGGACGGCCGGTCTGAATATCAACATCACATTAAAGTGCAATACGTGCGGGGAATTCACCAATTGTCGTATCGGCATGTCCAATCGAGACGAACAATCCTTGAGTTTCTGCTGCTTGGATTGCGGAGCGCCCATCGATCTACATTTCAGCGCATCCGCTTCCGATATCAAGGGCGCTCAAAAGGTTCCGGGCATCTGGCCCTTTGACGCCAAGACTAACTTCGTGGACCTACACCTTGATTTCCCCGTGTCGTTCGACAAGTACGTCATGGGCATGACGCCTTTTATGCGGGCGATCAAACGAATCGGGAACGAGAACTACCTGGTCCACAACCATCGACTCGAGCAGTTAAATGCATCGCGCCCATATTTCTCGACGTTTGCGCTAATACTGAAGCTCTATCGCAAGCAGAAATACCGACCATTTACTGAGGAGCTGAGCAGAACGTTCCAGATCGAAGTCAAGTCCGAAGTGCCGCAAGACACTAACGCAGCACTCTACCAACTGATTTCTCGACTTATGAGTCCCTTTGAGCGGCCTGGTCAGAGCCAGCGCTCAGTGGAGCTATTTACGGACCTCACATTACACGTGGCGACTAAAGATCGGGGGGCCTGGGACCGCTTCATCGATGAGTTGATCGACACAAACTTTTTAAAAGCACTCGTGGTGCGAAGCGATTTCGTCACCGGTTCCGAAATGTCGACTCGTAAGCAAATCAATGGTCTTCGTCGATGCGGTCTCCGGCGATTGACACTTTTGCTAGCTACGGACGGAGAAGAAAGTTGTCACTTTCACGCAAACGAGAGTAAAAGTGTCAATTGTTGGCAGTGAGTTTTGTAGGGGCAAGGAATGCTGCACTACGAAAAAGCTGTGGAATCCAAGCGGCGCCCTGGGCAACGGCGCATCGAAGTCTTTAGCCCAAAAATCAAGCGACGGCTGACGCTGTTCTCGCGCGATTCCCACGATGCGTGGCTGCTCCTCGAGGCCGACCCGACGGTTCAAACGTTTTGCGAGCGACCGGCGTACGTGGAAGGCGATGCCGGCCGAGTACTCGATTTTTGGGTCGACCAGAGTGGTCATTCCAGTTTTTGGATATTGTCCGGGGACGAGGCGGAATCGGAATCGTTGCCGAAGACCGCGCACGGCGTGACGCTACGGATTTTGCCACGGCCGGACTTGATCGCCTTCGCAATGCGCAGCCAGAATTGGGCGCAGATCGTGCCGTACCGGATCAGCTTCATGCGGCATGCGGATCGACAGCTCCAAAAGGACATTCTCGCCCGCTTGGCGAAGCCCCATCGCCTCGCGCGAATCGAGGCCGACTTCCATCCCCTCGACATCACTGTCGTGCGCGCGGCATTGTTCGAGTTGCTCGCCGAAGGCAGCGTGGTCGCGCCGGAACTGGATTTCACGCCGCTCGGGCTGGATACTGTTTTTCGGCGGCCGGCGTCATGAAGCGTCCGGACTCCGAAGCCTTGGACATCTCGCGATGGCCTACCGTCGACGTCAATGCGCTGGATGAAAAAGCGCGGCAGGGCTACCAGCAACGGGCGATAGCCGTCGAGCACTACTCAACCGGCATGTCGATCGATGACGTCGAAAAGAAGAC
Organism: Gammaproteobacteria bacterium; assembly: GCA_003134045.1. Classification (GTDB taxonomy): domain Bacteria; phylum Pseudomonadota; class Gammaproteobacteria; order Steroidobacterales; family Steroidobacteraceae; genus Bog-1198. Next base: position 4,898 of record PLAH01000080.1, read on the forward strand.
GAACGTCGACCGGCGCGTGCTTTATCGCGTGATCGAGCGCGCCGTGCGGGCGCATCCGGATGGACGGCCGTGGGGATTTCGAGCGCTGATTCCGGGATCGCACACGAAGGCCTACGAACGGCGCAAATCGAGTAACCGTATCGGTGCCGGCCTCGCCGGCGCATTCAATCAATTGCTCGAGAAACACCCACAACTCGAACAACTCATCGGACAACTGATCGCGGATCGCGACGTGTTGCTGGTTCAGCAAGGGGATCATACCTACCTCAGGAACCTGCGCAACGCACACAACCGCTTCACCGCTGCCTGTCGGTCCCTCGGACTCACCGCGAACGATTATCCGTTGAATCAGGGCGAGAAAGGGCGCCGCAGCTTTGGTTCGGCCCTGCGCCACCGCATGATGCAGGACTTCAAGGCAGCCCATCGGTCTGCCGGTGGCGACCGGGTGAAGCCGGCCGCGGCGCTCGCAGACCGAGGGGAGCCGCCCGTCAGGGACCCGTTTGACACGGTCGAGTTTGATGCTCATCGCTTGGACTTGCGCCTGACGATCCTCGATCAGGATCCTTTCGGCGAGGAGCAGCTGATTGAGATCGAGCGCGTCTGGCTCCTGGCGCTGATCGACGTTTGCACGCGGGCGATTCTGGGTTACACGCTCTGCCTGCGGCGGGAGTACAGCCGCTACGATGTCATCCGTACCTTCGAGAAG
>PLAH01000097.1 GCA_003134045.1 Gammaproteobacteria bacterium
TTCGCCACCGACACCTTCGACGTGACGCCGCTCCTCTCGGTCACGGTCAGCGGCCGATACAATGTGGCGAAAGTGGATTTGTCGGATCAACGAGGCACCGCACTCGACGGCAACAATCGCTTCGCGCATTTCAATCCCGCCGTGGGCGCGACCTACAAGGTGACTTCCGCCGTCACCGTCTACGCGGGCCACTCGACCAACAACCGCGCACCCACACCCAGCGAGATCGAGTGCTCGGATCCGCTGCAGCCGTGCCTGCTCCCGACCAACTTGGCCGGCGATCCGCCTAACCTCAAGCAGGTGATCGCGCATACGTATGAGGTGGGGGCGCGCGGCCGCGTGACGCTGCCGAAACGAGGCGGACTCTCATGGAACGCCAGCGTATTTCGCACCAATCTGGACGATGACATCTACGGCATCGCGACCTCCGTCAGCACGGGATTCTTCCAGAACATCGGCGCGACTCGGCGCCAGGGATTCGAGACCGGCCTGAACTACCAGGACGCCGAGTGGCTGGTGTATGGTCAATTCAGCTACATCGACGCGACCTTCCGGTCGGCGCTGTTGTTGGACTCGCCATCGAATCCGTTCCAGGATGCGAACGGCAACATCCACGTCTTGCCCGGCGATCATCTGCCGCTGATTCCCAAGACACGCGTCAAGCTGGGCGCGGATTATGCCGTGACTCCCAGCTGGTCCATCGGCGCCTCGGTCACGTTCGTGGGCGACTCCTTCTACAAGGGCGACGAATCGAATCAGAACCCGGAATTACCTGGTTATACGGTGGTCAGCCTGCGCTCGTCCTATAAGATCACCCGCCAGGTGGAGATTTTTGCCAATGTCCAAAATCTGCTCGACAAACGCTACTCGACCTTCGGCCTGTACAGCGATCCCACCGGCGTGAACGCTCCCGGCGTGCCTCCCACCGCGGATTCGAACGATCCGGGGGTGGACAATCGCTTCCAGAGCCCGGCCATGCCACGCGCCTATTTCGGCGGTATCAAGGTGAAATTCTAAGCGAGCCACCGCATCGGTGTCCCGCTCCTGGCCCGAGGTGCAGCGCCCCCAGGGTTGCTCGGCATGAGGGAACGGTCACCATCTATCAGCCGAATCTTACGTCGATGCGGGTATCGGCGGGGATTGTGCTGCCCGCCCAATCGCCTACCTTACAGTGTCCCCTCTCCGGCCTGGCGAAACATGCAAGATCGAAGCACAGTAAAGGATCCCCGCGTCGAGAGCGGGGAACCCGACAGGTCCTCCTCCGGCCTGATCGCCCACATTCAAAGCGCAACGGAACACCAAAAGGCGCTGCTGGCCCGCGAACTGCACGACGAACTGGGCGGACTACTGGTAGGCGCGGTCATGGATCTCGCCTGGGCCGAGCAACATGTGTCGGCGTCCCCGGCGGAGTTGCGGCAGAAATTGACGCGCGCCCGCCAGACGCTGTCTGCGGCCATCGATTTGGAACGAAAATTGATCGAGGAACTGCGGCCCACCCTGCTGGACAACGTCGGCTTGTTCGCGGCTCTGCGCTGGCATGTGCAGGCCATCTGCGAGCGCGCCAATATCGCCTGCACCATTCACCTGCCGGAAGAGGAGCAACGTTTTCTGCCCAACATTCCGATCACCCTGTTTCGCATCGTGCAGGAGACCTATGCCATCATCATTGCGCCGGGAAATGCGGCCTCCTCGGAATTCGACATCACCACCGATCGCAAGTCCCTCATCGTCCGGATCCAGACCCAGGCACCCCCCGCCTCGCCCGCCGCGAGGGTCGACTCGCATTACTTGTCGGCCATCGAGTATCGCATCGCGGCCCTGGGGGGGGCGTTCGAACAGGCCCTCCTGCCGGCGGGAGGTCTCAGTCTCAAGGCGACCTTTCCACTGAAGAGCATTGCCGCCGCCAGTCCGCCCTGAGGGGCCGCCGGTCCGCGCCGACAGGATCACACCGCCGGCGGATCGCGATCTCGCTCGGGATGCCGATGCCGGGCGATGGCCGCGATGAAGGCCTTTGCACTCACGGCATAGTCGGCCGAATCCTGCACGATGAGTCCGGGATCCGCTTCGCCCGTCGGCAACTCCTTCGCGATGCCGACCGTATCGAGCAGCGCCGATGACGTACCCAGTGCCAATATGGTCTTGCAATGCCGGTATTGGTCCTTGAGGAACTCCAGCGAATGACCGTCCTTCGCAAGTGTTTGCAGCGCCTCGTCGCCATCGGGCAGCACCAGCGCGTCGAACAGCACCGACGGCGAATTCTCGAGCGTGCCATCCACGTCGAAATCTTCGCCGTCCACGCTGCGCACGGTGCCCAGCCGGCTCGCGAGCAAGCGCGGCGTGGCGCCCGCCTCGCTGAGTTCGCCGAGCAGCGTGGTGATCGAATCCGACTCGATGCCGTCCGCGATCAGAATGGCGATCTTGCGAGTCTCGATCCCGCCCTTCCCCGGTAACGCCAGCAACGACAGCGCCGCCGAGGACTTCACCTCGGCCTTCGGCACCTGATCGAGAGCCCGCGGCATGGCATCCGGCAACTCGATCCCCAACCCGTCGGCGACCGCCTGCGCCAGTTCGTCGGAGACATTGCGCAACGAGGACACCATGCGCTTGCGGATCGCGGGCACCGTCACTTTGCTCAACTCGAAGCGGAAGCCGCCGACGATGTGCGCCTTCTCCGTGGGCGTCTGACTCTCGAAAAACAACTGAGCCTGACTGTAGTGTTCGGCGAATCTTTCCGGTTTGCCGCGTACCTTGTCGACCGGCGTATTGTTCGTTGCGATCGCCGGCGGAAACGACACGAAGCCGTTCTTACCCGCCTGGAACGGGCACCCGCCGCCGAGAGAATTGGGCTCGTAGGCCACGCGGCCGCGCGCAATCGCCTGGCGATGCAAGCCGTCGCGCTGGTTGTTGTGCACCGGTGCCAGCGGCGCGTTGATGGGAATTTCGTGAAAATTTGCACCGCCCAGGCGCGTGATCTGGGTGTCGATGTAGGAGTGAATACGGCCGTGCAGCAACGGGTCGTTGCTGAAGTCGATGCCGGGAATGACATGGGCGGTGCAAAACGCCACCTGCTCGGTTTCCGCAAAGAAATTGTCCGGGTTGCGGTTCAAGACCATGCGTCCCACCGGCTGCACTGGAATGAGTTCTTCGGGTATCAGCTTGGTGGCATCGAGTACATCGAAGCTGAATTTATCGGCCTGCGCCTCGGTGAAGGTCTGCAGGCCCAACTCCCATTCCGGATAATTGCCGGATTCGATGGCCTCCCACAGGTCGCGCCGATGAAAGTCCGGATCCGCGCCCCCGATCTTCACCGCCTCATCCCAGACCAGCGAGTGCGTGCCCAACAGCGGCTTCCAATGGAACTTGCAGAACACCGAATCGCCGCTCTCATTGACGAGCCGGAACGTGTGGACACCGAATCCTTGCATCATGCGGTAGCTGCGCGGAATACCGCGGTCGGACATGACCCAGAGCAGCGTGTGCGTCGATTCCGGCATCAGCGAGGCGAAGTCCCAAAAGGTGTCGTGGGCCGAGGCCGCCTGCGGCATCGCGTTGTGCGGTTCCGGCTTGACCGAGTGAATCAGATCGGGGAATTTCATCGCATCCTGAATGAAAAATACCGGAATATTGTTGCCGACGAGATCCCAGTTGCCCTGATCGGTATAGAACTTCACGGCAAAGCCGCGCACGTCGCGCGCCGTGTCCGCCGATCCGCGCTCGCCGGCGACCGTGGAGAAGCGCACGAACACCGGCGTGATCTTTCCCGCATCGGCGAACGGCGCCGCGCAGGTCAGATCCGTGAGCGGCTTGTAGGCCTCGAAGAATCCATGCGCCCCCGAGCCCCGCGCGTGCACGATGCGCTCGGGAATTCGTTCGTGATCGAAATGCGTGATCTTCTCGCGCAGCACGAAATCTTCGAGCAGCGTGGGTCCCCGCAGTCCTGCCTTCAAGGAATTCTGATTGTCGGAAACCGGCACGCCCTGATTCGTCGTCAATGCCTGGCCCGCATCGTTTACCCGGACGCGCTCCAAGCTGCCGCCGACCGCCGCGGGGTCGAGCGCGGCCGATCCGGTCTTGGATGATTCATTCTTTTCACTAAGGGTGCCCGCCCCCGCACTCGGCGACGGCAATTCGGTGCTCGCCCCCTCCGCCGGACTGTGCGCATTCTTCTGACCGTACTCGGCCGCCTTCGACGAGTTGAAGGGCATCGCCGCGGCCAGCGCCTCCTGGTCGGCCAAGTGTTGAGCCATGTCGGTGGCGCTCGTATTGGACGGATGCGACGGGCCGCTGACGGTTGTTCCGGCGCCGGTCGGGCTCGCACTACGCTTTGCACTTCGCGCAGGCGCTTTCGCGCCCTTGGCGGGGCTCTTCTTCATGATTTGTTCCTCGTATATTCGGATTGAGCAGTCGCGGGCAGGTCATTGATGGCCTGCGCCGAGAGAATTCCACCTGGATTGCGAGAGCCGAGGATTTCACGGGACCCCGCGTGAAATAAGGGCGCTTTTCCACTATATTTTGTAGTTTGGCGCCTACGGGAGCCTCGCTCGCCGTGTCCTACCGGTTCGGCCGAGGTTCCCTGAGTCAAGCCGCTGCAAAGCGCCGGCTGAGCGGACGGCGTAGGCCGATTCCGACGCCCGCTCCCGTGGGTTCGCTATGGCCGTTTTCAGCACCCTCACGTAGGGTACCAACGACTATTGCTGCGACGCTGCAGAACAATCAAGGGGAATTCCGTGCTTCACTATGCTGTCGTCTTTCTGGTCATCGCCCTCATCGCCGCAGTCTTTGGATTCGGCGGCATTGCCGCAGGCGCTGCCGGCATTGCGAAAATCCTGTTCGTCGTGTTTCTCATCGGCGCCGTGGTTTCGTTCCTGATGCACGGCAGAAGCCGGATCTAGCCGCAAAGCATCGCCGGCGGAGTCTGCGGCCTCTGGGACTTAGGTCCCAGGGTGTCGCGTGCGCGCGTAACGCGAAACGCGCGGCTCCCGAATCCAGTTGAATCCAAGTGACAGCCATTACGTGAGATTTGTGTGACCGACGTACATCGTGGAAGAGTGAGGGAGGGAAATTCGCGCGCGCATGGAGCGATCTGGGACGGCAAGGGCACCAACTTCACGCTGTTTTCGGCGAATGCGACCAAAGTCGAAGTCTGCTTGTTCGACAGCGCCGGCGCTACGGAACGCGAGCGCATCGTGCTCCCCGAATATACCGATCAGGTGTGGCACGGCTACCTCCCCGACGTCGCGCCCGGTTCGGTCTACGGCTTTCGCGTACACGGGCCCTACGCGCCGCTGGAAGGTCATCGATTCAATCCCAACAAGCTGCTCCTGGATCCCTACGCCCGCGCCCACATCGGCCAGATGCGGTGGGCGCCGGAGTGTTTCGGCTACACGGTGGGTGCGGAAGGCGACGATCTGACCTTCGATGAGCGCGACAGCGCCCCCTTCGTGCCCAAATGCATCGTCGTCGACCCGGATTTCGACTGGAAGGGACAGCCTCGTACCCGTCAAGTGCCGTGGGACAACACCATCATTTACGAAGCACACGTCAAGGGGTTCACCAAATTGCATCCGGCGGTGCCCCCGCACAAGCAAGGAACCTATGCGGGCCTGGCAACCAAGGAGGTCATCGACTACGTGAAGTCGTTGGGCGTCACGTCCATCGAATTGCTGCCCATCCATACCTTCGTCAACGACGACCACTTGCTCGAAAAAGGCCTGACCAACTACTGGGGTTACAACAGCATCGGTTTCTTCGCTCCCGACCCGCGCTATGCGTCGGCCAAGGACCAGTGCCTGCGTGAATTCAAGGAAATGGTCGCGACCTTCCACGCCGCCGGGCTCGAGGTCATCCTCGACGTGGTCTACAACCACACGGCCGAGGGCAACGAGCGCGGCCCCACGCTGTCGTTCAAGGGCATCGACAACGCGTCCTACTACCGTTTGCTTCCCGACGAAAAGCGGTTCTATGTCAACGATACGGGCACCGGCAACACGCTGAACATTTCGCACGCGAATGTGATCGAAATGGTGACCGACAGCCTGCGCTACTGGGTGTCGGAACTGCACGTCGACGGCTTTCGCTTCGACCTCGGCACCATCCTGGCCCGGGAGACCAACGGTTTCGACAACCAAAGCGGCTTCTTGAAGGCCTGCAATCAGGATCCCGTGCTGCGTACCGTCAAGCTCATCGCCGAGCCGTGGGACTGCGGCCCGGGCGGCTACCAGGTCGGCGGCTTCCCGCCGGGGTGGGCCGAGTGGAACGATCGCCATCGAGACACCGTACGGGATTATTGGAAAGGCGCCGCCACCGCGAGCCAGATCGCCCCCCGCCTGTGCGCGTCGGGCGACATCTACGATCATCTGGGCCGCAGGCCCTGGGCGAGCGTCAATTTCCTGGCTGCGCACGACGGCTTCACGCTGAACGACGTGGTGACGTACAACGACAAGCACAACGAGGCCAACGGCGAAGAGAATCGCGACGGCAGCAGCGACAACCGCTCGTGGAATTGCGGCGTGGAGGGACCGACCGACGATCCAGCCGTCAATACCTTGCGCAGCCGCCAAATTCGAAATTTACTGGGCACGCTGCTCCTCTCGCAGGGCACTCCGATGTTGCTGGCCGGCGACGAATTCGGACGCACCCAGCGAGGCAACAACAACGCCTACTGCCATGACGACGAGATCAGCTGGTTCGATTGGAACTTCGACGACAAGGGCCGCTCGCTGGTCGAATTCGTCCGGAAATTATGCGCTCTGCGGCGCAAGTATCCCATCCTGCGGCGCAATCGATTCCTGACCGGGGCGTACGACGAGGAACTCGAGGTCAAGGACCTCACGTGGATCAATGCGTCCGGTATGGAGATGAAACCCGAGGACTGGAGCGATGCGAACATGCGCTGCTTCGGCATGATGATGGACGGCCGGGCGCGCCCCAGCGGCCTGCGCCAACGGGGTACCGAAGCCGCCATGCTGCTGGTGATGAACTCGCACCACGATCTGGTCGAATTCACCCTGCCCGAATGTCCCGGCGGCCGGCACTGGGCGCTCGCCATCGACACGAATCTCGGCAACGAGGAGCCTACATTTCGCGCCGAGACCGGCCACGCCTACGGGATGACGAGCCGGTCACTGGCGCTTTTCGTGCATTGCGAGTAGACCTACGGAACTACCGCGGCCGCGCCGCCCATTGCGCCTTCTCGATCTGATAAATCACGTTTTGGTTGCTCCGCTCGCCGTAGTAGGCAATGGCTTCCTCGCCGATGAGGATGCCGCCGAGCTTCTCCATCGCCCTGCGCGAGCGCAGGTTATTCGCGCCAACGTGGAAAACGACGCGATCGACGAAGCGAAACGCATGATCGAGCATCAATGTTTTCAGTTCCCGGTTGTATTGCCGGCCCCAGGCGCTGCGCGCGATGAACGTGTAGCCGATGGCGACGACCCGCTGCGCCTCATCCAGATCGTAATATCTCGAGCTGCCGATCAGTTCCCCGGTTGTGTTATCGAGGACGCAAAACGCGCCGCCGGACTCGAGTGCGCCCTTGAAAAAGTTCTCGAACACCTTGCGCTGATAGCGATCCTTGTTCGGATGCAGCTCCCAAATGAGCGGGTCGGAAGCGACTGCATACAGGGCATCTAAGTCATCCGGCTCCATCGGTTCGAGGCGAATCAATTCATTTTGAATGCGCGGTTGTAACTCGAATGTCATCTCGGCGTTTCCTGGGGTAGCATCGCGCGGTTGCAGCGTGGTACGTACTTTAAACAAATTTGAGCTCGTTCTCACTGGCGCGGCGATCCGCACTCTGGCATGGTTCAACACAACGTGCGTACGCGGACATACCCATACAGGCGAGACTGGATCAGCCGCATCCTGCTGGAGCTGGAGCGCGCTGCATGTCTACGGTTTCGCGCAGGTGCCGGTGTACAGCGACCTGGTGGGATACCAGCTGTTCCCCCGCTACACGGTCAGCATGGGCGTGAGTTACGCCTTCTAATGCGCCCTGCGCGATGGCGAACGGCGGTAGGCGCACTCACTTCCGCAGATACGGAAACTCAGCAGTCGATTTGGGAGAGGCGACGTAAAATCCCTGCGCGAAACCTATCCCCAAACGCCCGAGTTCGAGCAGAACCTCGACCGATTCGACCCGCTCGGCGATGGTGTGGATGCCCATGGCCTTGCCCACCTGGCTGATGGCCTCCACCATGCTGCGATCCACCGGGTCGCGCGCGACGTTTTCGATGAACTGCCCGTCGATCTTCAAATAATCGACCGGCAGCGTCTTCAAGTACATGAACGATGAGAGCCCGCTGCCGAAATCGTCGAGCGCGAAATGACAGCCGCGGGTCTTCAGTTCGCGCATGAAATAGACCACGTTGCTCAAGTTAGCGATCGCCGCGGTTTCGGTGATCTCGAAACACATCGCGCCCGGCGGCAGCTCGCGCGCGCTCAGTTCGGCGATCAAGTATTCCAGAAACCGTTCGTCGTTGAGCGACGTCCCGGACAGATTCACCGCGACGGTGTACGGTTTGATGCCCGTGCCGCTGCGGCACACGATCTGATCCAATGCCTGCCTCACGACCCAGCGGTCGATCGAGGGCATGACGTTGTAACGTTCCGCCGCCGGGATGAACTCGGCGGGTGCCACCAGCACACCCGACTCGTCGCGCAGACGCAGCATGAGCTCGAAGTGTTCGCGTTCGTACAGATTGGTGCCGATGGGCACGATGGGCTGGTAGAAGAGTTCGAAACGGCTTTCGTCGCAGGCCCGGGTCAGCTTCGAGACCCAGTGCATTTCGCGGTGACGCTCCGGCACATTGTCGGGCTGGTAGAGCTGCACGCGGTTGCGCCCCTGATCCTTGGCGGCATAACAGGCCACGTCGGCGGCGCTCATCACGCTGGCCACGTTGAGCGTATCGCCGGTGATCTCCACGATGCCGATGCTGACGCCGATCGCCGATATGACCTCCTGCCAGACGAAACGGTAGTCGCGGATCGCCTGGCGGATCGCTTCGGCCACCCGCAATGCTTGATCCAGCGAACAGCTGTCCAGCAGGATGCCGAACTCGTCGCCGCCCAGACGTGCCAGCGTGTCGCCGCCGCGGACTCGCGATTGCAGCACGCCGGTGATTTGTTTGAGCAGCAAATCGCCCGCCGGATGTCCGCAGGTATCGTTCACCAGCTTGAACTGGTCGAGGTCGAGGTACAGCAGCGCGTGCCGCGCGACGCCGGCCGAGCGCACGCTCTCGACCGCGGCGGTGAGCCGATTCTCGAACTCGCGGCGATTGATGAGGCCGGTCAGCGCGTCGTGGCTTGCCTGGTAGTGCAGCGCACGGTGCAGGCGCCGCTCCTTGCTGATGTCGTGGAACACCATGACGGCGCCGATCAAGTTGCCGGCACGATCGCGGATGGGCGCGGCGGAGTCCTGAATGGCGATCTCCTGCCCGCGGCGCGTCACCGACACGGTATGCTCCGCCAGGCCCAGCACCTGACCCTCGCGCAGACAACGCATGACCGGACTTTCGCATGCGGCTCGCGTCCCCTCATCGATCACGGTCAGGACGTCGCTGATCAGCCGCCGCTGGGCCTCGCGGTTCTCCCACCCGGTCAAGCTCTCGGCAACGGGATTCATATAGTCGATGCGGCCCTCGGAGTCGGTGGTGATGACCGCGTCGCCGATGGATTGCAGCGTCACCTGCGCGCGTTCCTTCTCCTGGAAGATCGCGGTCTCGGCCTTCTTGCGCTCGGTGATGTCGGTAATCGTGCCTTCGTAGCCGACGATGCGGCCGAGGGTGTCGCGCACCACCCGGCTGTTGTCGACGACCACCAGCATGCTGCCGTCCTTGCAGCGCAGTATGATCTCTTCGTTACGCAGTTCGCCGTCGCTGTCCATGCGGCGTATGTACGTGTCCCGGTCGCTCGGGTACCAATACAGGGACGCGGCCGACGTACGATAGACCTCCTCGGCCGATGCGTAGCCGAGAATTTGCACGAACGCAGGATTCACGTCGAGCAGGCGACCCTCGCGCGTGGTTCGGTAGACGCCCTCCATGACGCTGTCGAACAGCCCGCGAAACTTCTCTTCGCTCGCGCGCAGCGCATCTTCGGCCGAGCGCCGCTCGATGGCGATTCCGGCGATCTGCGCCATGCGCGACATGAGCTCCTCGTCGCGCGCGGACGGCACGCCCGGCTGGCGCCGATACACCGAAAAAGTCCCTACCGTGCCGCCGTCGGCGGCGACGATGGGCGTGGACCAGGCCGCGCGCAGGCCGGCGTGGCGCGCCGCGTCGCGCCGGAACTCCCATATCGCGTCGGTTTCGATGTCGGCCGCGGTGATCTGCCGAGCCAGATACACGGCCGCCGAACACGAGCCGAAACGAATTCCGATCGGGGCATGGTCCATGGCGGCGACGAATTCCCGGGGCAGGCTCGGCGCCGTGCCGAAGCGCAAGGCCTGCGCCGCGATGTCGAGCACATTGATGGCGCAGAAGCTGTGGACCATCACGCGCTCGATTACTTCGCAGATGGCTTCGAACACCGACGATAAGGGTGCGTTGGCTGCAATCTTCTCGAACACCCGGCGCTCGCCCGCCGCAATCGCGGCCGCGCGCTGACGTCCGGTGATATCGGTGATGCTGGCGCGGATCAGCCGGCGATTCGAGCTTGGCAAACGGACGAAGCGCACTTCGCATGGCAGATGCTGTCCTTGCGTGTCGCAGTGCACCCACTCGAACACCGGGGTCTCGCCCGCCAATGCACCGTCGATGTAGCCACGGACGATGCCGAAGGAGGCGCTGCCATCGAGCTGGTGTGCCGGACTGATGGTGGCCGGGCCGCTCTCCAAGAGCGCCTCGCGCTCCATTTTGAAATAGCGGCAGGCGTTGTCGTTCACATCGATGAACCTGCCCTGGTCCACGTCGAATACCACGATCACTTCGGGCGCATGTTCGACCAAGGTCCGGTAGCGCGCCTCGCTCTCGCGTATCGACTGTTCCGCCAGCTGCCGTTCCGTGCAGTCGCGGATGCACACGATGTAGCCGTCGCGCCGATTCAGGCTCGCCTTGCTGACCGCGATTTCCACGGCAACGCGGTTCCCGTCCTTCGATCGTCCCCAGGTTTGATGCGCCGCCAGATCGACATGGGTGTCGTCGGCCTTGGTGGCGCAGCGTTCCAGGAATTCGACCAGCGAGGTTGCCGGTTTGGCCGCGGCGCCATGCTCGGGCAACAGACAATCCAGCGAGCGTCCCAAGATCTCCTCGGCCGCGTAGCCGAAGATGCGCTCACCGGTGGGGTTGAAGGTCTCGATGTGCCCCCCCTCGTCCACCGTGACGATGGCGTCCTTGACGTTATCGAGAATGACTTGGAGCTGCGAGGCCGTTTGCTCGCGAATTTCGCGGGTGAGCGCCTGCGCCTCATCCGACATGATCTGCATGGAACGCACCACACCGCGCCGCTCGGCGTCGACGCGATCGTAGTGCGCGCTGATTTCCCGCAGCAGAGCGCCCAAGTCGAGGTCGCCGTCACGCCCGCGCGCGTCGGCGAGTTGACGCTGCAGCAGCCGGTTGAGACTCTCCGTGTGTCGCGACGGTTCGGTCCGAGCCGCGGTCGCAATATCGCGTGACAAAGAGATCTCCCCCGAAATTATGCCGTGCATCAGGCACCGCAAATTCCAATGTTAGGGAGATCCCGCAACGACGCCATGACGCGCGTCTCGCTTCGGCAAATAATCGGTTAAATTATTACGAGGTCTGATCCGCGGTCGCGCGGCCGCCTCGCTTCCGGTCGTTTTCGAGCAAATAGCGCTTGCGCAAGCGAATATTGTTCGGCGTGACTTCGATCAGCTCGTCGTCATCGATGAACTCCATCGCCTGTTCCAGGGAGAAGCGGATGGGCGGCGACAGCACGACGGCCTCATCCTTGCCGGAAGCGCGCATGTTGGTGAGCTTCTTGCCCTTCAGCGGATTGACCACCAAATCGTCGTCGCGATTGTTCATGCCGATGATCATGCCTTCGTAGACTTCCTCGCCGGGTCCGATACACAACCGGCCCCGTTCCTGCAGGCTGAACAGCGAATACGCCAGAGCGGTGCCCTGGCCGTTGCTGATGAGCACGCCGTTCGGACGCTGGCCCAGCTCGCTCTTGTTCACCGGACCGTAGTGGTCGAACACGTGATGCAGCAGCCCCGTGCCGCGCGTCATGGTGCGAAACTCGGTCTGAAAACCGATCAGACCGCGTGAGGGAATCATGTAGTCGAGACGCACGCGCCCACGATCGGATTGCATGTCCTTCAGTTCACCGCCGCGGCTGCCCAGCGCCTGCATGATGGCGCCCTGTGCCTCGGCGTCCGCATCCACCGTCACCTGCTCGTAGGGCTCGTGCGGCGCGCCGTCGATCTGCTTGATGACCACCCGCGGCCGCGACACGGCCATTTCGAAGCCTTCGCGCCGCATGTTCTCCAGCAGCACGCCTAAGTGCAATTCACCGCGGCCGAACACCACGAACTTGTCCGGATCCGCCGTCGGCTCGACGCGCAAGGCCACATTGTGGATGGACTCGCGATCCAGGCGCTCACGGATCTGCCGGCTGGTGACGAATTTCCCATCGCGTCCCAAGAACGGCGAGGTGTTGACCTCGAACGTCATGCTGATGGTCGGTTCATCGACCGTGAGACTCGGCAACGCCTCGACATTCAACGGATCGCACAGGGTATCCGACACCTTGGGCTCGGAAATGCCGGCAAAGGCCACGATGTCCCCTGCGTAGGCCTCCTCGACCTCGATCCGGGTCAGGCCATGAAACCCCAGGACCTGGGTGATTTTCTCCGAGCGAGTCTTGCCCTCGCGGTTGACCACCGTGACGTTCATGCCCTTGCGCAACGTACCGCGCTTGATGCGGCCGACGCCGATGGCGCCTACGTAGGCCGAGTAATCGAGCAGCGTCACCTGCAGCTGCAGCGGGCCGTCGACGTCCACGTCGGGCGGCGGGCAATGATCGACGATGGTTTTGAACAGCGGCTGCATGTCGCCGTCGCGCACGCCCGAATCGAGGCTCGCGAAACCGCGCAGCGCCGAGGCATAGACCACCGGGAAATCCAGCTGCTCGTCGGTCGCGCCGAGACGGTCGAACAGATCGAAGGTCTGATCCAAGACCCAACCGGGGCGCGCTTCGTCCCGATCGATCTTGTTGATGACCACGATCGGCCGCAGCCCGTGCTTGAACGCCTTCTGCGTCACGAAGCGGGTTTGCGGCATCGGTCCGTCCACGGCGTCGACCAGCAGCAGCACGCAGTCGACCATGGCGAGAACGCGCTCGACTTCACCGCCGAAATCGGCGTGGCCCGGCGTGTCGACGATGTTGATGTGATAGTCGTTCCACGTGATCGCGGTGTTCTTCGCCAAGATGGTGATGCCGCGCTCGCGCTCGAGGGCGTTCGAATCCATGACGCGCTCCTGCAGGTCCTTACGCGTGTCGAGCGTGCCGGACTGGCGTAAGAGCTGGTCTACGAGAGTGGTCTTGCCATGATCGACGTGCGCGATGATGGCGATGTTGCGAATTTTCTGCACAGTGGAGCCCCGGGAAACCGACCATTATAGGTTATATTGGGGATCGCGCCGGAGTTTCAATCGCCTCGACGGAAGCTGCGCCATCCGCCGCGGCGGATGACGGGCCCTAGTGGCCGCTCGGAGCCGGGGCGTCGGCGCTCGCGGCCACGATGATGGGCACCGAAAACGCTCTCGTTTCGGTGATTTCATCGTGTTTGAGGGACACCGTGAGGGCCAACAGCTGCACGCCCTCCGCCGCCGGAGTCACGCTGATGCTATGTCGGTAGACCTGAGTCGGGTCGGCCGACGGTATTTCAATCGGGCTCACCCCGGCCGCCAGCTGCAGGCCGTCCGATCCCATCACCGTCAGGATGGCGGCGTCCGCGGCGACTTGCGGCATCACGGCAACGGCCACCTCCAAGGGCTGCCCTATCGTGGGCCGGCTGCCCAGATCGAATTTGACGGCCACGGGCACCGTCGATTTGCCGGTAGTCACGGCCTCCACCATGCCCGCCGTCAACTCCGCGGGCGTGGGGCCCCGCTTCACGCGCGGCCCATGCCTGTGCGGGACGGGACTGTCGACCGGAGCCTCGCTCGAATCGCCGTGGCATGCCGTCAGCAGCACGGCGGCGCACACCAGCAGAGCTCTCCCTTTACTCATCCAGGTATGATCCCCTAAACACGAGGTGCATCACAACTCGAGCCTGGGACCCAGCACGGCGGTCAGCTGGTCCTCCAGTGCCCGGTAGTGCTCTTCCCAATACCGCGGCTCGGCGAACCACGGAAACGCCCGCGGAAAGGCCGGATCGTCCCAGCGGCGCGCCAGCCACGCCGAGTAATGGATCATGCGCAAGGCGCGCAACGGTTCGATGAGCGCCAATTCGCGGCGATCGAACGGCAGGAACTGCTCGTAGCCCTTCAGGATACCGACGAGGTCGGAACGCATTTCCTCCTGGCTTCCCGCCAGCAACATCCACACGTCTTGCACCGCCGGACCGGTGAGGCAGTCATCCAAATCGACGAAATGCGGCCCCAGATCGGTCCACAAGATGTTTCCCCGATGACAGTCCCCGAGAATTCGCCCCAGCCGGGCACCACCCCACTCGTACGCCTGCGCTTCGACTTCATCGAGCAAGGTGTCCGTCAAATCGGCATATTTGGCGGCCAGATAATCGGGCATCCAGTCGCCGTCCAGCACGAAGTCGCGGGCCCGGCGCCCCAAGTCCTCGACACTCAAGCGGGCCCGCTCGTGAAATCTCCCAGCGCGGCCGACCGCGTGGATCCGACCCAGAAAACGGCCGACCCACTCGCGGTCCGTCGCGGTTCCCAGTTCGGGCCAGCGGCCGCCGCGCCGCGGAAACACCGCATAGCGGAACCCGCGGTGAACGTGCAGGGCCTCGCCATCGCGGAACAGGGGCGCGACCACGGGAATTTCCTGCGCCGCCAATTCCGCCGAAAATGCATGCTCTTCGCGAATTGCCGCATCGCTCCAGCGGCCCGGCCGATAGAACTTCGCCACCACCGGGTCGCCATCCTCGATGCCGATCTGGTAAACCCTGTTCTCGTAACTGTTGAGCGCCAGCACGCGTCCATCGCAGCGATGTCCGGCGGCTTCCAGCGCATCCAGCACGATCTCAGGGGATAGTTCCGAATAGGGTGCATCCGCGTTCATTCGCCGCAGTCTACAGGGACGCTGCTAGAATGGTCGAATGCGACTGCCCAGACCCAAGTCATTGAGCGGACTGATGCTGATCGGCTTCACGGTAGTGGCCGCGCCGCTGCTTTTCGCCATCGTGAATGCCGCCGTGCAGATGAATCGCCTGTCGAATCGCAGTGAACAATTGGTGATTCATGGCATGCAGGGGACGCGCAACAACCAGAGCATGTTCGAGGAGATCGGCGCGCTCGAGCGCGCGGCGCGGCTGTATCAGATCATCGGCAATGCGGAGCTGCGCGATGTCTACACGCGCAATCACGATCGGCTGGCGGCCACGGTCAACGAGTTGCTCACCCTGCCGCTGGATGAACAGTCCGAGCAGGACGCCCACGCGCTCCTGCGTGAAGCGGACCGACTCTCGACCGCATTGGGGACGGCCCCGCCGAATTCGCCGCGCATGGCGGAGATCATCAATTCCTTCCCGCACCTGTCGGAAATGGCCTCCGGCGTGTCGAATCGCATCAACGCCCATATCGACCAGGAATTGACCAGCCTGCAGCTCGCGGCGGAACGCGCGCAGCAAAAACTGTTCTGGCAGACCCTCCTGCTGGTACCCATGACGCTCGCCGTGGTCGGCATGTTCACCTATTTGTTCGGCCGGCCCATCCGCGCCATCGACCGTGCCATCAGCGAGCTCGGCCGCGGCACATTCTCGCGGCCCATCGCCATCAAGGGGCCGGCCGACCTGGAACGCCTGGCCACCCAATTGGAGTGGCTGAGAGGCCGTTTATTGGAGCTGGCGCAGGAGAAGAACCGTTTCCTGCGACATATGTCGCATGAATTGAAGACCCCGCTCGCCAATATTCGCGAGGGGACCGAACTCCTGATGGACGGCGCGGTCGGTGAATTGCAAAGCGCCCAACGGGAAGTCACCGCGATATTGCGCGAGAATGGGATGAAACTGCAGCGGCTCATCGAAAACTTGCTGTCATTCAGCGCCTGGCAGGCCAAAAGCGTCGGGCTCGAGATCAGCGAGTTCAAGCTTCGGCCCCTGGTCAAATCGGTATTGGAGAACCAGCAGCTGAGCCTGGTGGCGCAGCGCGTGCGGCTCGATGTCCAGGTGGAGGATCTGACCCCGCTGGCCGACCGCGGCAAGGTGCGCCTCATCCTCGACAATCTGCTCTCCAACGCGATCAAATTCACGCCGCGCGGCGGCACCATTTCGATCAATGTCCGCGGCGAGCGCGACCGTTTCATCTTGGACGTGACCGACACCGGACCGGGCATTCCCGCCGAGGAGCGCGCCAGGATCTTCGAGGCGTTCTACCAGGGCAAGACGCCGCAAGGCGGTTACGTCAAGGGAACCGGCATCGGTCTGTCGGTGGTGACCGAATTCGTCAATGCACACGGGGGCAGCATCGAGATTTTAGAAGGAAAGAGCGGCGGCGCTCACTTTCGAGTGAGCTTGCCGTTGCGTCAACCCGCCGAGGTCAAACATGAAGAAGCCCATGCGGCATAGCAGGTTCGGCTATGTTGCTTGCGTCCTGCTCGTCATCGCGGGTCTGCAAGGCTGCAAGTCGACCGGCATGGGCGACTCGAATCCGAACGCGGTCCCGCCGCCGGCCCCGCCGGCGCCCGACCTGATATCGATCACCTCGTCCCTGGAACTGATGCGTGCGCTGCCGTCGGGAGATCCTGCGCGCCAGGCGGAACTGTTCGAGTCCGCAAAGCAGGCCGCCGCGCTCTCGCCCACCACCACCAATAAGCTCAAATATGCCCTGGCGTTGGCGACCCCGGGCCATGGCGCCTCCGATCCCGTCGCCGCGCAGCGACAGTTGTCGGAACTGCTCGCCACACCTGAAACTCTGTTGCCGGTGGAGCGGCTGCTCGCCATGGTCGAGCTGCAGGAGGTCGATCAAAGACTGGTGCTGCAGGCCGAGAACGCGCAGCTGCGGGACGAAGCGCCGCGCGAGACGCGCGATAAGCTGCTGGCGATCAATCGCCGCCTCGCAGCGGAATCGGACGAAAATGTGCGATTGCGCAAGGCCTTGGATGAGGCCCAGGCAAAGCTGGAGGCGGTGACTCACGTCGAGCGATCCATCAACGATCGCGGGACCAACGGAGCGCGCACGCCATGATTGAGCCATTGGAGAGACTGAACTGAACGCCTACTCGATCGCCGCGACCACGCCGCTCGGCTTCGGACTACAGCCGAATGCGCGCGAGAACTCCACGTCCCAAAAGCGCCGCGCGCGGATCCTGGTGGTCGACGACGATCCCGGTCTCCTGCGGTTACTAACCATCCGGCTTCGCGCGGAGAATTATGAGGTGGAGGCGGTCGAGAGCGCGGCGGCTGCGCTCTCGACGTGCACGCGCTTCAGACCCGACCTCGTGATCACCGACCTGCGCATGGATCAGATGGACGGCATCGGGCTGCTGAAGGAACTGCAGAGCCGATGGCCCGGGTTGCGCGTCATCATCCTGACCGCGCACGGCACCATCCCCGACGCGGTGCACGCCACCCAGAGCGGCGCGTTCGGTTTTCTGACCAAGCCGGTCGACAAGCAAGACCTGCTGGATCACGTGCAGAAAGCGCTCAAAGTGTCGGGATTCGCGCATGTGGATGAGGATTGGCGTGCCAATATCGTCACCCGCAACCGCTTGATGGAAGACAAGCTTGCCCAAGCCAACATGGTCGCCGGGACCGATGCGCGCGTGCTCCTGACCGGCGAGAGCGGCACCGGCAAGGAATTGCTGGCACGCGCCATCCATGACGCCAGCCCGCGGCGCAACAAGCCTTTCGTCGCCATCAATTGCAGCGCGATGGCGGAGAATCTTCTCGAATCCGAGCTGTTCGGCCATGAACAGGGCGCCTTCGCCGGCGCCGTTCGCGCTCAGCCGGGTCTCTTCGAGACCGCTCAAGGCGGCACGCTGCTGCTCGACGAAGTCGGCGACATGCCGATGCGTCTGCAAGTGAAACTGCTGCGCGTGCTGCAGGAAAACCAGATTCGCCCGGTGGGCGGCGCGGAGGCGGTGCCCATCGATGTGCGGGTGATTTCGGCCACGCATCGCGACTTGCACGAATTGATGATCGGCGGCCAATTTCGCGAGGACTTGTATTATCGGCTGAATGTGGTGCACATCGAGATGCCCGCGCTCGGGCGCCGGCGGGAAGACATTCCGCTGCTGGTGGCGCGCTTTCTCGAGCAAATCGCCAAGGAAAGCGGCCAGCGAAAAATCTATGCGCCGGAGGCCGTGGAGCTGCTCGCCACGGCCGAATGGCCCGGTAACGTGCGTCAGCTCTACAACGTCGTCCGGCAGAACGTGGCGCTGTCGCACGGCGCCATCATCACGGCCGAACTGGTGCAGCAGTCGCTCGGGGGCAGCCCCACCCGGCTCACCTCGTTCGACGAGGCACGCGACGAATTCACGCGCAACTATCTGTCGCAGATCTTGCAGATCACGGGCGGCAACGTCAGCCAGGCGGCGCGCCTCGCCAAGCGCAACCGCACCGACTTCTACAAGCTATTGTCCCGGCACCAGTTGCTCCCCGAGGATTTCAAGAAGGCCTGAGCGTGGTTTCCGTGCGCAACATCGCTGCCGGCACTGATGCCGCGCGCGCACCGAACGCGGCGTAATTGCCGTGAACGGTCAGGTCGGAGAAGATCTCCTTCGGGCGGGTGCCGCGAGGGCCCGACCGCCGCCGCCCTTCAGCGGTAGAATTCGGCGACGCTGGCAACCACGTGTTTGAGCTGCGCTCGCTCCAGTTCCGGATAGATGGGCAGCGCCAGCGTTTCGGCGGCGGCGCGCTCGGACTGCGGAAAATCGCCGGCCTGGTAGCCCAGATAAGCGAAGCATTCCTGACGGTGCAGCGGGACGGGATAGTAGATCTCGGTCCCGATGTGGCGATCCGCCAGGAAGCTCTTGAGCGCATCGCGCCGTTGGGCGCGTACGATGTATTGATTGAAAATGTGCCGATCGCCGACCATGGCCAGCGGAGTCTCGAGCTTGGGTCCCAGCCGGGCGTCCGCAAACGCGGCATCGTAGAAGGCGGCGTTGCGCTGCCGAGCCTGCGTCCAGCCGTCGAGATACTTCAGTTTCACGCGCAGGACGGCCGCCTGCAGTTCGTCGATCCGGAAGTTGCCGCCGATCAGCGCATGAAAATACTTCGGCTTGCCGCCATGAACCCGCAGGACGCGCATGCGTTCGGCGAGTTCGAGATCGTTGGTTGTACATAATCCGGCGTCGCCGAACGCGCCCAAGTTCTTGCTGGGGAAGAACGAAAAGCAGCCGACGTCGCCGATCGAGCCCACCCGCACGTGATCGGTGTACTCGGTGCCGATCGCCTGCGCAGCATCTTCGATCACCTTGAGGCCGTGGCGCCGGGCGATCGCCATCAACGGAGCCATGTCGGCCGACTGGCCGTACAGATGCACCGGCATGAGTGCCTTGACGCGCCCGCCGGTCGCCAGCCGGATCAGGTCCGGTCCGCGCGTCTCGCATTGCGTGTCGATGAACGTTTGTACGGCGGCCGCCGACAGATTGAACGTAGCAGGGTCGATGTCGCAGAATATGGGCCGTGCGCCCGTCCGCGCAATGGTTCCGGCGGTCGCAAAGAA
Organism: Gammaproteobacteria bacterium; assembly: GCA_003134045.1. Classification (GTDB taxonomy): domain Bacteria; phylum Pseudomonadota; class Gammaproteobacteria; order Steroidobacterales; family Steroidobacteraceae; genus Bog-1198. The sequence continues at coordinate 19,809 of PLAH01000097.1, forward strand.
CGTGAACGGCGAGGTGAGCACCTCGTCGCCGGCACCGATTCCGAGGGCCATCAGCGCCACCAGCAGCGCATCCGTGCCGGAGGACACGCCGATACCGGCGACGGTGCCGCAGTACCGCGACGATTCCTCCTCGAAGGCGCGCACATGCTCGCCGAGAATGAATTGCTGACTCGCGCACACCTGCTCGATGAGCGGCATCACCTCGGAACGGATTTGTGCGAACTGAATCTTAAGATCCAGCAATGGAACGTTTGTCATGGCTGCCTAGAATACCATTGGAGGCGCCATTTAACTTTGTCGGCAATTTGACACTGTGATTTGACACTGGTCGAATCTTCCCTATTGTAGGAATGGATCACGGATGGATCAGGGTGCCGCGTGCACAATACGCCTTGATTATGTCGTACCCGTACCACGACCGCCCAACAACGCGATCGGCGATCGTGCTGCAATGGATATGAAATGACCCAACCGGTTCTGGCCAAACAGACTTTTCTGATCGCGATTCTTGCCGGCGTGCAGGCAATCCTGCCCGCGGTGGTGGCCGTGGCATTCCTGTATGCGACCATCATCGTGTTCGAGGATCGGTTCGACCCCTCATCCTCGGCGATCGTGATCGTGGCCGTGCTGTGCCTGGTACTGGTCCAGTCGCCTCGTGAGGTGAGTTCGCAGCTCACCTCGCCGCGCCTATCGGCCGTGGTCGATGTGATCGTCCGCTGGCTGTTGCTGCTCGCCGTGCTGCTCGCCATCGGTTACGTCACCAAGTCGCCGCTGCAGGTCTATCCGCGCCGCATATTTCTGACCTGGGCGGCGATCACCCCGGTGGGACTGATCTTCTCGACGCTGGCCATGCAGGAAGTCATGCGCCGTTTCCTGCTCAACGCCTTCGACAAGCGCAGCGCCATCGTCGCCGGCTATAACACCAGCAGCCTGGAGCTGGCCCGCCGGCTGCGTGCCAACCCCGGCATGCGGCTCGAGGTCAAAGGCTTCTTCGACGATCGCAGCAGCGAGCGGCTCGGCATGGAGGCCGACGCCGAACTGGTCGGAACCTTGAGCGACCTCGGCACCTACGTCAAGGCCAACCGCACCGACGTGATTTTCATCGCCTTGCCGATTCGGCACGTGAAACGCGTGATGAATCTGCTGGACGATCTGCGCGACACGACGGCGTCCATTTACTACGTTCCGGATATTTTCGTCTTCGACCTGATCCAGGCGCGCTCCGGCGAAATTCACGGAATTCCGGTGGTCGCCATGTGCGAGACGCCGTTCT
>PLAH01000196.1 GCA_003134045.1 Gammaproteobacteria bacterium
ATTTTCTCTGGCCCTGCCACGGCATCATGCCCGCGGGCGGCAATCGCCTGCATGTCTATGCGGTCGACATTTCGCGTTCGGCGGATGGCCGCTGGTGGGCGCTTGCCGATCGAACGCAGACGCCGTCGGGTCCGGGCTATGCGCTGGAAAATCGTCAAATCGTGTCGCGGGTGTTTCCCGACATCTTGAGCGATCTGGGGGTGCGTTCGCTCGGCAGTTTCTTCGGCGCGCTGCGCGAGAATCTCATGCGCCACGCACTCGAGGGGGAGTCGCCGCTCGCAGTGGTGTTGACGCCCGGTTCGTTCAATGAAACCTATTTCGAACACGCCTATCTGGCGCGGNNTGACCGTGCGCGGCGATACGGTGTACCTCAAGACGCTGGGCGGCCTCAGGCGGGTACATGCCATTTTTCGCAGGCTCGACGACGACTTCTGCGACCCGGTGGAGCTGCGCGCCGATTCGGCCCTCGGGGTGCCGGGACTCATCGCGGTGGTGCGCGCGGGCAAGGTGGTCATCGCGAATGCGTTGGGCAGCGGTGTCCTGGAATCGGCGGCGTGGATGGGGTTCATGCCGGCGGTGGCTGAGCGGCTGCTGGGAGAGGAGCTGCGGTTGCCGTCGGTTGCGACCTGGTGGTGCGGCGAGAAGCTCGCGCTCGACTATGTGGTCGAGAACATCGAGCGGCTGGTCATCAAGCCCACGTACCCCAACCAGAATTTCGACGCGGTGTTCGGCCGCGATCTGGCGCCCGAGGCGCGCGCGGAGTTGTTGAAACGACTGATCGCGCGGCCGCACGCCTACGTGGCGCAGGAACGGCTGGCCTTCTCGCAAGCGCCGGTGTGGCGCAACGTGGGCGCGGGCGCGGGTTTTGCGGCGCGGGCGCTCGGCATTCGTGTGTATGCGATCGCGACGGCCACGGGCTATCGGGTCATGCCGGGAGGGCTCGCACGCATTGCGTCCGACACCGCCGACATCGTTTCCATGCAGCGCGGCGGCGGCAGCAAGGATGTGTGGGTGCTGGCGTCGGACCGCAGGTCCACGGACGATGCCGGCGCGTCGGTCATTGCGCCGCGGGCGTTGGTGCGACATGACGAGCTGCCGTCGCGCTTGGCCGAGAATCTATTCTGGATGGGACGCTATAGCGAGCGCTGCGAAGACAAGGCTCGCTTGCTGCGCGCGACGTTGGGTGTGCGCACCAACGTGCTGCTGTGGCCCCAGGCCCTCGAGACGAGCCGCCATTTCATCACCATGTCGAAGACCGGCGACGCCTCGTTACCGGTGTTCGATGAGGGCAATCCCCTGGGGCTGCGGGCCGATCTGCAGAGGCTGGGATGGTGCGCCGCGCAGGCTCGCAGCCGTTTGTCGGCGGAGAACTGGCGCGCCATCAGCGTGCTGCAGCGCCAGTTCCAGGAGGCGGCGGAGCGCAAGAGCGATCCGCGGGAGACCCTGGATGCGTTGCTGTTGTCGCTGGTGGCGCTCGCCGGCTTTGCCTTGGACGACATGACGCAGGACGACGGCTGGCGCCTCATGATGCTCGGGCGCCGCTTGGAACGATTGCAATTCATGGCCGAGCTCTTGGGCGTGCGGCTGAGCGCGGGAGCGGTACCGACCCAGAGCGAGTTGGAGTGGCTGCTCGATATCGGGGACAGCACGATCACGTATCGCACGCGCTATCTTGCGTCGCCGACATTGGGGTCGACCATCGACTTGCTGGTGTTCGACAAGACCAATCCGCGCGCGCTCGCCTATCAGTGGAACCATATCGAGTATTCGCTGGTGCGGATCGCGGCGTCGCTGGGCGGTTCGCCCGATGACAGCATCGATGAAGCAGTCGCGGCGGTCGCGCAGTCGGAGTTGCACTCGGTGGATGGCGACAGTGCGCGCGCGATGCGTGCGCGCCAGACGCTCGCCGCTCAGCTCGAGGTGTTGGCCCGGTCCGCCGGAAAACTGTCCGACCGTTTGTCCCTCAAGCATTTCTCGCTCATCGACGTCGAGACCCGCACGGTGGCGGCATGACGGGCACGGTGCGCTACCGGGTGCGCCACGAGACCGTTTACAACTACGGCGGCAACGTGGCGCATTCCCACCAGTTGCTGCATCTCACGCCGCGGGACGGGCCGCACCAGACCTGCCATTGCCGCGGAATTCTGCTGCGGCCCCAGCCGAGCACGCGCCGCGAGGACGTGGATGCGTTCGGCAATCACGTGACGCGCCTGGAATACGACCTGCCGCACGACCGGCTGGAAGTGCTCGCCGAAGCGGGCGTCGATGTGCGAGCCGCGCCGCTCATCGACGCGGCGCAAAGCGATCCCTGGGAACAGGTGCGCGACGCATTGATCTTCACGGGCCTGCCCATCGGCGAGGCGCTGTTGGACGCGTTTCGCTATCGAATGGAGTCGAGCTACGTCCGCGTCAAACAGGCGTTCACCGGTTACGGCGAGGATTGTTTTACGCCGGGCCGCCCGGTGCTGGCGGGGGCCGAGGCATTGATGCGCAAGGCGTACCGCGATTTCAAATACGCGCCGGGAAGCACCAGCATTCGCACCTCCGCCATCGAGGCGTTCGAGGCGCGCCGCGGGGTCTGTCAGGATTTCGCGCACATCATGATCGCTTGCCTGCGGTCGCGCGGTTTGGCGGCGCGCTACGTGAGCGGCTATCTGCGCACCTTGCCGCCCCCCGGCGCCGATGCCGCCTACGTGGGCGCCGATGCGTCGCACGCGTGGGTCTCCGTCTTCTGTCCGCCGTTCGGGTGGGTGGATCTGGATCCCACCAACGACGTGCGCGTGGGTTCCGACCACATCGTCATCGCCTGGGGACGCGATTTCGGCGACGTTTCGCCGTTGCGCGGCGTGATCGTCGGCGGCGGCAGGCACCGCTTATCGGTTCGCGTTTCGGTGCAGGCAGAGTAAGATCAAACCATAGACAAGTTCCAGGAGATTCAAGTTGGCAAAACCAAATTATCGGCACGCAAAAAAACAGAAAGAGGCCGCGCGCAAGGCGCGGCAGGACGCCAAGCAGCAGCGCAAGAATGCTCCGGAAGCTCCCGGAACGGATGCCCCGGCTCCCGCGGAGTCGCTGCTCGAGAACGTAACGGAGCACGTTCCGCTGAACACCGACGCCTGACATGAGCGGTCCGGGGGCGAGTTCTCGTCGCCGGACAAAAACGATCGTTCGAGCCGGCGGGAAGTCCGGCGTGCATCGCCTTGCTCAGACGGAGTCGAGCGTCTTGTGACTGCTGACGGCGTCGCCGTCGCTGGGCTTGAGTTCCCGGAAGACCACCGTCGAGAGAACGGTCAGCGCGCCGAGCACACGCAGCGCCAGGTGAATGCCGTGAATCATTTCGGCGCCGCTGGCGCGGCTGTGGTCCGGAATGAACAGCGCGGCCGCGAGCGACGCCGCGGCCACGCCAAAGCTCACCGCCAACTGCTGTACGGTGCTCGCGATCGTGCTGGCGCTGCTGGCCTGTTCGCCGTTGACATCCGCGTAGGCCAGCGTGTTCATGCTGGTGTACTGGGTGGAGGTGAAAAATCCGTAGATGAACGCCTGCAGCGCGATCAGCCAGCCGGGCGTGCCGGCATCGATGGTGGAGAATACGAACAACATGAGGCCCAGCATGACGGTGTTCGATATCAGCACCTGCCGGTAGCCGAATTTTTTCAAGATGCGCGGCAGCGTGAGTTTCAGGCTCATGGCCGCGAGCGCCTGCGGCATGATCATCAAACCCGATTGAATCGCCGAGTAGCCGAGTCCCACCTGGTAGAGCAGCGGCAGCAGGAACGGCAGGCCGCCGATGCCGATGCGCGTGAACAGATTGCCGGTCACCGCCACGCGAAAACTCCGTATGCGCAGAATTCCGAGGCGCAGCAGCGGGTGCGAGGTGCGCAGCGTGTGCAGGCCGTAGGCGCCGAGCAGGGCGAAGGAGATGACGAGCAGTCCCACGATCTCGCGTGCGCTCAAGGTGTGCTCGCCGAAAATCTCGAGGACATAGGATAGCAGCGAGATGCCGGAACCGAACAGCACGAGCCCGACGATATCCAGTGGATAGTTTCTCGCCGCGCGGTAGTTGGGCAGATGCCGGTGAACCAGGTACAGACCCAGCAGACCGATCGGGATGTTGACGAAAAAAATCACGCTCCAGTGGAAGTAGCCGATGATGAGCCCGCCCATGAGCGGCCCCAGCATGGGTCCGATCAATCCGGGTATGGCGACGAAGCTCATGGCGCGGATCAATTCGGACTTGGCGAAGGTTCGAACCATGGTGAGCCGTCCCACCGGCAGCATCATCGCGCCGCCGCAACCCTGCAGAATGCGGCTCGCCACCAGCCAGTGGATGTCGGTGGAGATGCCGCACAAGAATGAGCCGAGAATGAAGATGGCGATGGCCGATCCGAATACACGCCGGGTGCCGAATCGATTCGCCATCCAACCGCTGATGGGAATGAACACCGCGAGACTCAGCGTATAACTCGCGAGTACGGCCTTCATGCTGAGCGGGGGAACCCGCAGCGCATGGGCGATGGTGGGAACCGCGGTGTTCAGAATCGTCGTGTCGAGCGATTCCATGAAAAATCCGACGGCAACCACCCACGGCAACAGCCGTTTGGCGGCGGCGCTGGGTGCGGCGTCATCGCCGGTCTCTACGGCCACGTGCGCTCGAAGTCCGCCGGTCTCACGTTTCCGCGAGCGCAGCGTCCACGACGCGCTGCGCATCGGTCAACAACCGCTGCAAGTGCGCCGGATCGACGAAACTCTCGGCATAGATCTTGTAGATATCTTCGGTTCCCGACGGCCGCGCCGCGAACCAACCGCTCTTGGAAGTGACCTTGACGCCGCCGATGGCGGCGTCGTTGCCGGGCGCACGCGTCAACACCTGCTCGATCTTCTCGCCGGCAATATCGGGGGTGCGTATTTGGTCCCGGTCGAGTTTCGCGAGTCTTTTCTTCTGCGCCGGCGTCGCCGGTGCGTCCACTCGATTGGCGAAGGGTTCGCCCAAATCGCGCGTGAGTTCCCGATAGGCTTCGCCCGGATCGCGGCCCGTTCGTGCCGTGATCTCGGCCGACAGCAGCGCCGCCGAGATGCCGTCCTTGTCGGTGCTCCAGGCCGTGCCGTCGAATCGGCTGAACGACGCGCCGGCGCTCTCTTCACCGCCGAAACCCAACGTGCCGTCGAGGAGTCCGCTGACGTACCATTTGAAACCCACCGGCACTTCATACAGCCGACGGCCGAGCCGGGCGGTGACCCGGTCGATCATGGCGCTGCTGACCACCGTCTTGCCGACGGCCGCATCCGTCTTCCACCCCGTCCGGTGCCGGAACAGATAGTCCACCGCCACCGACAAGTAGTGGTTGGGCGGCATCAAGCCGCTGCTCGCCGTGACGATGCCGTGCCGGTCGTGGTCCGTGTCGCAGGCGAAGGCGACATCGTAGCTGTCCTTCAGCCCGATGAGCCGCTGCATGGCGTAGACAGAGGAGGGGTCCATGCGGATCTTTCCGTCCCAATCCAGGGTCATGAACCGGAAGGTGGGGTCGACCTCGTCGTTGACGACCCGTAGATTCAATTTGTACCGGTCGGCGATGTGCGCCCAATAGTGCACGCCGGCGCCGCCGAGGGGATCCACCCCGAGGTTGATCTTCGAGCAGCGGATGATCTCCATATCGATCACCGACTCGAGGCCGCTCACATACGAATCGACGTAGTCGTACGCATGGGTGGTCGCGGCGCGGCGCGCTTTCGCATAGTCCATGCGGGCGACGCCGCTCAATCCCACGCCCAGGAGTTCGTTGGCTCTGGCCTCAATCCACGAGGTCACCTGGGTGTCGGCGGGGCCGCCGTTGGGCGGATTGTATTTGAACCCGCCGCTGTCGGGCGGGTTGTGCGAGGGCGTGATGACGATGCCGTCCGCCAGCCCGGAGGTACGGGCGCGGTTGTAAGTCAGGATGGCGTGCGAGATCACCGGCGTCGGCGTGTATTCGTCGTCGGCCGCCATCATGACGTCGACGCCGTTGGCGGCGAGCACCTCGAGCGCGCTGGCGAAGGCCGGCGCCGACAGCGCATGAGTGTCGAACCCGAGGAACAACGGGCCGTTGATGCCCTGTTGCCGGCGGTAGTCGCATATGGCCTGGCTGATCGCCAGCACATGGGCTTCGTTGAAGCTTCGGTCGAACGAGGAGCCGCGATGTCCCGACGTGCCGAAGGCGACGCGCTGCGACGCGACGCCGGGGTCCGGCCGCTCGCTGTAGTAAGCGGTGACGAGCCGCGGTACGTTTACGAGCCGATCGGCCGGCGCCGGTTTCCCGGCGAGCGGATTGAGCTGCGTTGTCATGAGGTCACGAGGTCGCGAGTGCCGCGCCTTTTTCGGCGATTCGCTGCATCAGCTCGGCCCAGGACTTGACGAAGGATTGCGCCCCCTCGATCTGCAACTTCGCGGCGAGCGCATCGACGTCGATTCCGGCCGCGGCGAACTGCCCGAGAACCTCCTCCGCGTTGCCGCCATCCTTGGGCATCACGCCCTTGACGCTGCCCTTCTCGGCGAACGCCAGCAAGGTTTTCTCCGGCATGGTGTCGATGGTTTCGGGAGCGGCGAAGGCGGATACATAGAGATCGGCGGCGGCCTTCGGATCCTTGACTCCCGTGCTCGCCCAGAGCATGCGCTGCTTCTGTGCACCGGCGGCGGCCAGATCGCGCCAGCGTTTCGTCTCCAAGAGTTCGCAATGCGCGCGGTAAGTCCGCATGCCGATCGCGACGCCCAAGCGATTGCGCAGCTCCGCCGGCGCCTTGTCGCCCACCGCGCGATCCCAGCGGCTGACGAACACGGAGGCGACGGAGCTCACGCGCGCGTCGAGGCCGCCCGCGATGCGGCGTTCCAGGCCGCGCATGTAGGCTTCCGCGGCGGCGAGGTACTGCTGTCGGGAAAACAGCAGGGTCACATTGACCGGCACCCCGGCGAAAATGGCTGCCTCGATCGCGGGTACGCCTTGCGGCGTGCCCGGAATCTTGACGTACAGGTTGGGACGCTCGGCCAGCTTGTGTATGGCCAAGGCGGATTCGATGGTCGCCTCGGTGTCGCTCGCCAGCAGCGGCGATACCTCCATCGACACCCAGCCGTCCGTCCCCTGGGTGCGGTCCCAAATCGGCCGGAAGATGTCGGCCGCGCGCCGCAGATCCTCGAGGGCGAGTTCGATGAACAGGGGTTCGCCCGAGAGTCCGGCGCGCGCCTTCTTCTGGATGCCGGCGTCGTAGCTCGCCCCGCCGCCGATGGCCTCGTCGAAAATCGTCGGGTTGGACGTGAGCCCGGTGACGGACAGTTCGTCGACGTAGCGGCGCAGCGTTCCGTTGTCGAGAATGTCGCGCGTGATGTTGTCGAGCCAGAGGCTTTGTCCCAAATCGTGAAGGGCTTGCGTGGGTTTCATGATCGCACCTGAAAGTCGGTTAGGTTGAGGGTCGTCAAATCGCCTATTCGCTCGATCACCCGATCGGGCGGCGGCAGGTACGTATTGGCCTGCGCATCGAGAGCATAATGCCCCTGGCGCACGAATACCGTCGTCAGCTTCGTTCCGAGTGCGGCCTTCATCGCCGCCAGCAGATTGGGCTTGTCATCCACCATGACGTAGTGTGACGCCGGAAAGCGGCCTTGCACATGGTCCATCACGCGCTCCTTGTGAAGATAAATCAACACCCGGCCCGCGACGGCATCCCAGAGCCCCGAGCGGCGGACCTTGCGCGGCTGGAACACCACGTCGCCGTCCGACAGCACGACGGTCTTTGCGAATTCCCCCACATGCGCGATCGCCGCCAGAGCGTCGGGGTAGACCAGCGCCGCGAACGGGTAATCCAGCAAATACTCGTACACCTGCAGCAGCTCAGGATGGTCGTCGAGGCCGCTGCGAAACGATTGCAGAGTCCCCAGATAGTCGGCCAAGCCCAGCCGGTCGCGCCGATCGCAGAATATCCGCCAATAGCGCGCTCGTTCGGCCGGGCCAAAGAGCTGCTCCAGGTGGTCGCCCAGATCGGCGCTGAAGCGATCGTTGTCGAGCAAGGTATTGTCGACGTCCAGCAAGAAGACCAAGTGGTCGTGGCCGGCATCTCTCAGCACGGCTGGGTTTGTTCCACCTGGGGATCGTGCCACACTTCCGCGCCATCGACGATGTCGGTGGCGGCATCCGGTCCCCACGTGCCGGGTTCGTATTCGACCACGGGCAGCGGATTCTCGAGCACCGGATCGACCACGTGCCAGGCGGCCTCCACACTGTCATCCTGTGTGAACAATTGGGCATCGCCCCGGATGGCATCGCCGAGCAGGCGTTCGTAGGGCGTCTTTTCACGGGTGGAGCGGTGGCGCGCCACCAGTTCCACGGGCTCGCCCCGCATGTTCTCGCCGTTGCGCTTGACCAGCGCGCCGGCGGATATGACCACTTCCGGACTCAGGCGAAAGCGAAAAAAATTGGTGGGCATGGCCGCATCGGCGTGGAAAATGGCGAGCGGCGGTTTCTTGAGATTGACGATCACCTCGGTGGCCGAGATCGGCAGGGATTTGCCGGTGCGGATGTAAAAAGGCACATCCGCCCACCGCCACGTATCGATGTGCAGCCGCAGCGCCGCGAAGGTTTCCACGTCGGAATCCTTGGCCACGCCCTTCTCGTCGCGGTAGCCGCGGAATTGTCCACGCACCACTTCCGCAGGGTTGAGCGGACGCATTGCCCGAAACAGCCGCAATTTTTCCGCCTGCACGGCGCGCGTTTCATGGCTGACCGGGCAATCCATCGCGAGCAAAGCGATCACCTGCAGCAAGTGATTCTGGACCACGTCGCGGATCGCGCCCACCTCGTCGTAGAACGCGCCGCGGCCTTCGACCCCGAACTTCTCCGCCATCGTGATCTGCACGTCCTTGACGTAGTTGCGATTCCATATGGGCTCGAGGAAGGTGTTCGCGAACCGAAAGTACAAGAGGTTCTGTACGGCCTCCTTGCCCAGATAGTGGTCGATGCGAAAGATCGACGTTTCGGGAAACACCTCGTGCAGGGTGGCGTCGAGCGCCTGGGCGCTCGCCAAGTCGCGCCCGAAGGGCTTCTCCACGATGACCCGCGCACCCTGCGCGCAGCCGGCGTTGGCGAGTCCTTGAGCCACGGTCGAGAACATGCTCGGCGGAATGGCGAGGTAGTGAACGGGCCGTTGCGCGAGGCCGAGGGCCCGCTTCAAGTTCGAGTATGTCGCCGGATCGGAATAATCGCCATCGGCATAGCGCATCAGCGAGGCGAGCTTGTCGAACGACTCCGGATCGAAATCGCCGGCCGCCTCCACGCTGGAGCGTGCCCGCTCTTTCAGCTTGTCGAGCGTCCAACCGGCGCGCGCCAGTACGATGATGGGAATGTTCAACCCGCCGCGACGCACCATCGCGTACAGAGCGGGAAAGATCTTCTTGTTGGCGAGGTCGCCGGTGGCGCCGAAGAATACGAAGGCATCCGATGCATGCGTAGTGCTCATTGACGTCCCATTCTAAGTTCACGACGCAAACGTTCGAGTTCTTCCATCAATTCCAATGCCAGGGCAACGCCCGGAAGATTGATCTCGAGATCGCGCTGCAGGCGCAGCGCGGTTCGGGCGCGCCGCAATGCGGCGCCGGGAAAGCGCCATTCCGGCGCCCGCACTTCGATCGCCTCGAGCACGCCTTCCTCCACCAGTTCGACGATGTAGGTCCGGTCGACCGCGCATAGGCGGCTCAAATCGTCGACGCTGAGCACGGCGTACTCTTCGTAGATTTCTCCGGACAGCGAGCCTTCATTCATGGGTCTCATGGCAGCTTACACTCCCAACGCCGCGCGCGGATTGAACGGGATTGCTTCGGACAACGCGACGTAGGCGCTTTTGGCCTTGTCGTCGGTGGCGGGCGCCAGGGCGATCTGCAGCACCACGTAGAAATCGCCGGCGGTCGATGCGGGTATGCCGCGCGATTTCAATCGCAGCTTGGTTCCTTGGCGCGAGCCGGCGGGGATCTTCAAATCCACCGTGCCGCTGGGCGTCGGCGTCTTGACGCTCGCACCGAGTGCGGCTTCCCAGGGCGCCACGGGTAAATCGAGATACAGATCCCGGCCGTCCACGCGATACAGCGGATGGGGCTGGAACTCCACCTCGATGTACAAATCGCCGGCGGCACCCTGTGCGCCCCCGCTCGAGCCCTGGCCGGCGAGGCGGATGGTTTGACCGGGCAGAATTCCTTTCGGCACTTGGACGTTGAGCACCCGCTCCTTCGACACCAGCCGGCCTTGCTCGTCGATCTCCGGGATGCGCAAGGTCAAGGTCCGCGAGCCGCCCTGCAGTGTGGCCTCCAAATCCAGCAGCACCTTGGCATGGTGATCCTCGCCGCGTGCATCGTGCGGATCGCGCCGGCTGCGGCGACCGCCGCCCGCACCGCCGAACAGCGACTCGAAAAAATCGCTGTAATCCGCGTTCCCGCCCGGGCCCGCGCCGCTGAATTCGAAGCCGGAGTTCCAATCGGGGGGCGGCCTGAAATCTTCGCCGGGGCGCGGTCCTTTGCCCAGCTGATCGTAGGCGGCGCGCTTTTCGGCGCTCTTCAAGACCTCGTAGGCTTCGCCGACTTCCTTGAACCGAGCTTCGGCGTCCTTCTCCTTGCTGACATCCGGATGGTACTTTCGCGCGAGCTTGCGGTAAGCCTGCTTGATTTGGGCTTCCGTGGCGTCGCGTGCCACGCCCATCACCTTGTAATAATCCTTGAATTCCACCCTTCACCTGCAACGAATTTCAACGGGGAATACGATCGAGGATACTACTATGCGCCGCGCGCCGCGGCGGGCCATTAATCGGTGTAGGCGATTTCCTACGACGCTCCCAGCCTACGCGGGCGACGTTACAATTGGTACGCGACGGTGAGCAGCAAACCTTCGCAGATGTCCCGCAGCAGGCCGGGGGCGCGGTTGTCGAAGGGCCGGGCGGAGGGCATGAGCGCGAACATCCATTGCGCCAGCCAGTCGATTTCCGCTTCGCCGTAGAACACCACCGCCGATTCGTAATTGAGCAGCAGACTGCGCGAGTCGAGATTGCAGGAGCCGCACAGCGCGATGGTGTCGTCGAAGACCACCGCCTTGGCGTGGTTCATAAAGGGCAGCAAGTGGATCGAGACGCCCGAATTGCTCAGCGAACGCAGGGATCGATTGCGCACGAAGTCCGCCAGCCGATGATTGGACTTCGCGGGAATGCACAAATCGATTTTGACACCGCGCCGCGCGGCCAGGCGCATGGCGGTCTCGAGACTGACATCGGGCACGAAGTAGGGCGTGACGGCGAGCATGCGCTCTGTCGCCTGAAAGCAGGCATCGATGAGCAGGGCGTGCACGGTGTCTTCCATCTGATCCGGCCCGCTCGGCAGAAACTGTGTGCGGCTGCCGGAATACTGTTGCCCGGACGCGCCGACCGGTTGCGCGGGGCGCCCGCCCGCGGCAGCCCAGTCGGCCTCGAATTGCTGCGCGGCAGCCGCGGCCGCCGGCCCCTCGAGCTCGAACGACAAATCGAGCCAGGGTGGGGCGCCGTCCATGCCGATGAAATACTCGGCGGCGAGATTCCGTCCGCCGGTCCACAGCCGTCCGCCGTCGGCGACCGCCCACTTGCGATGATTGCGCAGGTTGCGCGGACCCTGGGTCTTGCGGGCGAGCAACGGACTGAAGATGGCGGTTTCGACGCCGCCGTCGTTCAAACGAGAACTCCAGGTTCGCGGCAGCTGCAACGCACCGACACCATCGATCAGCAGGCGCACGCGGACACCGCGGCGGACACAGGCGATCATCCAGTCGGTGGCTTCGCGGCCGAAGACGTCGTTGCCCAGGATGTACGTGCAGACATCCAATCTCTGCAGCGCGCCCTCCATGGTGGCGATCAATCCGGCACGAGATTCGATGCCATCCCGGTGGAATTCGACACGCGAGGGCGCCGCGGGAGGCAACCCGAAGCTTTCGATGAGATCTTCGGCCCAGTGCTCCGCGTGCAACCGCGTGCCCGACCAGCGCGATGCGCGGCGCGGCAATTTACGGCGGCCGAACATCAGGTACATGGGCAGGACGACATAGGGCAGCGCGACCAGTCCCAAGACCCAGGCAATGGCGATGGAGGGGGGGCGCCGTTCGCGCTCGGATCGCGTGG
>PLAH01000023.1 GCA_003134045.1 Gammaproteobacteria bacterium
GGGGAGCAATAGCTTCTCAGAAATCAGGAGCAGCAAGTGATTGTTTTATTAGGAAAAATCCCCGGTCGTCACTATAATTACCGAGAAATCCTACCGGGAGTTACTGCACTGAAATCAAGTGCACCCCGTATCGTGGTGATCTTCTTTGGCTTCCTGCGTTGTCCGGACGCATGTCCGGCGGGGCTGTTCAAGCTGGCATTGGTCATGAAGCAGCTCGGGCCGATTGCCGCACAGGTACAGGTGCTGTTCGTCACGCTGGACCCGGAGCGTGACGCTCCTACCTTGCTGAAGAGTTACGCGGCGGCGTTCCATCCTGGGTTTGTCGGCCTAACGGGGACGTCTGCACAGGTCGACCGGGCCGCGAGCAGCTTCAATGTGGAGTATGCGCGCGTCCCCTTGGGTAAGGATTACACCATCGACCACTCGGCTGGGGTTTTCATCCTCGATGGGGCGGGTCGGCTGCGCCTCATCGGCGTGAGCACTTCACCCGTGGCTGATTTCGTCCACGATATCTCCGCGTTGGCGGCGGAGCAGCGGTGAGTGATGTCATCTGTACTCCCGACGGGTCATTGGACAGCTAGATAGCCGATTTGCGGGTCGGTCCTCCTCACCTGCAGCGCTTCGCTCGTGCGGAGTACGGTTGTCGAGAGGCGATGTTCGTCGCACAACAAATTCACTACATTAGATTAGAGCATTCCGCCGATCTTCAGATTCGCAAGCTAGCGTTACCGCGATGACAAGCAACACGCCGCCTCGCCGAGGTAGCGATGAAGCCGACGAGCAAAGCCGGACTGAGAACGGCAGCGGAGCCGGTGGAGCGGAGGGCCGGGGGGCGAGGGAAAGGTGGGCCAGCAAAGCACGCACTGGACGCAGAACTGGGATCGCGTGTCACAGGCGCTGGGCCGCGTACGTCAAGCAGCAAAGGGAGAGGAGAAGGGGGGGGTCACCGCGCTGCTCCAGCACGTCGAGGTTCTGCTGCGGCTGCCGTTCTACACGCTCAAGCGCAAGGCGGCTCCGGGAGTGGATGGGGTGACGTGGCAGGACTACAACGTGCGAACAAAGAGGTTCCGACTAGCGAGAAGAGCTAGCCGTTAGCCCGATGGTCGGGTCGTCGAGCTTCGCATTGAGCATATCAAGCGCTACATCGGTGATCATATCTTCTTGTCCTCCGACCATGCGGCGACGGCCTAGCTCCACGAGAAGTGCACGAGTATCAACTCCGTACTGACGGCTGGCGCTTTCGGCGTGGCGTAGAAAACTCGAATAAACCCCGGCATAACCCAGGCTAAGAGTTTCACGATCCACGCGAACGGGGCGATCTTGCAGCGGTCGCACCAGATCTTCTGCTGCGTCCATCAGTTTAAAAAGATCGGTGCCATGGTTCCATCCCTTTCGATCCGCGGCTGCGACAAATACCTCCAAAGGAGCATTGCCGGCACCTGCGCCCATGCCTGCCAAGGACGCGTCTATTCGGATGGCTCCATTCTGGACTCCGACAATTGAGTTGGCTACACCAAGTGAAAGGTTGTGATGCGCGTGTATGCCGCGCTGCGTTTCGGGTTTCAAAACCTGGTCATAAGCCCGAAGTCGTTCAATATAGCCGTCCATGTCGAGCGCGCCGCCCGAGTCAGTGACATACACACATTGAGCGCCGTAGCTTTCCATGAGCTTCGCCTGTTGCGCCAATGCCGCGGGGGGTGTCATGTGGCTCATCATGAGAAAGCCCACGGTATCCATGCCAAGATCGCGGGCCGCCATGATGTGCTGACGTGAGACGTCCGCCTCGGTGCAATGCGTTGCGATGCGGACGGAGCGCACACCCAGCTTATAGGCTTCTCGCAGTTCCTCAATCGTGCCGATGCCAGGAATGAGCAGGGTGGCTAAGCGTGCGTGCTGAATCACGTCGGCGACCGCCTCGATCCATTCCCAATCCGTATGAGCACCAAATCCGTAATTAAAGGTAGAGCCGCTAAGTCCATCGCCGTGCGACACTTCGATCGAGTCCACCTTCGCTTCGTCGAGTGCCTTAGCAATCTTGCGGACATGCTCTATGCTGTATTGATGGCGAATGGCATGCATGCCATCGCGCAATGTGACATCTTGAATGTAGAGTTTTTCAGTTTGTGGGTTAAATTGCATCAGGCGGCCACTCGTTGAAGTTTTCTGTGGGCAATCTTCTCGGCAATCTTGAGCGCTGCAGACGTCATAATGTCCAAGTTGCCGGCGTAAGCAGGTAGGTAGTGGGCCGCACCCTCCACCTCCAGAAAGACACTTGCCTTAACTCCTTCGTATACGCCATGGCCCGGGATCTTGACAGGATTTGTGGCACCGTATGATTCGAACTGAACCGTTTGCTTCAGACGATAACCGGGAACGTACTCGTTCACCCTCGACACCATACCTGCAACAGCATCACTTATCTGCGCTTCCGACGCCCCCGAATACAGAACATACACCGTGTCGCGCATGATCATTGGCGGCTCAGCGGGATTGAGGATGATGAGCGCTTTTGCGGCCGCCGCCCCGCCTACCGATTGTAAGGCACGCGCGGTGGTCTGGGTGAATTCGTCGATATTGGCACGCGTCCCCGGACCCGCACTTTTCGAAGCAATGGAAGCGACGATCTCAGCGTAATGGACCTTTGCAATCGCGGCAATGGAGGCCACGATGGGTATCGTCGCCTGGCCGCCGCACGTGACCATATTAACGTTAGGCGCATCCAAGTATTCGTCTCCGTTTACGACAGGGACCACATAAGGACCAATAGCGGCAGGTGTGAGATCCACCATCACTTTGCCCGCCGCCAGTGTGAGCTCACTGTGACGACGGTGGGCGCCAGCGGAAGTCGCGTCAAAAACAAGATCGATCTCGGACCATACCGGCAGTCTCATTAAGCCTTCAATGCCACCGTGAGTCGTCGCAACGCCGAACTGTGTCGCGCGTCTAAGGCCGTCCGACTCGGGGTCGATCCCGACGAACGCCGCTATCTCGAGCACGTCTGAGGTGCGCATGACTTTCATCATCAGGTCAGTGCCAATGTTGCCCGAGCCGATAATTGCCACTTTCATTTTCTGGTTTCCGATTTTCACGCTTGTTCAACCCTCTACGTAGAAATGGACACGTCCGAGTCCGCCGATTTGCGCGGAAACATGGTCGCGGGGCTTGATGCTAACCATGGGGCCAAGTGCACCCGTTAGAATGACGTCGCCGGCTTTCAGGCTCTCCCCCCGTACGGAGAGCGTGTTTGCCAACCATGCTGCGGCCGCTAATGGATGACCTAAGCAGGCAGCCCCCGATCCAACCGACACGACCGCGCCATTTAACTCGAGGGCCATGCCGCAGGTGTACAGATCAAGCCCCGTGAGAGATTTGCGTTCCGCGCCGAGCACAAAGAACGCCGCAGAGCCATTATCGGCAACCGTGTCGGCAACGGTGATCTTCCAATCGGCGATACGACTGTCGACAATTTCAAGGGCCGCCACCGCACAGTCGGCCGCGCTCTGGACATCGAAGGCGGTATGTCGAGTCCCGCTTAAGTCCCTGCCTAAAATGAGTGCAACCTCCGCTTCGGCCTTGGGTTGAATTACCTGTGCGCTCGACAATACGCCACCATCCGCAAGCTGCATGTCGTTGAAGAGCACGCCGAAGTCGGGCTGATTCACGCCAAGTTGCTCCTGGACCGCCTTCGAGGTCAGCCCAATTTTGCGCCCGACAACTCTTCGGCCGGCCGCTTGCCAAAATTGAGTATTCCGAGCCTGGACGGCGTAGGCACCTTCAACATCGGAGGCCAACAAACCCTCCCGCAAAGGCGGGACAGCGCCACGTTGGTAGGCTGTCCTCAGACGTTCGGCCAATGCGTCATGGCTTAAGGGCATAGACCGCTCGCTTTCTCGGCGCCGCGCACATTTCGGAACGCTCTGCGTCGACGAATATCAATACAACCGGATGCCGTCACCGCAACAAGGTGGAGTTTATACGGCCAATGATCATGCTCAACCATCGATTCCTCCAGGTCATGCCTTCTTCTGGATGGCAAAACCGAGTCTATATATTGGCCGCCTTCAACAGTGCGGTACCCGTGATCCATTCCTGAATCGGTGCATAAAAGTACAACTCGGCGCTATATTCGCCCACAGCTTTAAGAGCCGAGAGTGCCGCGATCCAAGTACGCACTTCATGTGCGCCGCATCCGGCGAGTGCTGTGAGTGCGTCAGTTGAATACGAGTCCAGTGTCCCAAGACGCCCTTCAGCCATGGCTTGCAGCAGTGAGCGATCAAATTCCTCATTGATGGGCTTTATTTCCCCGCGACCTGAAACATGGGCTTTACCGGCAGCATAGACGTTTGATTGGCGTTCCAAACGGACCGTGTAACTGGGTCTGCCGCCTTCAATCAAACTCAGTCGTTTCGCTTCGCTAGAGTTATTTAACGAGGGCATCGGTGGATCGTGAGACAGTCCGCCCGAGGCTAGAACGTAGATTCTCTCTGGCCGCCCCACTGCCCAGCGCCCGATCGCTTCGCCAAGTTTGCGAGCGCGCGCAAAGGTAGGCCGCGGCGCGGCCACACAATTGATCATAACGGGAATGACTTTGGGCAGTGTTGCACCCGCAAACATCATTTCGAACGGTTGAGCGAATCCGTGATCGACTTCCATGCGGTATGCAAACGCAATGTCGACGCCGTCATTCAGACACGAGGCCGCGAGATCCTGGGCCATCTCGGAATCAACCGGCAGTTCTCCCTCGACCGTGCCGTAATCGCCAATTGATCGCGCCTGAATGCCAATGCAAAAGGCTGGCATAAAGTTGTAGAAGAATCCGTTGTAATGATCCGGGTGGATGACAACGACGGTATCTATGTTGAGTTCAGCAATCTCAGCTGCCAAGCGCTCGGCGGTGACGAAGAACTGCTCCTCGACCTCGCGGTCCGCTCGAGCGCGGTCCATGAAAGGTGTGTGACTGATGCAGCTGGCACCTAGGAGCATGTAGGTTTCTCTTCGCTCCGCCAATTGCTCGGCTCTCCTCTCAAAAACGCGATCTGAGCGGTGTTGAACGTTTCCGCGTCCTCGAACTGGGGCCAGTGCCCGCAGTTCTCCATCATGAGGAACTTCGCGCGCGGGATTAGTGTGGCAAGACGCCGCCCTTCTGCAGGCGGGTTGGTCGGATCATGCGTAGTCCATAGAACGAGTGTCTCGGCCGAGATGCGGGTCCATTCGTCGTCTTTCAATAGGTTACGAACTCGCGTCTCCATTTCTTGCAAGATGAGTGCGCGTTTCATGGCATCCCCAGCACCTGGAGATGAATAAATTGCCTGCCGCGTCGCGATTAGGTCCTCGTTAACGTGGCCTTTGTCGTGCATCAGCCACTCAAGACGAGCTTTTATGAACTCCCAGGAAGGATCCTCAGCGGCTCGCGCGGTTAGCTCCTTCAGCCGCTTCATCACTTCAGGATTCGCGGTTGAGCCCCCGGTCGTGTTGAGAACAAGCCGGTCAATCCTGTCGGGGTGATCCAGTGCAAAGCGAGCCGCGACCCAACCGCCTAGCGATTCGCCGGAGATATGCGCCCGCTTCGCGCCGAGCGCGTCAAGGAGCGCCCGGATATGGTCCACATAGGCGGATATCTCCATGGGCCGATCGGGCTTGTCCGTCCATCCATGACCAAGCATGTCAATCGCGTAGGTACGAAAATGCTCGCCATGGGGACCTAAATTGCGAGCGTACGCCTCTGCGTGACCGCCGGTGCCGTGCAACAGCAGCAACACCGGCTTGGATTGGTCTTCCCCACTAGCGAGAAAGCGAGTTCGAATCCCGCCCGCGTCGAGCCAACCCTGCCGAAAGCTCACGCCTCTAAGATCAGCCCAGATGCTTTTATATTTCATTGACGATTCTCACTCTGTACTCCGGCAATACCGCGAGCGCCACGTTTCAACATATTGCTCACTCGATCCGACCCACCTTGCAGTTAACCCTCGGTGAAATGGTGCTAGCGTCCACGAAACAAATCGATTCGGCCGCGTTGACCTGCGGAGCCAGCCGCGCGGGGGGCCCGATGCGAGCCACGTCCCGAGAGCTGTTTCATGTGTTGCAATGCTGTTGCAGAACCTCGCCCGCTGCCCTGTCACATGTGCTATCGGCCGCCGCGCTCCATCACTAATCATCTAAACTTTTAGTTACCATGTCAAGCGAGTCTTGCTACAGTTGGCGAGGAGGTTGGCACGTGCGCTGACCGCCGCCCCGTGTCTTCATCAGTTGGAAGCTTGCCCATGATCGAGCAGTCACCGCGTAAGCGCGCTAGTCCGGCGCCTCATTCAGCGCACGTGGACACCAGCGGGGCGGCAGGCATGCAGCGAGGATTTCAGGGGCGGCGGACGCTGGATTTCCTTAGAGAGCGGCTGGCCACGGGCTATTACTCACCAGGTGATCCCTTGCCCGTCGATGCGCTTGCTGCCGAGATCAGCGTCTCGCGCCAGACGGTGCTGGAAGCAATGCGCTCGCTCGCCCAAGCGGGGCTTGTATCGATCGTGCCGCAGGTAGGTTGTCTAGTTGCTGTGCATACGAAAGAAGAAATTGGAGATTTCTTCATGCTTTTTGCCCGCGTTGAAGGCCTGCTGGCCGGCCTTGCAGCAACGCGGCATCTTCCTTCGGAGTTGCCCCGTTTGAATTCCATAAATCGAGAAATCGATGCTCTCCTCGACGCTCCCTTGACGGAAAGCGAACGTGGCGAGCAATATCGTTTACTCAATCAAGAACTTCACGGGCACATCCACAGTCTTGCGCGAGCGCCTGAGATTGCAACTTTGGCTAAAGGGTTTTGGGATCGCACCGATTTCCATCTCGCGACAGCACCGCATGCGAGCATATTTGCTGATCGGTTGGAAATCGCCGACCATGAACATGGTGCAATCATTCGATGTATCGTAAAGCGTGACGCGAAAGGCGCGGAAAAACTGATGCTCGAACACATCTTGGGTTTTCGATCTGCGACGCTCGACGCGCGGGTGTTATCGCCTCGGCGCAAGAAGCGGTCTGCTTAGACGCATGCATTTTCAATTCACTCTGTCATTGCGTCGCAGGCTAACTCGACAGAGAAAGGCGCCGCAGGCGACGGATTTACCGAATTTGCTCAGCAATCTCGCCCATCCCCGGGTCTGCGGAGATATTGTCACCGCTAAGGCGGCGTAGAATCCTGTGAAAGCGAGCTATGCCTCCGTCGGCGGTGGTCGGTAGCGGCGAACGCCCAGGGTCGAGGTCAATTCTTTGCTGCTGTCCCTCAATGATTGCCTTATCCTCAAGGAATGCCGACCGAGAGACTTCAAGTATTTTATCGCAGGCGTCTTGGGTTGTTTCGCCTACGGGTAATGCAACCGCATAAAAATAGCGACTCGTCCGCTGGGTCGTTGCGGTGACAGTTTGAGAGGCGCAGTTACGTACCAATATTCCCGCTTCCGGTCTTTCAAATCCAGATGCTTCAGCCGTCCCCAGCGCGCAATAGAACGTTTCCATGATCAAGACGCCGGGCGCCAAGAAGTCATAGCTCTGCCACGTATCGGCCATTTGGCCTGCCATCTGCCGCGCCGACATCAACGCGGGCGCACCCGCGATCCAGCGCGAGATACGCAGTCCATTTGGCAAGGACTTAATACTCGGACGAACGGTTGCCCACTTGGGATCTGCGCGAAATGACTTTTCGTGGACATAAGACAAATGCGAGAAATCAAGCAAATTGTCGGTTATCAAGGTGTAATGGGCCGAAAAATCCAGGTGTGCTTGCGCAGTGATCCACTCGGGGTGGTCGCCGGCGATCGTTCCGGGAAGCATTGCGGGATCTGCGCGCGTCGCATCCCCGGGCCAATCCCAAATCCAGCCGTAGCGCTCAAGGACCGGATAGCTCACCACCGAGAATGTCGGGGG
>PLAH01000011.1 GCA_003134045.1 Gammaproteobacteria bacterium
GCTTTTAGCCCACCGTTAACACCGGAGTGCTGGTAACGTTGTTTCTCGGCTTCTGGAACACATTTCAGGGGTACTACGCCACCCGCAAAGCCAGCTTCATTAATAACGTCACAAGTCAGCGCGTGAAATGGATCGAGCAACTCCGACAGGACATTTCTGCGTTCGCGGGCCTCACTCACACCTGGTGCAATTCGGAGTTAGAGGGGAAGCCGGAGGAAACCGAGGTTCTCAAGGAACTGGATCGACTTCGGCATGTCATCCGCCTGCGGCTAAATCCGGGGGGCGAGCATGATAAAAAGATCACCGCTCTAATAAAGCTGATTCCAACGCTCACACATATCTCAAAACGCGATGAATTGCACATTGCGCTGGAAGATCTGACCAGCACAACGCAGCAGTTGCTCAAGGAAGAATGGGAAAAGGTCAAGTCAGAGTCCAAGGATGGTGACCTTAGAACCGGTAGAAAGTGCCGATAGGCGGCTTCTGCATTTTTGCGGGCCGCATAAGAGGATTCGGCTTGCCTATGGAAGTTAAATCAATAGATTAGGTTTATACAAAGAAAAATAACCTAAGCGCTTAGGTTTCTGCTATAATCCGAGTTGCGCGAGAACTACGGCTTTCGCGCGGCAAGGATAGCTAAGATTCGGGCGGGGCTTGCGGCAAGACTGATGCGCCTTTGTGCGGAATGGAGCAGGATTCATGGCAAGCCATAAAGATGAACTACAGGCGGCGAACGAACGGGCAAGCCACCGGCTGGCCCGCACTCCGAAGATTATCGCGGCCCGCTATGACCGGCGGCTCGCGCGCCTCGTGATTGATCTCAGCAGCGGATTGTCGATCGCCTTTAGTCCGCGTGATGCACAGGGTTTTGAAAAAGCTAAGCCGGCGCAGCTGGGCAAGATTGAGATTTCACCGTCCGGGCTCGGTTTGCATTTTCCGGCGATCGATGCGGATCTGTATCTGCCCGCATTGCTCGACGGCTTTCTGGGTTCCCGCCACTGGATGGCTGCCAGGCTCGGGAAAGCCGGCGGCAAAGTGACGTCACATGCCAAGGCGGCGGCGGTGCGCGAAAACGGGAAACTGGGCGGTCGGCCGAGAAAGAATCAAACCGAAAACGCGGCCCTGTAGTCACGTCTTCTTGCAGATTACCGAGACGACCTGCTGCGAGAAACTGCCGCCCCATGAGCTGCGCGTTGTCTTCGCCTTCCGTTCTTAATCGATAAAGGATGCAGTGAGAAACTTTGCTAGGCCGGTTCGGGTGGGTTCCGTAGTAATGACGTAGCGTCGGCCAGTGCCAGGCTCTTCTTTGTCGAATTCGGGTCCGTCTTTGGCAGGCTTATATTTGAGGTTGCCAAAGGTACTCATTCGGTAACGCTTACCCGTACCCATGTCGGTGAAGTAACAAAGAAGATTCATCGATTTTCCCCAAGCCAGAAAATCAAGTCGGCCTGTCCACGGTCCGCCGGGCACCTCCTCGGACATGTACTCGAAAAGCGCGTCGCGCTGAGGATGGGCGCCAAGTCCGGCTATAGGGAATTTTCGCATGGCCTCGAATCCTGTAATTCTTCCCGCAGCTCCCGTTCTTTCTTCCGGTCGTGGGCGATCTTAAAGGTCCAGACCGCCTCGGACGCGACTGCTACGCCGAACGTGGCCAGTTTCGTATAGCGCCAGCGCTTATCAACGTCCGTAACGAGTTCGCCGATGATAAGAGGTGCGCCAACGGTCGCAAGATGAAGGAAATGTCCGGCTGCGCCCAGAGCAGTGCGTGAATGATGGAAAGCGTGACGATGTCCATCGCCATGCGTGCCACGTGAATAGTGTTTCTCCCTGCCTTGTGCGACGTTTTCAGCAAAGCCCATGATGCGGAGTCCTTTCACCGGGTTCTAATCAACCTAGTGAAACAACCCATACTTGGCAAGCATTTCCACTACGTGTGGTGGTGTGAAACCTATCAGCCCCACCACGGGTGGCTTTCTAAGCAAGGCGCGAAATCAGAGGGTTTCGTCGGTGTCCTGACTGCCGAGGATCGCCATTATTTCGACGATGCCGTCATCGCCGACGCGGTAGTAAATGCTATCGACGCCACACACGCTGCGCCGGTATCCCTTGCGAACATCGTCAACAGCGGGATAGGAGTTTGGCCGCTCGGCTATTTCCTCGAAGCGGTCGAAGAAGGCGTCGTGGTAGCGATCTGCTGCCGCTTCGCCCCATTGTTCGAAGCCATAGAAATAGATACGTCGTAGGTCATTCTTGGCAGTTTGCGTGAGCCTATACGCTGCCATTACCAGTGCGCTTTCTCTGAGCTTTGAACTCCTTGAGCATACCTTCACGGTCAGGGGTCACAAAGCCGCTTTGTTCGGCCTTAATCAATTTGGCGCGAATTAGTTCAAGTTTTTGCTCCGCCTCGCGTGCTCTGCGAATGAGGTCATTCACCACATCGCTTTTGCTGGTGTATTCGTTGCTCTCAACCTGAGCCATCAGCCAAGCGTCATTGGGGTCTGTCAGGGATATGCTTTGGCGGGTCATATAGGTAGCCTCCTTCTGAATGTCTATGGTGCATACTTACACCATAATTGCACCAGTGCCAAGGGAAAAGTAGCTGTTCCCTCGCCTCTGGCGGCTACGCAACCCCTACGGCGCCATTTGGAAAGCGCGGGTTTGCTTCGCCGGAAAGCAAGGAAAGGAAGGGACGGATCGCGCCCCTTCCCTTCGAGGCTATGCACGAATCGGTTTCGGCAGCCAGCCGGTCTCATCAGTCTCGCGTTCAGCGAGAGCGGCAAGTTCCGACTTTTTCAGCTTGTCCCAAGACAGTTTGCGCGGGCATCTCGTCGCTTCAACGATGGCGGAGATAATCTGTGGCCTACTGACGCGAAGAAAGTAATTCTCGGCAGTCGGTATGAACCATTCCGTCATGTTGAGCCCGAGAGCTGCAGCAAGCCGGTCGGCATCCGCTAGGCGTGGGCAGTCGTCGCGGTCTTCCTTCTTCCGGACAGCGTTTACCGCGCGTCCTGCGCAAAACGCTAGAAGTCTTAACAGAGTCTCGCGGTCTTGTTCGAGGCACCATTCCCAGCGATCGATATGAGCCTCAGGCAGACGTTCTTCCCACTCGGCGGCTTTCCGCTCAAGCGCGTCCGCTCCTTCCGGGTTGCTCCGGTAGTAGCTGACTGCGCTTTTGATGCAGACACTTGGATCGTTGTGGAAGTGGTTGAACGTAGCTCCGACAAGTGCATAAACGGTTGCAGCCAGGGCGATGTCCGGAGACTCGGCAAGGCGTGCCCCGATCGCGGCAGACCGCGATTCGGTGAGCTGCTGCACCAGTGATGCCGGGAACTCAGGTCGCTCATTGGCAGCCCCTGCCCGTTTGTACTGATGCCCTTCGGGCTCGTCTTCCGGCCGTACCTGTCCGCGTAGTACCTGCAGATCACCGTCTGGTCCGATGGTGACAATGGCACCGGCGATAGCGAGAGTTTCAGCGTTGAAAACACGAGGCGTGTCGTTCAGTGCATTAATCTGCTCTTCCAGTGTGTCCAGCTGCTCCGTCGCCTCGTCGTCATGCTCGTCCTGACTGCTGAAAAGCGCCTCGTACTCCTTCGTAAGACGCGCCTGCTCCGCTTCGGCCTCTGCCGACAGCGGCAACGCCTCCGGATGCCTCGTGCGGAAATTCATCTGCGAACGATCGAACTTTACGAACGCTTCCACCCATTTCCAGCCTTCCGCCCTAATCGTTTCCGCTTCCGTAACGAGTTTTTCCATGGCGAGACGCTCAAGCAGCTCCGCGTCAAGGACAAAGACTCCGTTCTCGTCCTCTGCGAACAAGTCGCGGCGGATGTCGCCACCGGCTTCCTCGTAAGCTGCAAGCGTCACGAAACGTGCCCTGCGGTCACTCAGCGAGATCTCATCCTGGGTAAGCGCGTCGCGGATGGCATCGGCGTCATTGATCCAGTCAGGAAGCTCCGAATGAACGCGCTCCTGCGCTTCGTGGTCGTCCGAGATGGCAAAGGCCTGCACCTGCTGCAGGGTGAGCTCCCCTGCCCTGTAGGCTTGCAGGATATTCGGGCTGACCCTTGCGAGTTTCAGTCGTTGCTTGACCGCGATCTCCGAGAGTCCGAAACGCGCCGCCACGTCTGCGGGGCTGGCTCCCGCGTCGATCAGCGACAGGAAGGCTTCAAACTGGTCGGCCGGATGCATTGGCGCCCGCACGATGTTCTCAGTAAGGCTGATTTCCGTCGCATCCGCGGAACCTGAAACGACATGGCACGGAATCGGCGTATCAGCATCGATCACGCCGCTGCCTGCAAGTGACGAGAGTGCAAGATAACGGCGACGGCCGGCGATCACCGAAAACTTACCGCGAGAGGTTTTTCTGACGACGAGGGATTGCAGCAGCCCGTGTGCGGTGATCGATGCTTTGAGCTCATCGAGGTTCTGGTCCGGATTGGTCTTGCGGACGTTGCCGTCCCAGGCCACGAGCTTATTGAGGGGTATCGAGGTATGTGATTGCGTTGAAGTAGTCATGATTGAGTCCTTTCAGATGATGATGAGAAAATGGGGCGGCTCGCGCCGCCCCGATTGGGTTAGTCCTTGGGGCGTTGGCGTTCCCAGAAGAGCGTATAGCTGTGCTCGATACTGGTCTTGATGAGGCGGCAGTTGATCTTGTCCGCAAAGCTGGGATCGTCGAGGCTGACGGAAAGGTATTCCGAGCCGTCTTTAGCGGATTTTTTCCATGCAGCGCCGATTTCTGAGGTGAATTCTTCTGTCTGCTGGAATACGCGATAGTCCGGCGCCGCGTCGCTTTTCTTCGCGTTGGGGATGAGGGTAATGTTCGCCTTCATCGTCAGCGTCTCAAGCGTTCCGCTGAACTCGTCTCCGTCTTTCTTGAATGTTCCGATAGTAGCCATGATGTCGTCTCCTTGAATGTTGGAGGCTACCCAATGCAGCCTCGCTTACGGCGCACAACAGGCAGGCGGTAAGGGAGTGGGTCATAGGATTTTGCTGCGCGAGGAATGCGCGGGCTTCCGCGCTGGGGAAAATCCGTCATTGATCCCTAGCGATCGGCGACTGCATCGTGAGCCGTAACAAACGAGGACGCCTTGGGTTCTGGCCGTTATCAAGGGGCGATAGCAGCTACCGTCGAATGGCAAAAGAGGGAGACATCACGCGGTTTGAGACCGTGCAGACAGTCGGCTACGCAACCCCTACGGCGCCATTTTGAAAGCGCGGGTTTGCTTCGCCGGGAAAGCAAGAAAGAACGAAAGACAGAAAACCAGAAAGGTAGAATTACGGAAAGCCCGATAGACAGAAAAGCCGATTACTTACGCTTTGCTTCCCACAAATCAGTCATTTCAAATAGCAGCTCATTCAGCTTTAGATCGGCCTTGGCTGCACAAAGACGAAAACGCTGCTTGAATGCCGGCGGGACTTTGAAGTTGATTGAATCTGAATAGTCGCCGGGAATCGAAATAGGCCGCTCCTTCTTCGAAGAAGCCTTTTTGTCTGGGGTATCAAACGACGAAGAGCGCTGCACAGCTTCGGGCATGGATATGGCCTCGTTTGCCGTCAGGGAGGTCAATGCGCTCAGGTCAATTGGCGGTCGCTTGCTCATGCTGTCTTTCTGGCTTTCGTGTTTTCTGGCTTTCGGTGATTCGTGCTTTCGTGTTCTCCCAGAGGCGGCTGAGCTCGTGGGCAGCAACACCTTTGGGGTCTACCTCGAAGGCCGTCTTGCCGTGAGCAAAGCTTTCCGCGTAGATCACACGTTCGTGCATGCGGGTGGGCAGCACTAGCCCCAGTGCTTCAAGCGCTGCTGCGGTTCCTTCGTTGTTCCGGAGATTGGCGCGAACACGCGCCAGCACAAAACTGAAAGGTTTCCCCGATTGCTTGATAACGGGAAGCCCTTTTACCAACGCACGCAAATCCGTGGGAGTCGGATTCAAGGGAATCAGGATCAGGTCAGCCATCGCAAATAGCTCAGCGTTCACGGCACCGACGGAAGGGGCGGTGTCGATAAACAGATACGATGCCCCCGCTGCTGAGAGGGCTCCGATGCGCGTCTTAAGCTCGGACAAGGCCAGAGCGGAATATCGTGGGGTTTCGAGGCCTGCACGTTTTCGCTGGTTAAACCAGTCAACGGTGCTCCCTTGCGGGTCGGTATCGGAGATAATGACCGGCCCGTCGCCTGCCTGCTCGGCCGCAACAGCGAGATGAACGGTGGCAGTAGACTTGCCGGAGCCGCCTTTTTGGTTCGCAATGACGATGGTTTTCATCTTTTCTGGCTTTCGGTAAAGCACGAAAAACCGATTTCGGCTTTTCGTCTTAGCCAGACATAGAGGATTTTTTTCGAATGTTCAACGGGAAACATGCAGTGGTGACGCCTGTTGACGCAGCGCGTAAAACTGCCATTTCAAGCTGATTCCTCGAAGGGAAGGGGGCGGCGTCACAATGGCGCGATGCCCGAACGCCAGCTTGGTCAAACACCGCAAGGGGTGTTGAATTCGTTACCGTGTCTGGGGTTGGGAAACAGCCGCCGCAATGTCTTCATCACGAATCCCAAGAGACTTCGCGAAATCCACAAACAGTGCCAGGGCGTCTTTTGGACTGGGCTTCAGGAAGTGGCGAACCTTATCTCCATATCGTGCAGGTACCTCGAAGGTCTCGTGCTCGTAAAGGGGAAAAGTACCCCATTGCGACACGACCCGACCGTTGGCTAACGCGATGCCAGCATGCTTCCAGACATTGCCATTAAAATACAGCACGAGGCAGTCGGGCGCGGACTGTGCCAGGTCCTTCAAGTGCCCTCGCAGCAGCCATTCCACAAATTGCTTTCCGGCAAAGATGTCATAGCCAAACGTTGGGCCTGCGATCGCTCGATAGATATTGCTGCTATAAATTCCGAGCGCATGAGTGAGGCATGTGCTTCCGTCAATCAACTCGCAATAGCGGACCGTGTTGGCATGTATTTTTCGCACCTTCTCGGTTCTTTGACGATGCGCGCATCGATCAAACCCATCAGGGGCATCCAGCGCTTTCCGCAGTTCGTCGAGAGTTGTCATGCCAGCCAGTCCACTTTGAGGTTCAAGGCAGTTGCCGTTCGTGATCCATGCGCTCGTGAAGGATGCGCACAACGTCAATCCCGTTTGGAATGAGGCGGTAGAAAAGAATATGTGAGCCGGACGGATATTTGTAATAGCCAACTCGCACGTCAGGGCAGGGGCGTCCGATCAAGGGGCGTGCGGCTACCGTCGTGATGTCCGCCCAGAGTTGGCGGGCGTAGGTTTCGGCTTGGTCAAGCCCCCAGCGTTCCGCGGTGTAATCCCAGATTTCTTCAAGGTCGGCTTCGGCGCGCGGTGAGAGGACAAAGCGGCCCTTCATGCGGGCTTGGGCGTTGCGTTCCGTTTGTGCGCAATGAATGCCTCGAAATCAAATGGCGTCGATTGGCCGCTCTCCTCGCCCTCGATGAGCGCGGCGCGAAGCGCGGCCAGCTTGGTCTCCCGTTCCTCAAGCAACCGCAGGGCTGCACGAATCACATCGCTGGCGTTGCTGTAGCGCCCTTCCTGCACCTGGTCATCGACGAAACCCATAAAATGCTCGCCGATGCTGAAAGATGTGTTCTTGCCTGCCATAAACCCTCCTCCAATTGTTGTACCAAAGTTTGGTACTTTAGGCAACCTATTAGCGACAGCGCAGCCGTTGCCGAGGAAAAATAGTTATGGAATCAATCAGTTATACATGCATAATGGGTGGTTACGCACGCAAAAAGAAAGGCAGCGGGAGAGCATGACAAACGAAGCCGATACTTGCCGAAAATTCGTCGTGCCAAAGCTGCACTCTGCGGGTTGGGATACCGAACCACATTCGATCGCCGAGCAGCGCACCATCACGGATGGCCGCGTCATTCCCGTCGGCAAAGGCTTTATCCGCAAGCCGCCCAAACGGGTGGACTATCTTCTGCGCCACACGCGGGACTTTCCGCTTGCGGTGGTCGAGGCTAAAGCCAGCTATAAATCTGTGACTGATGGCGTGCAGCAGGCACGCACCTACGCTGAAATGCTGGGCCTCAAGTACGCCTACGCCACAAACGGCATCGATATTATCGAGATTGACTATTTCATGGGCACGGAAGAGCGCGTCGCTGATTTCCCCAGGCCCGAAGAACTCTGGCGGCGCTACCAGGCAGGTAGCGGCATTAATAAAACCGATCAGGTGAATCACCTGATCGCCCCTTACAGCACGGTGGGCGGCAAGCCCCCCAGATACTACCAACAGGTTGCCATTAACCGGACGGTCGAATCCATCCTTGCCGGAAAGAAGCGGCTGCTTCTCACAATGGCAACGGGAACGGGCAAAACCATCGTGGCCTTCCAGATTTGTTGGAAGCTCTGGTCGAGCCGCTGGAACAGAACCGGGGAGCATCGCAAGCCGCGCATCTTGTTCCTCGCGGATCGCAACATTCTCATTGACGACCCGAAGGACAAGACTTTCACCCCCTTTGGGGATGCGCGCCACAAGATCGAATCCGGCGAGATAGTCAAAAGCCGAGAAATGTATTTCGCCATCTACCAGGCGCTTGCCGAAGACGAGCGTCGCGCAGGGCTGTTTCGTGACTATCCGCCGGATTTTTTCGACCTCATTGTCGTCGATGAATGTCACCGGGGAAGCGCGCGAGATGATAGTTCATGGCGCGTCATCCTTGAGCATTTCAAGCCTGCCTACCAGCTTGGCATGACGGCGACACCGCTGCGTGAAGATAACCGAGACACTTACGTTTATTTCGGCAACCCGATCTACGAATACAGTCTGCGCCAAGGAATCGACGACGGATTTCTTGCGCCCTACCGCGTTCATCGCGTCATTACCCAATGGGATGCCGCCGGATGGCGGCCCAGCAAAGATGAGGTAGATCGCTTTGGCCGCACGATCCCCGATGATGAATACCAGACCAAGGATTTTGAGCGGGCCATCGCCTTGCGCGCCCGGACGCAGGCCATCGCCCGACACCTGACCGACTTCCTTAAGAAGTCCGACCGTTTCGCAAAAACCATCGTGTTCTGCGTCGATCAGGAACACGCCTCGGAAATGCGGCAGGCACTGGTCAACCTCAACGCCGACCTTGTGGCGCAATATCCCGACTATGTGGCGCGCGTAACCGCCGACGAGGGCACAATCGGCCGCGGTCACCTATCCAAGTTCCAAGATCTCGAAACCAAAACGCCGGTTATCCTCACTTCATCCCAGCTTCTGACGACCGGCGTTGATGCGCCAACCTGCAAGAATGTCGTTCTCGCGCGCGTCGTAGGCTCGATGAGCGAGTTCAAGCAGATAATCGGGCGCGGGACACGTCTGCGCGATGATTACGGCAAGCTGTGGTTCAACATTCTCGATTACACCGGCGCGGCAACCCAAATGTTTGCCGACCCGGACTTCGACGGCGATCCGGCCCGAATCACGGAAGAAGAAGTGAACGACGCCGGGGAAACTATCTCGACGACGGAGACGATCCCCGATGGGCAGGAACCGGAGCCTGCCACCCCGGAAGAAGGCGAACCCGGCGTGATCGAACCGCCAACCGGCGAGCCACGCAAATTCTATTTCGACGGGGGCCAGGTCGAGGTCGTAGCCCATCTGGTCCACGAGCTTGATCCGAACGGGAAACAGCTTCGCGTCGTCAAATACGCCGACTACGCCGCCGAAAGCGTTCGTTCGATTGCGCCGACCTCCGCCGATCTTCGCAAGCGTTGGGCGAATGCAGACCAGCGAAGCGAGATTATCGCCGCGCTTGCCGAGCGTGGCATCGACTTTGATGTGCTGGCCGAACACACGGGCCAGACCGATGCCGACCCCTTCGACCTACTGTGCCATCTGGCCTTCAATGCGCCGCTTCGCACTCGGCGCGAGCGGGCGCAGCGCCTCAAGTCTGAGCGCAAGGATTATTTCGAGCAATTCTCGCCCGAAGCGCGTCAGGTGCTGGACGAGCTTTTGGAAAAGTATGCGGAACATGGTGACGCGCAGTTTGTCCTGCCGGACGTGCTGAAAGTTCCGCCCATCTCAACTCACGGCCAGCCCGCCGAAATCATCAAGTTGTTCGGCGGCCCTGACAAGCTTCGCCGGGCCGTAAACGACCTGCAGGGATTGCTCTATGGCACGAACTAAAAAGACGAACGGCGCAGACGCCGCACAGATGACGACCCCCCAAATGCTCGGGAGCCTCCTGAAATCCGCGCGTGACATCATGCGCAAAGACAAGGGTCTGAACGGCGACCTCGACCGTCTGCCGCTCCTCACCTGGATAATGTTCCTCAAATTCCTCGACGACCTTGAGCAGCAGCGGGAGGACGAAACCGCGCTATCCGGGAAGAAGTTCAAGGCCGCCATCGAAGCCCCGTATCGCTGGCGCGATTGGGCCGCCGATCCGCAGGGGATCACGGGCGATGAACTGCTTTCGTTCATCAATGCCGAGGAAGCTGTGCGTGAGAATGGAAAGAAAGGCCCCGGCCTGTTTGCGTATCTTCGGGTGCTTTCCAGTTCAAACGGCGATAGCCGCCGCGACGTAATCGCCACCGTGTTCAAGGGCG
>PLAH01000037.1 GCA_003134045.1 Gammaproteobacteria bacterium
CGGCGTCCTTCAGATCGAACATGGGATTCCCCCACAGCTCCCAATAGAAATTCCGCGGGTGCGGATCGTCCGTGTACTCGACCCCGATGGCCCAGCCGTGCGCCAGGGCGTAATCGATCTGCGCGCCGATTTCGGCGTCGGTCAGGTCGGGAAGGAAGGAGAATGTGCCTTGGGTGATTTTCATGGTGGCCTCTACGACGCGGTCGCGGTGGGAACGAAATCGGCGGTGTCGGTCGACGTATAATTGAACGTCACGTCCTTCCAGGTATCGAGCGCGGCGCGCAGGGGCGAGCACCATTTGGCTGCCTCGGCGAGTATCTGCGGACCCTCGTTCCAAATGTCCTTACCCTCGTTGCGTGCCTTGACCANNAGCGCCACCCGGTTCGCGGTCGCACCGGCCTGGATACCTTGGGGATGCCCGATGGTGCCGCCGCCGAACTGCAGAACCACATCTTCACCCAGATACGTGAGGAGCTGATGCATCTGGCCCGCATGAATGCCGCCCGAAGCCACGGGCATCAATTTGCGTAAGCCCGCCCAATCCTGGTCGAAAAACACGCCCTGCTCGAGGTTCTGCTTGGTGTAGGTATCTCGACATATAGAATATATCCCTTTGATAACATTGGGATCCCCCTCCAGTTTTCCCACGATGGTACCGGCGTGGATATGGTCGACGCCGGCCATGCGCATCCACTTCGCGATGACGCGAAACGACACGCCATGGGTCTTCTGCCGGGTGTACGTGCCGTGACCGGCGCGATGCAGATGCAGGATCATGTCGTTGCGCCGCGCCCACTTGCCCATGGATTGAATGGCGGTGTAGCCGATCACCAGATCGATCATCACGATGGCGGAGCCTAACTCCTTGGCGAATTCGGCGCGCTCGTACATGTCCTCCATGGTCGCCGCGGTCACATTCAGGTAATGACCTTTGACCTCGCCGGTGGCCGCGGCCGCCTTGTTCACCGCTTCCATGCAGTACAGGAAGCGATCGCGCCAGTGCATGAAAGCCTGGGAATTGATGTTCTCGTCGTCCTTGACGAAATCGAGCCCGCCTTTGAGCGCCTCGTACACCACACGGCCGTAGTTCTTGGAAGAGAGTCCGAGCTTGGGTTTGGTGGTGGCGCCGAGCAATGGTCGGCCGAATTTGTCGAGCCGCTCGCGTTCGACCACGATGCCGGTGGGCGGTCCCTGGAAGGTCTTGAGGTAGGCGACCGGGATGCGCATGTCCTCCAGGCGCAAGGCTTTCAGAGGCTTGAAGCCGAAGACGTTGCCGATGATGGAGGCTGTGAGATTGGCAATGGATCCGTCTTCAAATAAATCAAGATCGTAGGCAATATAACTAAAGTATTGTCCAGGGGCACCGGGGACAGGGTCCACTCGGTACGCCTTGGCGCGGTAGGCTTCGCAGGCAGTCAGCCGGTCGGTCCAGACGACGGTCCAGGTGGCCGTCGAGGATTCGCCGGCGACGGCTGCCGCCGCTTCGATCGGGTCGACGCCGTCCTGTGGCGAAATACGGAAGAGGGCGATGACGTCGGTGTCCTTGGGGACGTAGTCGGCGTCCCAATAGCCCATCTGAGCGTAGGGCATGACCCCTGACTTGTAGCGTTCGGCTTGACTCCCCATCGAGCGGCTCCTTGAGTTTGAATGTTTCATCGACGATTCCCGCCGAACTGTATAACTGCACTGACATAAGGGATAATCAAAACTTCTGGCGTATTTCATAAGATTTTACTTATATATGAAGCGGAGTTAACCATGTCGATTCAACACGTTTCACTACGTCAACTCCGGGTCTTCGAAGCGGCGGCGTCGAACCGTTCTTTCTCCAAGGCAGCCGAGGCACTGCATCTCACCCAACCGGGCGTCTCGATGCACATCAAGGAGCTGGAGATCAGCGCGGGACTGCCGCTGTTCGAGCGGATCGGCCGCAAGCTGTACGTCACCGAGGCGGGTCAGGAGTTGCTCGGTCGCGCCCGGGAAATTCTGCGCGCGCTCAAGGACGCCGAGGACACTCTCGATGGGTTGAAGGGCTTGCGGCGCGGCCGGATCAACCTGGCCGTGGTGAGCACGGCGAAATACTTCGTGCCGCAGCTGCTGGCGCAGTTCGGGCGGGACTTCCCCGAACTCGAGATCCGTCTGGCCGTGAACAACCGCATTTCGGTGATCGAACAATTGGTCGCCAATGAAGTCGACCTGGCCATCATGGGCCGCTCGCCGCAATCCCTGGATACGGTGGCTGAGCCGTTTGCCCAGAATCCTCATGTCGTCATCGCGTCGCGCGAGCACCCGCTCGCTGCCCGACGCGACATCTTGGTGGAGACCATCGCGAAGGAGAATTTCATCGTCCGGGAGCCGGGCTCGGGCACGCGCCTGGCCATGGAGCAGTTCTTCGAACAGCTGGGTTTGCGGTGCAATGTGGGCATGGAGATGGCGAGCAATGAAACCATCAAGCAAGCGGTAATGGCCGGCATGGGGGTGAGCTTCATTTCGCGGCACACCATCGAACTGGAACTGCAGACCCAGCGGCTGGTGGTTCTCGATGTCCGCGGTACGCCGGTGGTCAGGCAATGGCACGTCGCGCACCTGGCGAAGAAGCGATTGTCTCCCACGGCCAGCGCCTTCAAGCAATTCGTGCTGACCCAAGGCCGGGAGCTGCTGCGCTCGCGCGACCCTGTTTGAGCGGGGCAGGGCTCCGAAGGGCACGCGGCCGGGCCACCGGTGTTCGAACCGGTCAAAATCCCCGTGCCGCGATGGGGCGCCCGGGCGCGAGCGGATCAGTTCGCTTGCGGTCGTTTCAGCAGGTCGTTGCGATCCACCGAACGCACGTTGAGGGTGAGGCGGGTGCCGCCGCGAACGATGACCAGCGGTACATGGGTTCCCGCGGGTCCCAGCGACCATAGGCGGCGATAGAACTCGGGCAAGGTCCCGATCTCGAACAGGCCCACGTGACTGATGAGATCGCCTTCGCGCAGGTCGGCCAGTTGCGCCGGACTGCCGTCGGCAACGCCGGTCACATAGACTTTGCCCGTCACTTCGACCGCATAGACGCCGAGCCAAGGGCGCGACTCGCGATCCGCATGGCCGCGCATCAACAGGTCGTTCAATATGGGTTTCAACAAATCGATGGGCACGAACATGTTGGCGTTCGTTTCCTCGCCGTCGACGGTTTCCCGCACCAGCAAGGAACCCAAGCCCACCAGCGAACCGCGATCGTCGACCAGCGCCGCGCCGGACCAATGCGGGTGCGCAGGCGCGGTGAAGATCGCGCCGTCGAGCAAATACTCCCAGGCGCCGGCGAATTCGCGGCACGCCAGCACTTCCACCGGCTGTTGTTTGCCAAATTCCGGGTAGCTCAACACCAGCGCCCGATCGCCAACGTGCAGCGCAGCGGACGATCCCAGCGCCAGCGGCATCACGTCCGGCTTTTCGAGGGGGAGCACCAGGCCGAATCCGGTCACCTGATCGTACGCGAGTGCGTGACCCGCGACTTCGGGGCCGGAATTCGCCGTCAGCCATACATCGGTGGCCTCGGCGATGAGGTAGCCGATGGTCAGGATCAAGCCGTCGGAATTGATGACGACGCCGTTGCCGACGCGTTCGGAGCCAAGGATCGCGGCGGTGAAGGCATCGTCCGGCACCACGGAGCGTATTTTCACGAGGGAGCGGTGCGCTGGGTTGTCGGAAGGCATGGATAGACGGTAGCGTGAACTCGCGCGGGTGTCACGCGGAGCGCGAGTGCGACTCGAGTTTCGCGGCGGCCGCTTAGCCGCTTTGGAGACATTTGCAGCATCTGAGCAGGCGGCGATTAGCGGGAGAATTTCGTCAGCCTATACCTACGGTGGGTCGCGTGCGCGGAGGCTTGGCGCCCGTCCCGCCAGCCGCTAGGGTCATCGGCTTGCCGTTAAACTCCATCCCAGGCACATGTCTGAACGCAGCTTTCCCGTGAGGAGAATCGATGCCCCTGCCGATAGAGGACTACGCCATGATCGGCGATTGTCACACCGCCGCCCTGGTTGGCAAGAACGGCTCCATCGACTGGCTGTGCTTTCCGCGCTTCGATTCGGCGGCCTGCTTCGCCGCGCTCCTGGGGGGGCCTGAGCATGGGCGGTGGTTGATCGCGCCTACGAGGCCGGTGCTGCGCGTCAGCCGCCGCTATCGCAACGACAGCCTCATCCTCGAGACCGACATCGACACCGACCAGGGCAGCGTGCGGCTGATCGACTATATGCCGCTCTCGGATGAACGCTGGGACGTCGTGCGCATCGTCGAAGGCGTGAGCGGCCGCGTCGCGCTGCGCATGGAACTGGTGGTGCGCTTCGACTACGGCTCCATCGTCCCGTGGGTGCGGCGCTGCAACGAGGTGCTGTTGATGACGGCGGGCCCGGATACCTTGGAACTCGCCGCGTCGGTAGAGCTCGCGGGCGAGAACATGAAAACCGTGGCGCAGTTCGGCGTCGAGGCAGGACAACGGGAGTCCTTCGTACTCAATTACCGGCCATCGCACCATGCGACGCGCGCGGCGGTCGACGCTTACGAGGAGTTGAACAAAACCGCCGGACTATGGCATCGATGGTCGAGGCGGTGCTCCTATCGAGGCCGCTGGCAAGCGGCGGTCATGCGATCGCTCATTACACTCAAAGGGCTGACCTACAAGCCCTCGGGCGGCACGGTGGCGGCCGCCACCACGTCGCTGCCGGAGCAGCCCGGCGGCGTGCGCAATTGGGACTACCGTTATTGCTGGCTGCGCGATGCCACCTTCACGCTGAACGCGCTGCTGCTCACCGGCTACATCGAAGAAGCCACCGACTGGCGCGAGTGGCTGCTGCGCGCCGTGGCGGGGTCGCCCAACGACTTGCAAATACTGTACGGCGTGACCGGGGTGCGCCGACTGGACGAAGCGGAATTGGCGTGGTTGCCCGGGTATCAAGGCGCGGC
The DNA here is from genome assembly GCA_003134045.1 of Gammaproteobacteria bacterium. Lineage (GTDB taxonomy): Bacteria > Pseudomonadota > Gammaproteobacteria > Steroidobacterales > Steroidobacteraceae > Bog-1198. Next base: position 4,939 of record PLAH01000037.1, read on the forward strand.
GCCGGTGCGGGTGGGGAACGCGGCGTCGAGGCAGTTTCAACTCGACGTCTATGGCGAGGTCATGGACACACTGCATCTGGCCCGTATGAGCGGACTGGATCCGGAACCCGCGGCGTGGAATGTCCAACTGGCCCTGCTGAAATTTCTCGAGGACAAATGGACCGAGCCCGACGATGGGATCTGGGAGGTGCGCGGTCCGCGGCGCCATTTCACGCATTCGAAAGTGATGGCATGGGTCGCGTTCGACCGCGGCATCAAGGACGCCGAGAGGGACGGCCTGGAAGCGCCGCTCGAACGCTGGCGCGCGATTCGAAGCGCGATCCATGCCGAAGTGTGCGCGAAGGGTTTCGACTTCGCGAGCAACGCGTTCGTGCAATCGTACGAATCGCCGCATCTCGACGCGAGCCTGCTGTTGATACCGCAAGTTGGATTCTTGCCGCTGGACGATCCGCGGGTGCTCGGTACCATCGCGGCGATCGAACGCGAGTTGGTGGTCGAGGGCTTGGTCCTGCGCTACGCGACGGAAACCGGAGTCGACGCTCTGCCGGCCGGCGAAGGCACTTTCCTGCCGTGTTCGTTCTGGTTGGCCGACAGCTACGCGTTGACCGGGCGGCGCCAGGAGGCCGAGGCCTTGTTCGAGCGGCTGCTGGCGCTGCGCAACGACGTGGGTTTGCTGGCCGAGGAATATGACCCCCGCACGAAACGCATGCTGGGAAATTTTCCGCAGGCCCTGACCCACATGGCGCTGGTCAATACCGCGCGCCTTCTGTCGATGCCCGCGCACGAGGTCAAGAGCGCCGGCGAACGCGGTGAGCGGCCGGCGGCGGCGACCTCTCAATCGTAGTGATTCTCGTTTGCAGCATCAGGCCCCGCCGCGAACTCGATGCTGTACCCTGGCGCCATGCCAATGACTAGAATTGCTAGTGAACGCCGGCTTGCGGAAAGCCGGAAAATGTGTGCGAGTCACCAATAGGATTTATGATGCAAAACAAAATTTCACGTCGCGCGATCGTCAAAGGCGGCCTCGTTGCCGGCGCCATGATCCCGGCATTTGGATTGTTCGCGGAAACAGCCAGTGCCGCGGGCCTGCCGCCGTTGGACCCCGCCGATCCCACCGCTAAGGCGTTGGGTTTCGTGACCGATGCGACCAAGGTCGACGCCGGCGCCAATCCCACGTACAAGGCGACCCAGAAGTGCAGCACCTGTGCCCAGTACCTGGGCAAGGCCGGCGATGCGAGCGCCGGATGCAACATCTTCGCGGGTCACAGCGTACCGGCCGGCGGCTGGTGCAAGGTGTGGGCGCAAAAACCCGGCGCCTGAGACGTTGATCGTCCGAGCCCGGGTGCGTCGCGCACTCGGGCAGACCCGCGTCACGGACGCTTGAGTCCGTTTCGGCCAGAATGGCCGGGTGTGGCGTCATCCCTTACTCAAGGCATTGGTTCTGGGCTATATCGCATGGGGCGCTTGGAACTGGTTCCTCGACAGGCCGGTGAACGCGCCCGATGGCATACTCGCCGCCGCCGAGCCGCTGCAGGCCGATGCGCCGGCGGAGCCGCCGCAAAAGCGCGGGCGCTGGACCCTGACGCCTCGTGCAAGTTACCGCGTTACTGCGCGGATTCTTGGCCTTCAACGCTATCGTTTCGATTCTCTTGCCGGTCTGATACCGGAAGATCTCGCGCTCGGTTGGGGGCCGATGTCCGACAACGGCGTCCTTGCGGCCATCGACATCTCGCAATCCGACCGCTTCTACTTCTGGCGCGCACATAGCGGCGCCTTGGCGAAAGATGCCATCATTTCGCACAGCGCCAACACCCATGTCATTCCCGCCGACGCCCTGGTCGGGAAACAATTGTCGCGGTTGCGCCGCGGCCAGGTGGTCGCGCTCGAGGGCGAACTGGTGGATGCCGTACGCGACGACGGCGCCTGGATCCACACCTCGTTGGTGCGCACCGATACCGGCGCCGGAGCCTGCGAAGTCATGCTGGTACGGGATGTGAGCGTCGTGCACTAGACGTATGCTCACGCCCATGAACCTCACTCGATCCCCGGCTCGTACCCAGGTGGCGACAATCGGCGCGGGACCTGCCGGCCTGTTGCGCGTCGCGGAGAACTGCGTCGGACTTCCTTTCGAAAGTCCGCTGTGACCGATGCGGCTACGCGGCTACTCTTGTAGCTGACGCTCCAAACCGCCGAGCACCTGCATCGCCGGCAGACACTGCGCGACGCTCGCATTCGGCTCGCGGCCCTCGCGGATCGCCGCGAAGAATTCACGATCCTGAAGTTCGATGCCGTTCATCGAGACGTCGACCTTCGACACGTCGATGGGATTGTTCTTGCCGTCCAGCAGGTCGTCGTAGCGCGCGATATAGGTTCCGTTGTCGCAGATGTACCTGAAGAAGGTACCCAGCGGCCCGTCATTGTTGAAGGACAGCGACAGCGTGCAGATGGCGCCGGAGGGCACCTTCAGGCCGATGCTCATGTCCATCGCGATGCCGAGGGTCGGGTGCTTGGGTCCCTGCAGCGCGAAGCTCTTGGAAATCTTCTCGCCGGTTTGATAACCGAACAGATCCACCGTATGGCACGCATGGTGCCACAGCAGGTGGTCGGTCCAGCTGCGCGGTTTGCCGAGGGCGTTGGTATTGGTACGCCGGAAGAAATAGGTCTGCACGTCCATCTGCAGGATCTTCAATTGACCGGCTTGCACGCGCTTGTGAATCCATTGGTGGCTCGGGTTGAAGCGGCGGGTATGTCCCGCCATGGCGATGAGGCCGGTTTCCTTCTGCACCCTGACCAGCCGCTCCGAGTCGGCAACCGAGTCCGCCATGGGTATTTCGATCATCACGTGCTTGCCGGCGCGCATGCACTGTTCGCCTTGGGCCGCGTGCATCTGCGTGGGCGTGGTGAGAATCACCGCATCGAGGCCGGGCTGCGCCAGGCTTTCGGCGAGATCCGCCGTGAAATGCGGAATCTTCCATTGTTCCGCGACTTCCCGGGCCGACTGAATGTTCGATCCGGCGAGCGAAACCACTTCGATATCGGGAATGTTGGCCATGGCTTCCAGATGCTTGATGCCGAATGCACCATGGCCGACGAGACAAACCTTCATGCTGCGCTCCTGTTTTCCAGAATCATCAATGCCGCCGCGGTATTCGACGCCGGCACGTGGTAGTGCCGATAGACTTCCGCGGCGTCCAGGTCGAGGGCACCGCGCATGACATGCCACATGACCATTTCCACGCCCTCGGAACCGGCTTCGCGCATGTATTCGGTATGCGACAGGCGGGTGAGGGACAGCGGATCCTTCGTCAAATTGTCGAGAAACGCGGTGTCGAACTGGCGGTTGATGAGGCCCGCGCGCTCGCCCTGCAGCTGATGCGACATGCCGCCGGTGCCGTAGATCACGATGCGCAGATCCTCAGGGTATTTGTCGACCGCTTTGCGAATGGCCTGACCGAGCTTGAAGCATCGCGCGCCGGTGGGCGGCGGATACTGAACCACGTTGACGCAGAGCGGGATCACCTTGAACGGCCANNTTCGCGATGGTCATGTCGAACTCGTCGAGTATCAACGATTCGGCCAGGTGCCAGGCGAGTTCCGGATGGCCTTGCACCGCGGGTACGGGGCGGGGCCCGAAACCTTCATCCGCGATCGGGAACCGCTCGGCCACGCCGATCAGGAACGTCGGAATGATTTCCAACGAGAAGGCGGACGCATGATCGTTGTATACGACGATGGCCAAGTCCGGCTTGAGCTTCGCCAGCCACTCGCGAGCGGGACCATAGCCCCGGAACAGCGGCTCCCAATACGGCGTGCCGGTCTGGCCCTTGTCCATTGCGACCCCGATTGCCGGTACGTGCGAACACGCGATACCCGCCACGATTTTTGCCATGACTGCTACTCCGCGGCTTTGGCCGCATCCTTGAATCGATTGCCATCGGGACTGCGGCCGCCGGCCAGCATCATCTGCGCATAGGTTTCCTTGGATACGCCGGACATCATGCCGGCGACATCCTGAAACGTCAGTCCATCGCAGAACGCGATCTTGATGGTGTAGTAGATGTTGCCGCCGACCTTGAGCATGCCGAGCCAATCCCGTTGCAGCACGGTGCGGCGCTGTTCGGCGGTGAGCGGATACTGGTCGAGGTACGCGGCTTCGTTCTGCTTGAACCGCGCGCGGTTCTCGGCTTTGTTGAGCGACATGCAAAACATGTTGAGCGCATACCCGATGCGGCCGCGTGCGGCGTCGTATACGTAAGTCCCGGGAATGCTGTCGTAGTCGTGGGTCTGAGTCATGTGATCTCCGTGCCGCTCGACACGGCGTAGGTAGGCTCGCTGGAATGAATTTCCTGGCGCACGATGTCGCGGATCACGGCGATCGCCTTGCGCACCAGCGGACTTCGCGGACGCTGCGCGGACGTGGCGATCGACAGCGATATCTTGAGAACCGGGCTGCCGATCGGCTTGACCAACACCGCGTCGACCCACTGGGTGGATTTGACGGCATTGAGCGGCAGCACGCCGAAGCCGTGGCCCTGACGCACCAGATCGATGACCGCCGGAATGCTCTCGATTTCATGAGCGATGCGGATCTTGCGATCGACGCTCGCCAGCGCGTTCTCCACCGCCATCCGCATGGCGTGCGGGCGGCTCGGCATGATGAGGGCATGTTCCGCGAGTTCCGCGAGCGATACGGGCCTGCGGTTCGACTTGGGTTTGAGCGGCGCGATCAGGAAGAGCTGATCCTCGAGCAGCGGCTGCAGATCCACCGCCGCCGAGGCGGTGGCGTTGTAGACCAGCGCGCAGTCGACGCGCCCGACGTTCAACCATTCGAGGATGTAGGTCGAGAGCCCCTCGACGGTGGCGAGCCGGGCATTCGGAAGCGACTGGGCAAAGGCTTTGACCAACGGCACCGTGACGCTGCTGCCCAGACTCGGCGGCAGGCCGAGCGCGAAGTGGCCCGAGTCGCCGTTGCGCTGGTCCTCGAGTTCCTGGCGCGCGCGGCCGATCTGCGTCAGGATGCCGCGCGTATGCTCCAGCAGACGCGAACCGGCATCGGTCAGCACGACGCCGCGGCCATTGCGCTCGAACAGGTTTTGACCGAGTTCGACTTCGAGTTGACGGACCTGGCGGCTCAACGCGGGTTGAACCACCGACAAGAACGACGCGGCACGGGTGAAGCTACCGAGTTCCGCGACGTGACGGAAGTATTCGAGTTGCTTCAGGTCCATGGGACGCGTGTTGCGTTATGCTGAATCGCTATAACAGATATATTACTCATTCCCCGATAGTATACGTGATAATCCCCCGATTGCTAAACGCCAACGCTGCATATTCAAGGGGTAAACCTATGATCGGCCAGTCAGGAATTGCGGTAAGAGAGATCACGCGCGCCGACCCGGCCAGCGTCGCGGAACTCGCCAAGTACGGCGTCGCCACCGTGCACGAGGCCATGGGACGGGTGGGGTTGCTGGCGCCTTGTATGCGGCCCATTTATCCGGGTGCGAAGGCATGCGGCACCGCCGTGACCATCTTTGCGCACCCGGGCGACAACTGGATGCTGCACGTGGCCGCGGAGATGCTGCGGCCCGGCGACATCGCGGTGCTCGGCACGTCCTCGGACAATGCCGATGGCATGTTCGGCGATTTGCTCGCCACCTCGTTTCGCGCGCGCGGCGGCGTGGGGCTGGTCATCGACGCAGCCTGCCGCGACACGGCGGAATTGCGCGACATGGGATTTCCCGTGTGGTCCAAGGCCGTGAACGGCAAGGGCACGGTCAAGGCCACGCTCGGCTCCGTGAACACGCCGATCATCTGCGCCGGCGCCCTGATTCATCCGGGCGATGTGGTGCTGGCGGACGACGACGGCGTCGTGGTCGTGCCGAAGGCGCGCGCCGCGGCCGTGGCCGTGGCCGCCGCTGCGCGCGAGACCCGGGAGGCCGCCACGCGCAAGCGTCTGGCTGCCGGTGAACTCGGTCTCGACGTGTACGGCATGCGCGACACGCTCGCCAGAGCCGGCCTGAAATACGTCGCCGACGAGGCGGCTTACGCCAGGGAGTTCGGCCAATGAACGTGCCGGCCAAGAATCCCCTCAGGGGCTGCCTGCCTCCGGATCCGAATCCCATCGAGCCCGCGCTCGTCCTGCCGCCGGGTGCATGCGACGCGCACTGCCATGTGTTCGGACCGGCCGATCGATTTCCGTATTCGGCCGATCGCAGCTATACGCCGCCCGATGCACCGGTTGAGAATCTGCGCCGGCTGCACGCGCGCTTGGGGATTTCCCGGGCCGTGATCGTGCATGCCAGCTGCCATGGAACGCAGATGGACGTGACCTTGGATGCCATTGCCTCGAGCGAGGGCGCCTATCGCGGTGTCGCCTGCGTCGAGGGTTCGGTCAACGATGCGGAATTGGCGCGCCTGCACGCGGGAGGAATTCGCGGCATCCGCTTCAACTTCGTCAAGCATCTGGGCGGCGTGCCGGACTTGGACGTATTCCATCGTCTGGTCGCGCGCATCAAGCCGCTGGGCTGGCACGTCGTGCTGCACTTCGATGCGGAGGACATCCTGACGCAGCACGATCTTCTCGGGCGCATCGACGTGCCGTTCATCATCGACCACATGGGACGGGTCAAGGCCGCGGACGGCCTCGAGCAACGCCCGTTCCAGTCGCTGCTCGATTTGTTCCGCCGCAATCCCTTGGCTTGGGTCAAGGTGTGCGGTGCGGAGCGGGTGTCGGTGGGCAAGCGCCCGTTCCGCGATGCCGTGCCTTTTGCCCAGGCGCTCATCGCGGTGGATTCGAACCGCATCTTGTGGGGCACCGACTGGCCGCATCCAAACATCACCAAGGACATGCCGAACGACGGCGAATTGGTGGATCTGTTCGGTGAGATCTGTCCCGACGCGGCGCTGCGCAGGCGCATACTCGTGGACAATCCGACACGAATGTATTGGGGGGAGCAGTCATGATCATCGATTGTCACGGCCATTACACGACCGCACCCGCGGCGCTGCAGACATTTCGCGACGCGCAGATCGCCGGATTGAAGGAGCATGTCGATCTGCCGTCGAGCGCGCAGACGCCCATCAGCGACGATCAGATCCGCGACAGTCTGGAGAACGCCCAGCTCAAGCTGCAGCGGGCCCGCGGCACCGATCTGACCATCTTCTCGCCGCGCGCGTCCGCTATGGCGCATCACATCGGCAACGAGACGACCAGCCGGCGCTGGACCGAGGCGTGCAACGATCTGATCCATCGCGTGTGCGGCCTCTACCCCGAGAATTTCGTCGGTGTGTGCCAGCTGCCCCAGTCTCCCGCCGTACCGCCGATCAACAGCGCCGCCGAACTCGAACGCTGCGTCAAGGATCTGGGCTTCATCGGCTGCAATTTGAACCCGGATCCATCGGGAGGCCATTGGACCTCGCCGCCGCTCACGGATCGATATTGGTATCCCTTTTACGAGAAAATGGTCGAGCTCGACGTGCCGGCCATGGTGCACGTCAGTTCGTCGTGCAACCCGAACTTCCACGCCACCGGTGCGCACTACATCAACGCCGACACGACGGCTTTCATGCAGTTCCTGACGGGCGATCTGTTCCGCGATTTCCCGACGTTGCGCTTCATCATCCCGCACGGCGGCGGCGCCGTTCCCTATCATTGGGGGAGATACCGCGGACTCGCGCAGGACATGAAGCGTCCGTTGCTCGGCGATTATCTGCTGAAGAACGTGTTCTTCGACACGTGTGTCTATCATCTGCCGGGCATCGAACTGCTGCTCAAGGTGATTCCGGCGGACAACATATTGTTCGGCTCCGAAATGGTGGGCGCGGTCCGGGGAATCGATCCGGAAACCGGCCAATACTTCGACGACACGAAGCGCTACTTGGATGCGCTGCCACTCCGCGACGGCGATCGTTATAAAATCTTCGAAGGCAATGCGCGCCGGGTGTTCCCGCGCTTGGGCGAAAAGCTCTCGGGCTAGCCGAGGCATCGCTCGGCGGTGTGGCGCAGGCCGCCACAAACCCACGGCGCGGACGGCTCGATCGATCAGCGTGCACTCTTCGCGTGCGCATATCGTCGATCGATGCCATGTATAATGCAGGCCGTATCATCTTGATTTTACCCCGTACTCGCGACCGGAAGAACTCTCTCATGCACAATACCCGTCCCCCGTTTCGCGCCGATCATGTCGGCAGTCTGCTGCGTCCGCCGGAGCTCAAGCAGGCGCGCGAACGTTTCAAGAAGAATGAAATTTCAGCGGCCGAGCTGCGCTCGGTCGAGGACACCGCGATTCGCTCGATCGTCAAGATGCAGGAGGACGTGGGACTCGAGGGAATCACCGATGGAGAATTGCGGCGAAGTTCCTGGCACATGGATTTCCTGTACCAGCTGGGCGGCGTGACCAAGGTCCAAGACAACAATCTCAAAGTGCAGTTTCACAACGCGAAGGGCGACATCGAGTTCACCCCGGCCGCGCTGCGCGTTACCGGCAAGGTCTCGCTCGAGAAGTGCATTTTCGGCGATGACTTCACCTTTCTGAAGTCCGTCACCAAAGGCACGCCGAAGCTCACCATCCCGAGTCCCAGCATGATCCATTATCGCGGCGGCCGGGCGGCGATCGACGAATCCGTCTATCCGGACATGAAGGAATTCTGGAGCGATTTGTCGAAGGCCTACGCGGACGAAGTGGAACAGCTGGGCAAACTCGGCTGCACCTACCTGCAGCTCGACGACACCAGCCTTGCCTACCTCAACGATCCGGCGCAGCGCGAGCACATCACGCAGATCGGCGGCGATGCGGACAATCAACACCTGGTCTACATCGACATCATCAACGCGGCGCTGGCCAAGAAGCCCGCGGGGATGACGGTATGCACGCATCTATGCCGGGGTAATTTCCGCTCGTCCTGGGTGGCGGCCGGCGGCTACGACCATGTGGCCGACGCCCTGTTCGGGCGCTTGAATGTCGAGGGCTTCTTCCTGGAATACGACGATGAGCGGTCCGGCGGCTTCGAGCCGTTGCGCTTCGTGCCGAAAGGCAAGATGGTGGTGCTGGGTCTGGTCACCTCGAAGCGCGGCACGATGGAAACCAAGGATTTTCTGAAGCGCCGCATCGACGAGGCGGCCAAGTACGTGCCCTTGGAGCAGATTTGCTTAAGTCCCCAGTGCGGATTCTCCTCGACGGTCGAGGGCAACTCGCTCACGGTCGATGAGCAGATCGCCAAGCTCAAGCTCATCGTCGAGACGGCGCACGAGGTCTGGGGGTAGCGCAGCGGCGGCCGTGATGGATGCACGAGCCGCCCATTGAAGGGACTACGATGGATACGTTCCTCGCAACGCTGACCGCCTACCTCGAGCGATCGATCCAGGCGAGCGCGGGCCCGCGACTCGCAATGCCCTTGGTCGGTTCCGTCACCGGCACCGACTTGGCCGCGGTTTCGGTATTCGTCGTCATCATCGTGGCCTTGAACGCCGTGCTCGCTTTGTACCTGCGCCGGCATGTGCGGGCGCCCGCTCCGGGCGCGGCAGCCTATTGGCAGCATCGAATAGTCTCCGCTCTCGGCAGGCCGCTCTACATCCTGCTCTGGATCTACGGGCTTTACGTCGCCGCAACCCCCATCCTGCTGAGACTCAAGCCCGAGGAGGGGCTTGCGGCGCTTCGCAGGGCGATGGACCTCGGCTTCGATTTGGGCGCGTTCGCGGCGCTGTTCTGGTTTTTGTTGCGCGCGACGCATGTGCTCGAGGCTCGTCTGGTCCATTGGGCGGCAGCCACCCCGAGCCGCATCGACGATCTGCTAGTGCCGTTGTCCGGTTCCGCGCTGCGCGTCCTGGTGGTGGTGGTCGGAGTCAGCCTCGGCGTGCCTTTGCTGGGTTTGCCTGCGCCGTATGCGACGGTCATGACCAAGCTCATGAGCATTCTGCTGATCGTCGCGGTGGCGGTGTTGCTGTGTCGAGCGGTGGGCATTCTACAGAGCGCGGTGCTCACTCGATTCGACATGACCGTCGCCGACAACCTGCGGGCGCGCAAGATCTATACACAGCTGCACGTCATCAGCCGGGTGATCTACGTCACCGTCGGCGTTCTCGCCGTGGCGGCGGTGCTGATGTTGTTCCAGGAAGTGCGGCATGTCGGCACGAGCCTGTTGGCGTCCGCCGGCATCGTGGGCGTCATCGGCGGAATCGCGGCGCAGAAAACATTGGCGAACCTGTTCGCGGGCTTCCAGATCGCCCTGGCGCAGCCCGTGCGTCAGGACGACGTCGTGGTGGTCGAGGGGGAGTGGGGCCGGGTCGAAGAAATCACGTTGACCTACATCGTCGTGCATATCTGGGACGATCGGCGGCTGGTGCTGCCGCTCAGTTATTTCATAGAGAAGCCGTTTCAGAATTGGACGCGTACCTCGGCCGCCCTGATGGGATCGGTGTTCGTCTGGGTCGACTACTCGTTTTCGGTCGAGGCGGGGCGGGAAGCGTTGAAAGGAATCATCGAGGGCAGTCCGCTCTGGGACCGGCGATATTGGAATCTGCAAGTCAGCGATGCCACCGACAAGACCATGCAACTGCGAGTACTGGCGACGTCGAGCGACTCGTCCAAATCCTGGGATCTGCGCTGCGAAATCCGCGAGAAGTTCATCGCCTTCCTGCAACTGCACCATCCATCCGCACTGCCGCGCCTGCGCGCGGAAGTGCTCGAGCGCGCGCCGAGCGGCTACGGCCGGGGTCCCGGCGGGGCGGCTCACGATCAGGACATGCAAGCACCCTGAGCCTCGGCAAGTACCCACCGGGGCGCGGGTGCGCCCGGGCGAGGATTTAATTTAGCTTGCGATTTGAGGGAAGGTTGTGGTCAAGTACGCCCGATCATTGCGATCGTCCGAGTTCGGCATGTCGGAAGTACGTTCGAAGCGCAGAAGTCGGTCGCGAGAAAAACATAGAACGAACGCGAAGGATAACATGGATAGTCCTACTGCTTTCTCCGTGAGAGTCTGTCTTTCAACCGTCATCGCATTGTCGGTCGCGGGCAGCGCCATACCCAATACGGTGACGCAAGTTCCGGCGCAATCGGCTGCCGACAGCAACGTCATCGTGATTCTGCGCGATCAGATGGCCTCGGTGCCGCCCGTGCGGCGGGCGATGGAAGCGCGCTCGTCGGCGCTGGCCGCATCGCAGAGTTCCCTGGTCGCCCATTTGCAGCAGATGCGCAACCGCAAAGTGACCTCTTTCAGCACCATCAACGCCTTCGCGACCAGCGTGTCGGCCGAGGAAGCCGCGCAACTCTCGGCCCATCCCCTGGTGCAAGCGGTGGTACCGGACCTGACGATTCGTGCCGTGCCCCGCGAGCAGTGGGCGAAAACCGCCGCCAGCAAGGGCGCTTCGAGCCCGAACCCGAGCAGCGCAGGCAGCTCGAGCGGCTTGTGCGGCACGCTCGAACCCGAGGCGCTGCAGCTCACCAACACCGCGTTCTCGGATACGTCGACCGCGCAGGCTCAGACCGTCCTGGACGGCACGGGCCAGCCCGTCACCGGCAAGGGCGTCAAAGTCGCGTTCATCGCGGACGGCCTCGACCCCAATGTGGCCGGGTTCATCCGTCCCGACGGTTCGCATGTGTTCATCGACTATGCGGATTTCACCGGCGATCCGGCCGGTACACCGACCGCCGGCGGCGAGGCATTCGGCGACGCGAGTTCCATCGCGGCACAGGATCTGCCGAAGGGCAGGCTGCTGACGTACGACATCAGCAAATTCGTGAACGCGGCTCATCCGTTGCCCTCGCCCTGCAATATCCACATCCGCGGCATGGCGCCCGGCGCCTCGCTGGTGGGCATCAAGGTGTTCTCGAACCTGGGCTATACGACGACGTCGGCGTTCGTGCAGGCCATCGAGTACGCGGTATCGCACGACGACGTCGACGTCCTCAATGAATCGTTCGGCGGCAATCCGTATCCGGACAACGACAACGATCCGATCTCGCTCGCGAATGCCGCCGCGGTGAAGGCCGGGACCACGGTCACGGTGAGCACCGGCGATGCGGGTACGGCGGGCACCCTGGGCTCGCCGTCGACCGATCCGTACGTGATCTCCGTCGGCGCGAGCACGCAGTTCCGTTCCTATGCACAGACCAATTACGGTGCACAGCCGCTGGCAAAAGGCTATCTCAGCAACAACATCTCGTCCTTGAGTTCGGGCGGCTTCGCCCAGACGGGTGCGCGCACGGTGGACGTCGTGGCGCCTGGGGATCTGGGCTGGGCGCTATGCTCGGCGAACGTGGCGCTCTACACCGACTGCACCGACTACGAAACTCCCGCGAATCCTTCACCCATTCAGGATTTCGGCGGCACCAGCGAGGCGGCGCCGTTGACGGCGGGCGAGGCCGCACTGGTCATTCAGGCCTATCGCAGCACGCACGGCGGCCGCGACCCATCGCCGGCGGTGGTCAGGCAGATCATCATGAGTACCGCCACCGACTTGGGCGCGCCCACCAGCGAACAGGGCGCGGGACTCATCAATTCGCTGGCGGCGGTCAATCTCGCCTTGTCCATCGACGACGGCAACGGCCGGCCAAAGAATCGCGGCGATTCGCTGCTGTCCGACACGAGCAGCATCAGCGTCGTCGGCGAGCCCAACGCCCATGAGTCGAAGACCGTCAAGATCACGAACTCGGGGACGTCGACCCGCCAGATCTCGGCCGCGTTGCAGACGCTCGGTGCGCCATTCGCGGGCGCGACGCTCAATCTGCACCTCGATCCGGGCAGCGACCGCACGTTCATCAACCCCAACGGCGCTGCGCGTTCCTATATCGAGCAGAAATTCACCGTGCCCGCCGGCGCCGATCATCTGGACGTGGCGATCGCCTACCAGGTGTCGTTGACGAGCGCCGCGACGCCCATCGTCTACGTCTCTCTATTGGATCCTTCCGGACGCCAGGCCGCCTATAACATTCCTCAAGGGTTGGGCAGCGGCTATGGTCATGTCGACATCGTGAAGCCGGTGGGTGGTTCCTGGACCGCCATCGTCTGGACCCGGCCTTCGGGTACCGGCAGCTACTCGGGGCCGGTACAGTTGGTCTGGGGCGCCGAACATTTCGTCAATGTCGGCTCGGTGTATCCCGCGAGGGCGACCCTTGCTCCGGGCAGCAGCGCCACGTTCAAGGCCGACTTCTTCACGCCGTCGGAACCCGGCGATCTGGCGGCGGGCATCCGCTTCACCGAAACCGACGGCCCGTATACGCTGCCGGAGATTCCGGTGACCATGCGCACGCTCATTCCATTGGGACCCACGGGCGGATCGTTCTCCGGAACGCTCACCGGCGGCAATGGACGAGCGGGCGCAGGGCCCACGCAAACGTTCCAGTTCGACGTGCCGCAAAACGTGACGAGCATGAGCTTGGTGCTGCCGATTTCCGACAACAACTACCTGCTGCAGGGGCTGCTGATCGATCCGCAAGGCATGCAACTGAGCGTCGATTTGAACCTCGACCCGTTCGGCGCGCCGCAGTACGCGCTGCAGCTCTTCCACAAGCTGCCGCAGGCGGGTCGCTGGACCTTCGTCCTGTTGCAGAATTTCACGTCGTCCGGCAATCAGACGACGCTGCCGTTCACCGCCAGGATCGGTTTCAACAACACGCAGATCACGGCGAACGGCCTGCCTAACAACCCGAGGATCCGGCTGTCGGCCAGCGGCGCGCCGGTGACGGCCACGATCGACGTGATCAACACCGGCGCCGTGACCGAGGCGTTCTTCGCCGATGCGCGGACCGCCTCGATGAGCCAGATCAATTTGGCTCAGCAACCCTGCGCCCAGGCCGCGACGCTGCCAGGAACGTGTGGATTGTTCTACGTACCGCCGGAGACCACGTCGATTGCCTTCACCGCGAAATCCACGGTGCCGATTCAGATGGATGCCTACAACGACAATGGCTTCAATGTGGGCATCACGGGAAATCCCGACATCTTTGCGAAGAAGACCGGGCGCGACACGGTCGTGGCGTCGCTGACCGAACCGGAAATTCCCTACGGCACGTGGATCGAGGTTCCCGCGCTCATCGGACCGTACGGTGCGGCCGGCGCGCCGACGGAACCGGTGACGATGTCCGCTGTCGCGACGGCCAAGGGCTTCGACGGCGCCGTGTCGGCCGACAGCGGGGATATCTGGGCGGATCTCACATTCGGTAGCAATACCTTCAATCCGCTCGTCATCGCGTCGGGCGAGGCGGGCACCATCACGCTGACCATCACTCCCGATCCCAGCAAGGTGGGCGAGACGATCACCGGCTATGTGTACGTCGATACGTACAACCCGTATGCGACCACGGGCGATGAAGTCATTCGCATCCCGTACTCCTATACGATAGGCCGCTGATTCCATCCTGTCGTCGGGAACGCGCCTCAAGTTCGAGCATTAGAGCTCGACTGGGGCGCTTTTTCTTTATAATCCGCGCTCCTTTCGTGCCGGGGTGCCGCTGATGCTCTTCAAGAATCTGGTTTTCCATCGACTTCCCGCGGATTGGTCGTTGTCCGCCGCGGATTTCGAGTCGCAGCTCACCGGCCGGACGTTGCAGCCCTGCGGTCCATTCGATATGTCGAGCCGCGGCTGGGTTGCGGTGACGCACGGCGGCCGGCTGCTGCACACCGTCAATCAGCAATATCTGATCGCGCTCGGAACCGACGACAAGCTGTTGCCCGGCTCCATCGTGCGTCAGGTCGCGCAAGAGCGCGCGGATGTTCAGGCTCAGGAACAAGGTTTCCCCGTGGGGCGCAAGCAGATGCGGGATCTGCGCGCCCGCGTGGCCGACGAACTGCGGGCGCGCGCCTTGACGCGGCGCCGCGTGACCCGTGCATGGCTGGATCCGGCCGCGGGTTGGTTTGCCGTCGACGCGTCGAGCATTCCGCGGGCGGAGATGCTGGTCGAAACGCTGAGCGATACGCTGGGTAGTTTCGCGCCGCGCGCCGTCGAAACCGCGCGTTCGCCGCAAGCCGCGATGGCCTCGTGGCTGTTGCGCGGCGAGGTGCCGGGCCGATTTTCGATCGACGACGATCTGGAGCTGCAGACCGCGGACAAGACCAAGGCCATCATTCGCTACACGCGTCATCCGCTCGACGGCAAGGAAATTCGTGCGCACCTCGCCGCCGGGAAATATCCGACGCGGCTCGGCTTGACGTGGAACGACCGGGTATCGTTCGTATTGACCGACAAGATTCAGGTCAAGCGGCTCGATTTTCTGGAAATGAGCGAGGACGACGCCGGCGACGATGTCGATCCCGCCGAACAATTCGACATCGATTTTGCAGTCATGGCCGGCGAACTGGCGAGTCTCCTCAAGGATCTCACGGCGGTATTGGGCGAGGAAGCCGCGGCGGGCGAGTGGCAGGCGCAGAGCAAGGTCGCTTGAGCGCCCAATTGCCGAAGAGCGGCATTTCGTCACATTGTTGAGCCGGTTCCGGTCGTATTCTTCGCACCATGTATCAGCGTTATGTCCTGCCCCATCAGCTCGCGGCGGAGCGCGAGTTCCTGCCGGCTACCGCCTGGTGGCGATTCGCGCCGAGATTCAACGTCGCGGCGGGCCAGTACGTGCCGGCAATTCGCCTGCATGACGGCCAGAGCGAAGGCGTGATGCTGCGCTGGGGTTTCATTCCGTCGTGGTTCGAGGGTGAGCCCACAGGGGCGCCGAAGGCCGCCGTGGAGCACGGCCGGCTCGACCGCTCGAAGATCTACGGAACGCCGTGGCGCGCCGGCCAGCGCTGCATTTTGCCCGTGGCGGGTTTTTATACCTGGCAGCTCACGCGCGACAGGTATCGCCAGCCATTCTTCGTGCGGTTGATCGATCGAGCGGTCTTCGGTGTTGCGGCGGTCTGGGATCGCTGGGTCAGCGAGGACGACGATGTCATCGAGAGCTGCTCGGTCATCTGCGTGCCCGCCAACGAACTCGTGTCGAGCGTCGCCGAACCGGACCGCGGGATGCCCGCCATCCTGCGGCGCAAAGACTATCAGACATGGCTGGGGGGCAGTCTCCCGCAGGCGCATTCCGCCCTGCAGTCCTACCATTCGAAATGGATGCAAGCCCACCCGGTGAGTCCGCGCATCAATTCGTCCGACGCGGACGACCCGGCGTTGATTCGCGCGGCTTCCTAGGCTTTTTCGTCGGCGATCGTTCCCAACCAGCCGCGCAGTGCGCGGGCGACGGCGTCCGGCCGCTCGATCGGCGCCATGTGACCGGCACCGGCAATTTCCACCAGCGTCGAATGCGGCACCTGCCGCTGCATGTCGGCATGCTGGGAAATCGACGACCAGGTGTCGTTGGTGCCGCTGAGCAATAAGGTGGGGACGGTGATGGTGGGCAACAGCGGCCGCGCGTCGGGGCGGTTCAGCAGCGCGGCAATCTGACCCGCGAAACTCTCCGGCGTCGCGCGCTCGACCATGGCCGTCAGCGCCGGCATGAGCTCCGCGATGCGCTCGGCCGATGCGCCCATCATGGGCGGCAGCCATTTGGCGGCGAGTGCCGTCATGCCCTGGGTCCTCGCCAGGCGCACGAGCGCCCCGCGGTTCTCGTGTTCGGCTTCGCGGGTGGGATGTACGCCCGTGTTCAAGAGCGCCAGACCGGAGATGCGCTCCGGCGCGCGCCGCCAGATTTCGAGCGCCACTCGGCCGCCCATGGAGTGCCCCGCCACGGCAAATCTCGGCGGGGCCACGCCGAGGACTTGTTCGGCCATGGCGCCGAGCGTGGAGAAGCCATTGAACGAGGCGACGTGAACGTCGGCCTGGTCGGCGAGCCGGCTCGGCACGTCCGCCCAGATCGTCTCGTCGCTCAGCAAGCCGCATAACAAGAAAAGAGGTTTCATCCGGCTACTATATCGCGGCTTCGGTGCCGCCGCATGGACCGCGCCCGCGGCGCTGCGCGAAGATCGAGGCGCGCCCCGCGGCGCGGGTGGCGAGCACCTCATTTGTCATTTGAGGTAGAGTGAGCGTTTCCGCCTGAGTGGTCGACATGAACCCCGTCTCCTTGAGCGCTCCGGCGCGTGCCATGATCGAGCGTCTGATCGCCTTCAATACCGTATCGCGCGATTCGAACTTGGGCTTGATCGAATGGGTTCGCGACTACCTGCGCGGCCATGGGGCGACAACGCGGCTCACGCATGACGCCACGGGTAAGAAAGCCAATCTGTTTGCGACGCTCGGCGAGTCCGCGAAACCCGGTTTGATCCTGTCGGGCCATACCGACGTGGTCCCGGTGGACGGCCAGAACTGGGACACGGACCCGTTCGTGGCGACCGAAATCGACGGCAAGCTGTTCGGGCGTGGATCGGCCGACATGAAGGGCTTCATCGGCATCATCCTCGCGCAGGCCCCGAAGTTCGTCGCGGCGCTCAACGGCAATCGACTCGATGCACCCCTGCACTATGCGTTGAGCTACGATGAGGAGGTGGGCTGTCTCGGCGTGCGCGGATTGATACGCGATCTGCAGGAGCACGGCATACGCCCTGCGGGCTGCGTCGTGGGCGAACCCACCTCGATGCAGCCCATCATCGCGCACAAGAGCACCAATCGCTTCCACTGCGCGGTGCATGGCCGCGAGGCGCATTCGAGCTACGTAACCCACGGGGTCAATGCCATCGAGTATGCGGCCCGGCTGGTGGTGTACATCCGCCAGCTGGCGGACCGTCTCGCGCAAATCGAAAAACGCGACTACGGCTTCAACGTACCGTATTCGACCCTATCGACCGGGCTGATCCGGGGCGGCATTGCCGCCAACGTCGTGCCCAAGGACTGCGAGTTTCACTGCGATATGCGCACCTTGCCGCAGGCCTCGCCCGATGCGCTATTTCGAGAGATTCGTTCGTACGCCGAGGTGCTGGCGCGTGAGATGCAGGCGGTGGATCCGCAGTCGGGCATCGATTTGGTCTGGTCCAGTCAGACGGTCGGCTTGGCCGCCTCGGAGAGCGATGCCATCGTGCGCTGGGCGATGCAATTGTCGAACAATTCCACCGTGGGCAAGGTCTCCTACGGGACCGAAGCGGGATTGTTTCAACAGATGGGGGTACCGACGGTGATCTGCGGGCCGGGAGACATCGCCGAAGCGCACCGCCCCAACGAGTTCGTGACGCTCGACCAATTGGCGCAATGCGAACGGTTCATGGACCGCATTCTCGAGACCGGCTACGCGGTGCCCTGAACGCGGCGCAGATGCTGGTGGCCGCCACATAGCGGGCGTGCCGGCCGCACACGCCATCCTCCGAGCGCACCGCCGCGTAGGCCGAACTCAAGGTCGACAGGCCCGGCATCGCCGCTTCGACGGCACGCGCCGAGTTCTCGAAGTGGCCGCAGTCCCGGCACGCCGCAATGGCACCCGGCATCATTGCCCCAAACGGTTCCAGAAGTCGCCGAAGATCTGCGTCGATAGAAAGAAACCCAGCGCCACGTTGACGACGACGCCCGCGGTGAATGCGTAGAACGGGCGGGCGCCTACGGCGGCGAATTCGCGCAAGCGGGTGGTGAGGCCAATGCTCAAGAAGGCAAATGTGAACGCCCAGGTGCGCAACGCCTGGAGCGGCGCCACCAGTGCGGGAATCAATTCCTTCTTGTAGGCCGCATAATCGTAGCCGCGCGAGATCAGGGTGACCAGGGCCGAGGCAATCAGGAACCCCAACACGAACTTGGGGAAGCGGCGCCAGATCTCGGCGGCGCCGGCTCGGCTCTGAATCCCGGTGCGCTCCCATCGGGTGGTGGCGACGAGCGATAGGACGAAAGCCCACACGCCGATCCATATGTCGCGCCCGATCACTTTCATCAACGTGAATGCGGCCACCGCGGCGTCGGCGTGACCCGCGATGCCGGGCACATTGCCGGCGTAGCCGCCATAGGTCTGTGCCGCAGCGAGGCCCGCGGCGTCGGCGAATTCCGAGGTGCCGATCCATGCGCCGGCCACGCCGGTGGATAGATGCAACGCGCGCGACGCCAGGGGCAGCAGGAAGATCATGACGATGGCCCACACGACGACGAGGGAGATCGCGACGGACACGTCCTCTTTCTTGGCGCCCACCGCGCCGCCGATGGCGATGGCGCCGGACACGCCGCACACCGCGCCGCCGGTTCCTAAGGTGGCCGCCAGGCGCCGATCCAATCCCAAGCGCACGGCGCTGAAATAGATCACGCCGAAGGTGACCAGCGACACGATGGCCGCCTGCACGATGGCCACCGGTCCGGCCCACGCGATCAGTGTCAGCGGCAGGCTGGCGCCCAGCAGCACGATGCCGGTCTTGATGAAGAACTCGACGCGCAGGGCAGGCGTGAGCCAGCGCGGCGCACCGACGGTATTGGAGATGACCAGCCCCAGGGCCAGCGCGACCAGCGGCGGCTCCAGATTGTAGTGCGCGGCTTGGTCCCAGAGCCCGAGGAAGTAGAGCGCGCCCGCGACCAGGTAGACCAGCAGGAATGCCGGCAGGAAGGTCGACAGTCTGATGCCGAGTGCGGCCGCCCCGAGACCGAACAAGACGGCCCAAAGCACAAACAGCGCGGCATAACGCACGCCATTTTGCTGCAGCTGGGTGGAGACTTCCGCCAGATGACTCCATTTCTGGGGTGCCACGGCCAGCCACTTGATGCTGGCGCCGTTCGCGGCGAGGAGGGCCGCGGCGACGATGAGACCGAGCCCGATCCACACGGCCCACCAGTCTTCCTTGCCGAAGAATTCGCTCCGCCACGAGCGGTCGGGAAGTCGAGGGTTGGCTCGCTCGGCGATTTCCGCCATAAAACACTCCTGCGCAAGGTGGCCGGTAAAACTAATCGACTCCGGCCGCGGCGTCGAATAGCGATTGAGCATTGCCAGCTGCCCGATCGTTATATGGGTCGGACGGGGGTACGAAAATTCATGTCCTCGCTCAGATCGTGGCGTCGCGGCATTTGCCCGCATCGTGGGAGACTTGTCGGCGCAGCGCCGGCTGCCGCGCGCGCGCTGCGTCATGCACCTGCATTCGAAATTCGCGACCGCGCTGGCGTGCCTCGCGGATCCGACGCTCCATCCCATCGACATGAACACCATGCGCTTTTTCGGGCGCGTCGCACTCGACGCCGACTTCAGCGGCATGGCGCTGTCCGACAGCGAAGGCGATCGTGTCGCAAACCTGATGGGCGAGGGCAAGACGGTACTGCTGCTCGCCAATCACGGCGTGCTGGCGATCGGTGCATCGGTTGCCGCCGCGTTCGATGAGATGTACTACTTCGAGCGTGCCGCCGAGACGCTGCTCACCTGTTATGCGACCGGCAAGCCGCTGCGGGTCGTCTCTGACGACATCGCGGCCTTGACCGAACGCCAATGGCGCGACTACGGTCAGCTCGCCATCGATCATCTGGACAATGTCAAAGCGATCTTGGATGCCGAGGAGCCGGCCTATCGGCGCTGAGAGCATGGCCGCGCTCCAAAACCGTGCGTGTCGGCGAGGCGTCGCATCCGGCGCGAGGCATATTCCCCACGCGTAGATTACAAACCACGCAAAACGCGGTTTAATCACGGATGGCGTTTACCGGTCGCAGGCTCGTGGCCGTGATTTATCGACTAGGGGTTTTGATGCATTTTTCCGTTTCGAGTCTGGCCCGTGTGCTCGCGCTCGGGCTGCTGGGCGCCGCTGCGTCCGCCCATGCCGATTGTCCCAACGATGACAGCGGGCTCACGCTGCCGGCGGGATTCTGTGCCACGGTGTTTGCCGACGATATCGGCCATGCCCGTCAGCTGGTGGTGTCCCCGGCCGGCGTGGTGTATGTGAACACGTGGTCGGGACGCTATTACGCCAATTCACCGCCGCCCCCGGGCGGGTTCCTGGTGGCGCTCCAAGACATTCATGGCACGGGCAAGGCGGACGTGAACCGGCGCTTTGGCGAAACCTTGCAGACGGGCGGCGCGGGGGGCACCGGCATCGGCCTGTACCACGGGTCGTTGTACGCCGAAATCAACGACAAGATCGTTCGCTACGGACTGCCCGCCGGCGCCCTCGTGCCGAGCGGCGCGCCGCAGACCGTCGTCTCCGGATTGCCGCTCGAGGGCGACCACCCCATGCATCCGTTCGCGTTCGACGCGAGCGGCTCGTTGTATGTCGATGTCGGCACCGCGACCAATTCCTGTCAGGTCAAGAATCGCACGCTCGAGTCGCCGGGCATCGACCCCTGTATCGAACTCGAGACCCGTGGCGGCATCTGGCGCTTCGACGCGGCCAAGACGGGCCAGGCGTTCTCCCCCCAGCAGCGCTATGCCACCGGCATCCGCAACGGCGAGGGCTTCGCCGTCGACACCGCCGGGCATCGAATTTTCGTGACTCAGCACGGCCGCGACCAGTTGCACGCCAATTGGCCGGACCTGTACCCGCCCGAACAGGAAGCGACGCTGCCGGCGGAAGAGGTGGTGTTGCTCGCCAAGGGCGGCGATTACGGATGGCCGACGTGCTACTACGACCCCGGCCAGCAGAAATTGGTTCTCGCCCCGGAATACGGCGGCGACGGCGGCAAGGCGGTCGGGCCATGCGCCACCAAGACCGGTCCGGTGGCCGCGTTCCCCGCGCACTGGGCGCCCAACGCCTTGTTGTACTACGACCGCAAGGAGTTTCCGGCGCACTACCGCAACGGCCTGTTCGTCGCCTTCCACGGGTCGTGGGATCGGGCGCCGTATGGTCAACAGGGCTACAACGTGGTGTTCCAGTCCCTCGCGGGCGACAAGGCTGGCGGCAAGTGCGAAATATTCGCCGACGGCTTTGCGGGAGCGATCAAGTCGCCCGGCAAGGCCGACCATCGCCCGAGCGGACTCGCGCTGGGACCGGACGGTGCGCTGTACGTCTCGGACGATGTTCGCGGCCGCATCTACCGCATCGTTTACAACGGCAAGGGTGCGGCCGGCGCGCCGCAGACCGTGCCGTGCCCCGACACGGCGGCCGATGCCGGGCCGATCAGCGTCGACAGCTCCAAGCCACCCGAAGGCACCAACCCGGACGCGGGCGCCGTGCTGCCCGTGCCTCCCGGCGCCACCAAGGACATGGTGGCCCTGGGCAATCGCATTTTTCACGGTGAGGAGGGCGGTGCGTCTTGCACGGGCTGTCATGGCGCCGACGGCTCAGGTACCCCGCTGGGGCCCGACCTCACCGACCAGCAGTGGCTGTGGAGCGACGGCGGCGTTGCCGGGATTGCGGCGACCATCACCAGCGGCGTGCCGCAGCCGAAGCAGTACCGCGCGCCCATGCCGCCCCTGGGCGGAGCGCAGCTGTCGGCGGATCAGGTGTCGGCATTGGCGGCGTATGTCTGGGGTTTGAGCCATCGCGGAGCGTCTACCTCAAGCGCAGCGCATCCGGCGGAACTCATCATCCCGGGAACGAAGATCTATCCGGAGAACCTCACGTCCACGGCCGACGGCAGGGCCATCATCGGCAGCGTCGTCGCGCGCACCATATTCAGCGTGGAAGGACAGCTCGCCGATCTGTTCGCGCCGCCCAACGCGGTCCCGACGCCGAAACCTTTCCATGCAACGGTAGTCGAAATTCCAAAATGAAGCAGAGGCGGCGCGTGTCGTTACGGGTCGTAGGTCAATTATCCGAGAGAGGTCGACGATGAGCGCAAATCCAAAATTGATGCAGGGTATCAGCCCCGAATTCAACCTGTTGATCGACGGTCGATTGACGCCCGGTGCCGCAACATTGGATGTCATCAACCCCGCCACCGGCAAGGTGCTGACCACCTGCGCGCGTGCCGACAAGGCGCAGCTCGATGCCGCGGTCGCGGCGGCGAAACGCGCGTTCGTTACCTGGTCGGCGACGCCGATAGAGACTCGGCGGCGGGCGCTGCTCGAGGTGGCCGCTGCGCTCGAGGCTCGCATTCCCGAGTTTGCCAGATTGCTGACCGAGGAGCAGGGCAAGCCGTTGGTGCACGCCGCGGGCGAGATCGGCGGGGCCGTTGCCATGATCCGTGCGTTCGCGGCCATGGATCTGCCCGTGACGGTGCTGCGCGATGATGCGCGCGAACGCATCGTCCAGCAGCACGCGCCGCTCGGCGTCGTGGCAGCCATTACACCGTGGAATTTTCCGATGGTGCTGCTCATGATCAAAGTGGCGCCGGCGCTGCTGGCGGGCAACACCGTGGTCGCCAAGCCGGCACCGACCACACCGCTCACCACCCTGCTGTTCGCTGAGCTGTGCGCGGACATCCTGCCGCCGGGCGTGCTCAATGTGATCGTCGACCAGAACGATCTGGGTGGCTTTCTCACCACGCATCCGGACATCGCAAAGGTGGCGTTCACCGGTTCGACGGCAACCGGCAGGAAAGTCATGGCGAGCGTCGCCAGCACCATCAAGCGACTTACCTTGGAGTTGGGCGGCAACGACGCCGCCATCGTGCTGGACGACGTCGACGTGAAAGAGGTCGCCACCAAGATATTCCAGGGCGCGATGGTGAACTCCGGTCAAGTGTGTCTCGCGATCAAGCGGGTGTACGTACCCGATTCGCTCTACGAGGCGATGTGCACGGAGCTCGCCGCCCTGGCCAAGGCCGCGGTGGTGGGCGACGGGCTCGACGCTGCCACGCAAATGGGACCCTTGCAGAACAAGGCGCAGTTCGAGAAGGTCAAGGAGTTCCTCGAGGATGCGCGGACGAACGGCCGTATCATCGCCGGCGGCAATGCGCTGGACCGCGACGGCTACTTCATCGCGCCGACCATCGTCCGCGACATTGCGGACAACACGCGGCTGGTTCGGGAAGAACAATTCGGGCCGGTGTTGCCGGTGCTGAAATACACCGATCTCGACGATGCGATCGCGCGCGCCAACAGTTCGGAGTACGGCCTCGGCGGCACGGTGTGGGGTGCCGATTCGAAGCGTGCTTTCGAGGTGGCGCAGCGCATTGCCGCCGGCACTGTGTGGGTCAACAAACACCTGGACTTGCCGCCCGACATTCCGTTCGGCGGCGCCAAACAGTCCGGGTTCGGTACGGAAATGGGACAGGAAGGCCTGCTGGAATTCACCCAGATGCGGATCATCAACATCGCCAAGCAAGCCGGCTGATGCCACATTCGCCGGCCCTGGCGCGCTGGAACTCGCGCCGGGGTCCAGTGAGTCGCGCCGGCGTGAGTGCGGTCGCAAGTCCAGGGCCGGCGATGAGAGAACATCGTGGCTTCTGAAGCGCCGTGCTCCGCGAGGGTGGCCGCGGTCGGCGGCGCAGGCACGGGGGCTGCGTGCATGACCCGCGTTTTACTGATCGACGATGATGAGAAGCTGCTGGCTCTGGTGAGCGACTACCTCGCCCAGGAGGGCTTCGCGGTGCGCGGCGAGAGCGATGCCACGCGGGCGGTTCCCCAGGCGGTGTCGGGGGATTATTCGATCGTCGTGCTCGATGTCATGATGCCGCGGCTGAACGGCATCGAAGTGCTGCGGCAGATTCGTCGGCAGAGCACGGTGCCCGTCCTGATGCTCACCGCCCGCGGCGACGATGTCGATCGCATTACGGGACTCGAACTCGGTGCCGACGATTACGTCGCCAAGCCATGTACGCCGCGCGAACTGGTCGCGCGAATCCGCGCGATACTTCGGCGCACGCAGAGCGCGGCGGGATCCGACGCCGACGCCGGCACGCTCTCATCCGGCAGTCTGACCATGTGGCCCGAGCAGCGGCGCGCGGAATGGGCAGGGCAATCCCTGCAACTCACCAGCACCGAGTTCAGTCTGCTCGAAGTGTTGTTGCGCCATGTCGGCTATCCGGTGAGCAAGAACGATCTATCCGTGCGGGCGCTCGGCCGACCGCACGCCCGCCATGATCGAAGCATCGATGTGCACCTCAGCAGCATTCGGCACAAGTTGGGCACCTTGCCCGACGGCCGCTCGCTGATCCAAGCGGTGCACCGTCAGGGATACCAGTTCCTCAAGGAATGACCATGGGCAGGCTGTTCTGGAAATTCTTCGCTTTCACGTGGCTGGCGCAGCTCGCGGGAATCGTCGCCATTGCCAGCACCTTCTGGCTCACGCAACCTCGCTTCAACCAGGCACTCACCGACATCGATTACGGTCCGGGGGCCGGCAGCCGCGTCGACGACGCCGCGGCCATACTGCATTACGCCGGCGCCGAGGCATTTCGGGATTGGTCCGGTGAGCGGGGACCGGTGGTGTTCGCCATCGATGAGTCCGGCCGCGACGCGCTCGGTCGCGAGGTGGGATCGACCCTGGTCGCCGAGGCTCGCGAACTGCATGGACGGTCGCACGGACCCGCGCCGGTACGTGAAGCCGTGGCGCTGGATGGACGGCGCTATCTGCTGTTTTCCGTGGGTCGCGGTGGGCCCGGTGTGCCGGCCTATGGACCGGGCTGGCGCAAGATGTCTGGCGCCGGGCCGGGCGCAGACTCCGATCCGCACGCCGCTGCCGTCCCGGGAGGTGGTCTTGGTCACGTCGATGGTGCGGGCCCTCGCGACGGTGCGGGCCTTGGAGAAGGTTCTAGCCTGGGCCGAGGCCCAGGCGACAGGCCGCGTACCAGAGCGCCCGGCATGCCGCAGTTGATCCCCATCGTTGCGACCTTGCTGGCGAGCATTGCCGGCGCGTTGGGTCTTGCATGGTATGTCGCCAAGCCGGTGAGGAGCTTGCGCACGGCATTCGATGCCGTCGCCGGCGGCAATCTGCAGGTGCGCGTGGCGCCGTCGATCGGCGGCCGCCACGACGAACTCGCCGACCTCGGGCGCGATTTCGATCGAATGACCGACCGCCTGCAGGTATCGATGGATGGGCAGCGCCGCCTGTTGCACGACGTGTCCCACGAAATGCGTTCGCCCCTCGCGAGGTTGCAGGCTGCCGTCGGCCTCATCCGCTTGAAGCACGGCGGCGGTGAACCGGCGCTCGAACGCATCGAGGAGGAGATCGTGCGCATCGATCGGCTGGTCGGCGATTTGCTCAAGTTGTCCCGGCTCGAAGCCGGCGAACTGACGGGAGCGGAAGAGGAGGTGGACATGCAGGAACTGGTGCGCGAGGTCGTCGACGATGCCAACTTCGAAGCGCAGGCGACGGGGCGCGCGGTGATCTGGGAGCGCGAGACGCCCGGCACGGTGTATGGGCGCCCGGAGATGCTTCACGGCGCGATCGAGAATGTGGTCAGAAATGCGTTGAAGCATGCCTCGCAGAGTCCCGAAGTCCGCGTTCACTCCGCCATCGACGTACGCAATTCTCTTTACGTCCTGCGCGTGCTCGATACCGGTCCCGGCGTGCCGGAGCACGAACTAGCGGAACTGTTCTCGCCTTTCTTCCGTGCGACCGACGCGGCGCGGACGGAAGGGTATGGACTCGGTCTCGCCATCGCCCGCCGCAGCATCGAAGCGCACGACGGGACGATCCGCGCGAGCAATCGACGCGACGGCGGTCTCGAGATAACGATTGTGCTGCCCTCGAGAGCGCACACGTGAGCGCCGGCGCCCGGAGATATGGGCGCGATCATTCGTCCGTCGGAATGTCCTTGAACACCCGGCGTTCAAAGAACTTCCACTGGCTTTTTTCACGAATGAGCCTGTCTTCATAGTGACCTGCCAGCGCCGGGGCCAGGACGTTGCCCTCGCCGCGTGTGAAGAATGTCCACCGCGATCGGGCGGTGGCGTGGTCACCCTCGACGTGAATGAGAAAATTGCTCATCACGTGAAAGCCGGCGACCTTCTTCGGGTCGTACTGGGGATTCCCCAGCACTCTCGTCATCATGGCCAGCACTTCGGCCGGCCCCGTTGCCCGGACGTAACTGCCGCCATAATTGCCGTTCCACGTCCCCTGGGCACTGAACAATTGGGAATAGCCAACCAGATCCAGCGTGTCGAACCGGTGGCCGTATTCCTCCAGAAGGTCGCGAATCTGTTTCTCATCCTCCAAAGCCTGTTCCCGGGCCGCCGCCGATGGGGCCGGTGCCGCGGTGCCCGGCGTGATGTGCACCGCGGCTGCGAGAAGTGCGGCCGCCGACCCGGCCAGGAGGAGCCTACGTCCAACGCGAAATGGTTTGTCGATGTTCAAGACTACAACCTGTGCGTTCGGGAGGCCTATTTGGCTTCGTCTGGATTGGGAATATCGTGCGGCGCGACCCGGCTCTTGAATTTCCATTTGCCATCCTCGCGGACGAACGTATCGTCATAGTGGCCGGCGAGCCTGGGGACCAGTTTGTTGTCGTCCGACCTGCCGAAGAACGTCCACTTCGATCTGGCCGTGGCCTTGTCGCCATCGACTTGAATATGGAAGTTCGTCAGCAGATGGAAACTGCGGACCTTGGCGGGATCGTAGGGCGGCGCTTTCGCCAGGGCCTTTTGCAGCATGGCGAAGATGCCGTCCGGTCCCTTTGCCGATCCGATGCCGCCGGTCCAGGTTCCATCCTTCGCAAACAGCTTTGAGTAGCCTTCCAAATCCTGGGTATCGAGATCGTTCCCATACTCCACCAGCAGATTGCGAATGGCTTGCTCGTCCTCGAGCCTTTGCAGCCGCGCCTCGAGCGACGACTGGGCGGCCACCGCCGATTGGGCCCGCAGGCCGAGCGCCGTCATCGTGGCGGCGACCATGATGCCCATCGCCGCCGCATAGATGAGCCATTTCTTCGTCCTGGTTCGTGTCATGTTGAGTACCTCGAGTGGTGGTGAAAAGACGTACGTTGTCGTACGGGCTGTCAGTTCGGCGGACCGGGCAGGCAAGCGCGACCTGATGAGCCTCATCGGCGTGGGTGTGGGCTCATTGCTCGGGGGCACAGGAGTGGATGTATTCGCGCGGCATCTGTTCGGAAATACGGGACTTGGGCATTTCGCCACCGTATGCGCCGGGGGCATCGCTCCGCCCGGCAGCGCTGTCCCGTTGGCGCAAGCGTGCCATGCGGCGCTGACCGACGCGACGCAGTATATGCTGATTGCCTGGGCTCCCTTGATGCTGTGGCCGGCAGTGCATTCCTATTGGGCGTCGCGAACGGTCCGCCGGGATTTGCCCTTCTAGTCGATCGACTCAGTTCGATCGACTCAGTCGCCGTCTTCCGACTCCTTCCACGCATCGAGGTAGGCGGTCAAGAGCTTGTCGAATTTACTGCGGCCACGCACCTTGTCGACGTCGGCCAGTTTACGAACGGTGATGCGGTTGAATTCCCGAACCACGGCCGTCAACGCGGCCTCGCCCTTGGTGGTCAATTTGAGGTGCAGTGTTCGGCGATCCGCGGAGTTCGCCAGTCGAACGACGAATCCGAGATCATGCAGCCGATCGACGCGGTAGGTGATGACGCTGGGCGCGAGATCGAATATCCGCCATAAATCGGATGGGCGAATCAGCTTTTCGTCTGCTTCCCGGTGTATCGACATCATCAGCTGAACATCGAGTGTATTGATGTTGAATTTCGACGCCAAAACATTGGTGGCGCGGACGGTCAGGAGGTTGATCTGGTAGATTTTGAGTTGAATCGAAAAGGCGGTGGAATCGAGCCGTGGCAGCAGGGCGGTCCAATGCTTTACGACCTTCGAGATGGGCTTTTCTTCAATGTCGCGAGATTCGTCAATTACCTTCGATTTCGCCAACGTCAAACTCCGATTGATTTCAGGCCGATCTCGGCTAGCTTACTTTGCTGCGCTTGCGTTAACAATCATTGAAGCGGGGGTATCGGCCAGGCGCTCCGGTGCTCGGAGGCGCGTAGTCGATGTGAATCGAGTCTAGTTCGGTAAGCGAAGTGGCGATGGGCAGTCGCGAATCACGTCCAGCAATTCGCAGATCGTCGGAGGCGCGAATTCGCACCATTCAATCCCCAGATTTTTGTCTTTTCGCCAGATGATGCACGCGCGCACCATGGGGGCATATGGGTTCGCTCGAAGCGGGATTATCCACACGTCGATGTGGGACGATGGGGTCCAGTCACATCGAGTGTTGACCAGAGCGCCGCTCGCACTGAGATTGATGAGTCGCCCCGCTTTTGTATTCATGGGCTGCACCATCAATCGCACCGCAATATCCACTTGGACCCGACTGCTGCATCGATGTTCCATGGGGAAACGGTACTCTGCTCTCCAGACTAAAACCATAGGGCGCCGGACAAAAGCAAGGTAGTCGTTTCTGCAAAAGTGATTGGTCGTTGGCTGGCGACAGCATCAGGCGCGATGTGAGAGGGTGCCGCACCGATGCCGCGGTCAGGCTCGTACGTCGATGAGCGAGGATCGCGGCGGCGAACTTGCGCTGCGCTGAGTCTGTGCGTATTGCTGTTCCGGTTTCAAATGAGCAGACAATCCGCCGCCGGCTTCGGATCGCAGATTGCCATACACGTCCCGACCGTTCGAACCGGGAAAGAGCATCGAGTTGCCGACAGAGTCAGCGGGAATCGACGTCCGGGTGAGGGCCTTCGATGTGACCACGAGAGCGGTGCCCGGCGGCGCGAAGTGCGTCTTCGTGGCATCGCTCAGGGTGCCGGGCGTGCGGCCCGTATCGGGATCGGGGGAAGCCGGGGTATCCGACGCTCTTCGCCGGTCCGAGTAGTCCGCTTGGACGTAGACGACGCCGCCATCCTGGTCGCCCTTGGATTGGGTTGCGACAATCGTAACCCGCCTGAGCGCGCCACCCTTGGATGCGGCGTTCACCGCCTGGTCGAGCGTATTGTCCGGCTTGGCGCCCTGGCCACGGCGCTCACTGGCCAGAATCAGTGTCTGATTGCTGCGAGTTACTTTCACGTCCGCTCAAGGATCCGCCGTTTCAGGGCGGGACGCCAGCGCCAACGCTCACTACGCAGTGTCAGAAAGCACCGATGTGCGCGGCTTCACCGAATCTGCAGAATATCTCAAATTCTCATGTGACATAACGTGGAAATCGCCGGAGAGATGGGGGTGTGCCGTCACCGCTGCATCTCCATGATGGCCGCTGGCGGCAGCATGTTCTCGTTGAGATTCGCCATGATCCAGAGCGAGCCGCTGACCACCAAGGTCACGATCAACACGCCGAAGGCGAGCGCGAGAACAGTGTTGGTGTTATCCGGGTCGCTGCCGATGTGCAGGAAGAACACCAGGTGCACGCCCATCTGGGCAACGGCGAGCACCGCAAGGCCGACGGGCAGTCCGGGCGCCCACAACAGGTGAGTCTGGGCGACCATGAAAGAGGCGCCGGTGAGCAGCAATGCGAACGCCAGCCCCGCCGTGTACGCGCCGATGCTGCCGGAGGCATCGCGTTCGTCGTCGCCGGGGGCCTGATCGTTCGAGGTGTGCCGGGCGGATTCGTTCATCAACGTGCTCCCATGAGATAAACCAGGGACATCAGCGCGACCCAGATGATGTCGAGGGCATGCCAGAACAAACTGAAACAACGCAGCCGGCGCAGCACGAAATCCCGCGGTCCTCTGGCGGCCACCTGCGCCACCATGAACGCGAGCCAGACGAGGCCCACCGTCACGTGCGCGCCGTGCAGCCCCACCAGGCTGAAGAACGCGGACAGAAACGCGCTGCGCGACGGGCCGGCGCCGCGCGCCACCATGGATGCGAATTCGCGCAGCTCCAGGCCTAGAAAAATCCCGCCGAGCAGGAACGTGAGTGCAAAAAACCAGTAGAAGCCTCGCAGCCGGCGCCGCTCCATGAACACTGCGCCCAGGCCACAGGTGTAGCTCGACAGCAGCAGGCACATGGTCTCGATGGCGACGCTGCGCAGGTCGAACAGGTCGTGGCCGGACGGGCCGCCGTTGATTCGTCCGGAGAGAACGGCGTAGGTCGCGAACAGCGCCGAGAACATGATGATGTCGCTCAGCAAGAAGATCCAGAAGCCGTAGGAGACCACGATGCGCACCGGCGCCGGACCGCCGCCCCCTGCCTCCATGGGCTGCGGCACGCCGGCGGCGTCGGCGGGCGCTGCGAGCGAGGTCATGCCAAACCTGCTTTGCGGACCCGGGCAATGTCGGCCGCCTCGAGCTCCGCGGCCGAAATCTCATGATCGACCCGCTCGATCCACCCGAAAGCCATCAGGGTCAGAACGGCGCACACCAATCCCACGATGGCCATCCACCAGATGTGCCAGATCATCGCAAAGCCCAAGATCACCGCAAAGAAAGCGGTGATGAATCCGTTGGCGCTGTTGCTCGGCATGTCGATGGTTTCGTAATGGACGCGGGCTGCCGGCGGCCCGGCCGTCCGGGTCGCCCTTTGCTTGAGGGCCCATAGCGCATCGAGCGAATCGACCCGGGGCAGAACGGCGAAATTATAATGAGGCGGGGGCGAGGCCGTGGACCACTCCAGCGTCCTGCCATGCCACGGGTCGCCGGTCAGGTCGCGGCGCGCATCGCGGGTGCGAATGCTGACCACCAGCTGTAGAACCGTTGCGAGGATGCCGCAGAGAATGACCACCGCGCCGGCCTCGGCCACGATGAGATAAGGCTGCCAGCTGGTGTCCGCATAGTGCTGTACGCGCCGCGTCATACCCATCAGCCCCAGCGCGTACAGCGGCATGAACGCCAGATAGAAGCCGATCAGCCAGCACCAGAAGCTGATCGCTCCGAGCCGCTTGTCGAGCGTGAAGCCGAACGCCTTCGGAAACCAATAGTTGTAGCCGGCCATGGCGCCGAATAAGACGCCGCCGATGATGACGTTGTGAAAGTGCGCCACCAGGAACACGCTGTTGTGGAGCACGAAGTCGGCCGGCGGCACCGCCATGAGCACGCCGGTCAAGCCGCCGATCACGAAAGTCACCATGAAGCCGATGGCCCAGAGTACCGGCACTTCGAAGCGGATGCGGCCGCCATAGAGGGTGAACAGCCAGTTGAATATCTTGACGCCGGTGGGCACGGCGATGATCATGGTCGCGATGCCGAAGAACGCGTTCACGTTCGCGCCGGCGCCCATGGTGAAAAAATGATGCAGCCAGACCATGAACGACAGGATGCAGATCGCCATGGTCGCGACCACCATGGAGCGATAGCCGAACAACGGCTTGCCCGAAAAGGTGGCGATGACCTCCGAGAAAATGCCGAAGGCCGGCAGGATCAGTATGTAGACCTCGGGGTGCCCCCAGGCCCAGATGAGATTGAAATACAACATGGCATTGCCGCCGCCATCGTTGGTGAAAAAATGCATGCCCACATAGCGGTCGAGCAGCAGCATGCCGAAGGTCGCGGTCAAGATGGGGAAGGCCGCGACGATCAACAAGTTCGACGCCAATGCGGTCCAGCAGAATACCGGCATGCGCATGTAGGTCATCCCGGGCGCCCGCAGCTTGAGTATGGTCGTCACCAGATTGATGCCGGAGAGCAGGCTGCCGACGCCGGATATCTGCAGCGCCCACAGATAGTAATCCACGCCCACGCCGGGCGAGAACTGCAGCTCGGATAGAGGCGGGTAGGCCAACCAGCCGGTGCGGGCGAACTCGCCCACCGCGAGCGAGATATTGACCAGGAGCGCCCCCGAGGCGGTGAGCCAGAAGCTGACCGCGTTCAAAACGGGGAATGCCACATCGCGTACGCCGAGCTGCAGCGGTACGACGAAGTTCATCAGCCCCACCATGAACGGCATGGCCATGAAAAAAATCATGATGGTGCCGTGTGTGGAGAAGATCTGGTCGTAATGCTCGGGCGGCAGATAACCCGGAGCGCCGCCGGCCGCGATGGCGAGTTGCGAACGCATCATGATCGCGTCGATGAAACCCCGCAGCAGGAGCACCAACGCGAGCAGCACATACATGACGCCGATCCGTTTGTGGTCGACGCTGGTCAGCCATTCGCGCCACAGGTAGGGCCACCAACCTTTCCAGGTGACGAGAGCGAGCACCGTCATGACACCGATCGCGATCAGCAACGAGGCCGCCATCGGTATGGGTCGATCGAAGGGGATCGCCGACCAGGTAAGCTTGCCCATCAATGTTCCCTCGGCGCGGCAGCCATAGGCGCCGCCGTCTGCAAAATGTGTTCGTACAGCATCGGCTCGACGCTTCCGTAGGTCGCGGTCGGCGCGTTGCTGCCGGTGCGCGCCAACTGCGCATAGGCGGCGTCGCTCAACGCCGGCATGTCGCTGCGCGCGGCCGCGACCCAGCGCTCGAATCGGGAACCGTCCACGGCGTGTACGATGAAACGCATGTCGGAGAACCCGTCGCCGCTGAAATGCGAGGACAGGCCGGGATAGTCGCCCGGGCGATCGGCGAGCAGATTCAAATGGGTCGTCATGCCGGGCATGGTGTAGATCTGCGACCCGAGTTGCGGCACGAAGAACGCGTTCATGACGGTTGCCGAGGTCAGCGTGAACTCGAGCGGCGTGCCGATCGGCACTACCAGTTCATTGACGCTGGCAATTTGACGATCGGGATAGATGAACAGCCATTTCCAATCGAGCGACACCACTTCGATGCGCAGCGGCTTCGCGTCGGATGCGAGTTTCACCGCGGGATCGAGGTCGTGCGAGCCAATCCAGGTGACGCCGGCGAGCAGCAGCACGACCATCGCCGGGATGGACCAGACCACGAGCTCGATCTGTCCGGAATATTCCCAATCCGGCAGGTACGTGGCGCGTTTGTTGGAGGCGCGATACCACCAGGCGAAACCCAGGGTCAGCACGATCACGGGTGCCACGACGACCAGCATGATGCCGGTGGCATTCAGGAGGATGAGACGTTCGGCCGAG
Organism: Gammaproteobacteria bacterium; assembly: GCA_003134045.1. Classification (GTDB taxonomy): domain Bacteria; phylum Pseudomonadota; class Gammaproteobacteria; order Steroidobacterales; family Steroidobacteraceae; genus Bog-1198. The sequence goes on from PLAH01000037.1 coordinate 38,493, forward strand.
GAGACGGGGCCTTGGGGATCCAGCACACCCACCCGTCGGCAGGATGACAGCAGCGCCGCAGCTGCCGCTGCGGCCAGACTTCTCGAGCACGCCCTCAGCCAAAGCCGTTGCGGACCGGAGGGCACGGGATTGGCGCTACAGGAGCGCCTCGACCGCGCTCTGAATGCCCGCGGAGTCCAGGCCTTGGTAGCCCATCTGCTGCCAGAGGCCGCCGCTGCCTTCGACGTGCGTGCCGATATGGTTGAATTTTCCCTTGAACCCCGCCTGCAGCAGATAGCTGCCGAAACGGCTGCCGAGTCCGGTCTTGACGTTCCAGCCCTCCGCCACCAGGACGAACGGCGCGGCTGCGAGCGTGTTCATCATGCCCTGGTCGACCACGTTCAATGTGGGCTTGTTGATGAGGCCCACGTTGACGCCCTTTTCCTGAAGCGTTATCACGGCATCGAGCGCACGATACACCGTCTCGCCCATGGCAACCACATAGCCGCCGCCGGCCTTGGGCTCGCGCACCGCATAGTCCTTGCCCGGTTCGAACGGCTTACCTTCGTACAGGGGCTTGCCCGCCTCGTCCAAAATGTCCGGCACCGGCGCGCGCGTGGTGAACAGGAACCTCAAGCCGGGGTCATCGAAGATGCGCTTCACGCAGGCGGCGAACTGATGCTGATCGACCGGAAAGTAGAGGCGGGTGGTATCGTCGGAATGGCCGGGCTTCACGCCGCCATCGGCGTACATGCTGTTGATGCCGAAATGACAGGTGTTGTCCGCCATGTCGTCGACGCCGCTATGGCTGAAGTGCGCCAGGACGTTCGAAAAATTGAGTCGGGCCATGGTAATTTCGCTGATGCACATTTCCAGGAATGCGCTGAACGTGCCGTAAATGCCCTGCTTGCCCGGGGTCGAGCCGAATCCGGCCGCCGCGGAGAAATTGCCGCGCTCCATGATGCCGCCGCGGACGAAAATCTCTGGATGTTGTTTGCGGATGTGGTGCAGACCGCAGGACCCTTCCAGGTCGTTGTCGAAAACGCGCACGCTCTCGAGACGCTTGGCCTCGCTCATGCCATCGAGTATTCCGTTGACGATCTTGCCGAAGTCATCGCGGTTCTTGCCGACGCCCGACGATCCCTTGTAGGTCAGCGGGCTCTTGTCCGGCTTCGCCGCCTTCAACAGCTCGATCGCGCGTTCGTAGCCGCCGCGGGCCTCGAGATACTGGATCGCGGTTTCGGGCTTCAGCACCTCGTGCGCGTGCGGGCTGCCCTCGGCACCCTTGATTCCCGGGGCCATGGGACGCTTGATCACGAGGCCATGCGGTATGGGATCGCGGAACGCCCGGCACAGATCGATGTAGAGCGCATCCAAATCTTCGCCCATGGTCGTTTCCGTGATCAGGCCGTAGCCGGACAAGGTGCGGCTCAGGTCGTAGCCCGCCATGTATTCCTGCGGATGGCCGGCAATGGTCACGTTGTTGTCGTCGATCAGGACTTTGACGTTGAGCTGTTTGCCGACCGTGAGGCGCGCCGCTTCGGCGTTGTCGCCTTCCATCTGGCTGCCATCGGAACCGAGCAGCACCACGGCCTTGTCGGGGTTCGCGATGGCCACGCCATTGACGAAGGCCCACAGATGGCCGAGGCGGCCGGAGCTGAAGTCGACCCCCGGCGTCAGCAATTTTTCCGGGTGGCCCGGCAGCCCGCTGTCGTATTCGCGGTAGTGCAGCAGTTTCTCCGCGGGCATGGCGCCGTTGAGCACGCTCAATAAATACTGAGTGGCGACTCGGTGGCCCGCTTCGTCGTAGAACACCGGCACGATGGGAGTGCCGTTCGCGATGAAGGCGCGGATGATCATGACCTCGGGCACAGTGTCGTAGGCGCCGCCGGTATGTCCCGACAGGCCCCGCGCGCCGGCCAAGGCGGTAAAAAAAACGATGGTGTCGCGACACAACTGAATGTTGTGGCGGAGCGCCGCCTTTTGCGCATCCGTCAGCGCCGTCACCGTGGGGTCGAGCTTGAGAGGCTCGAGTTTCGAGAGGTCGATGGGAAAAGTGCCGGTGTTCATCGGCCGAGTATAACGCTGCTTCGAGGCAAGTTTGGACGAACTTAATGCGACGGCTAGGATTCGTCCGACAGCATGACGATCTGCCGGACGACAGCGGAAATGTCCAAGTCTATGTACCGCGGCGGCGCGAGTTCGTCGCCGGATGTTTGGACCCGGGGCCTAGAGCGCGAGACCGATGCGTGACTCGCTGCTTGCGCGGCGCACGCACCTTGACCATCGCCTGAACGACCCGAATAATCGATTCGGGCGTAGAACTCCTCCACGTCGAGAATAGCGCACCATGTCGATCGACGAGAAGCCAATTTGCACGCCGCGACGGCCGAGGTCGGCGTCTCGATGGCGTCGCTGTACCCGGATGTTTCCCTCACGGGATCTTTTGGTTTGCGAAACATCAGCAGCAACTACCTGTTCGATTGGGCCAGTAAATTTTATAGCGCGGGTCCCGGCATATCGCTGCCCATATTCCAGGGCGGCGCGCTCGTGGCCAACGTGAAGATGGCGCGCGCCGAGGCCGCAGCGGCCGCTCTCAACTACCGCAAGACGGTGTTGTCGGCTCTGCAGGATGTCGAAGACGGCCTGGTCAGCCTGGATCAAGATGGCCTGCGCGTGAAAGCGCTCGAGGACACCGTGGCGGCCGACGAGCGCGCCTTCGACATTACACGACATTCGTACCAGGTGGGCCTGTCGACTTACATCACCGTGCTCAATGTGGAGTTGCAGACCAATCAAGCGAAGCAGCAGCTCGCCCAGGCGTCGCTCACGGAAGTCACCGATCTCGTGAGACTCTACAAGGCATTGGGCGGCGGCTGGGAAACGGACCCCGTGGCCGCGTCCGCCGCGAGCAGTCTCAGCGCGAGCGAGCCGGCGGTTGCGCGTTATTGACGGCCAGATTGTCGTTTTGAGATTTTTGCTGGAGCTTGCAGACCTTGGCCGCGTCATTGTACGAGATGGTTCTGCTGGCATTCATCTGCTTCGTCATGCAGCTCGCCAACTGCCGCCTGCCGAGGCTCGCCTGGGAGGACGCGTTCACCGCAAGTACGTGACTGGTAAGGCCGACCATTCCCAGTATGACGATCGAGATTCTCTTGCAGCCCATGCCCGTTCCCCCTTGGTTGGCAGCGCAGCAAGTATGCCTTCCGCGACTCGAGCGACAAGGGGCGCGCCGCCGGAGGTGGTGTAGGCCGGACACCGACAGGGGCCCGCAAATGCCTGTATTCGTTGGCAAGCCTGCAGCGGCCAAGCCCGCGGGTCGGTCCGACGAGGGGCGCGGCGAGGCGGCGGTGCAGCGGCGGTAGCCCGGCCTCAGAGCGGATCGAAGAAGTCTTCCGTGATCGGCTTGTGTTCGAGGATCTCCTCCCGGGTCAGCCCTTGAATCTCATGGGGAAAGACCAGCCAGCTGTCCGTGGCCCGCACGAAGTAATCCGGCACGAGGGCGCTGCGATTGCGCGCCGGTTTGTAGTAGACGGTTGCGATGCGGATCTTCTCGGGCAAGTTGCGCCGGCAGCGGCGCCCCAGTTCCGATAGAACGGCATCGAGGCTGCGGCCGGAGTCGAACACGTCGTCGACCAGGAGCAACTCATCGTCGGCGGACAGACGCGACACCAGATAATCGAGCGCATGAACCCGAACGGTCTTGGCCTGTTCACCGGGGGCGGTGTACGACGAGGTGCGAATCGCGATGTGATCGCAGTGTATGGAGTGGTACTCGAGCACTTCCTGAACCGCGATTCCGATCGGCGCGCCGCCGCGCCACATCGCGACCAGATACGTGGGCCTGAATCCGCTCGCCACGATCAGGCGGGCGAGTTCCATCGAGTCGCTCAGCAGTGAATTGGCGGAAATGAACAGTTTATCCATGGAGTTTGGGATCGCCTGGCGGTGAGGACTCGGGTGTGGAATCGACGCTTTGAGATTATTCCACGATGCCAGCCAACGAACACACCCAACTGCAGTTGCGCTCCGTCATCCGCACCGGCGGTCAACTCGAACTGTCGCTGCACGACATCGCTGTCCCGCGGCCCGGCCCGGCCCGACCGAGGTGCTGGTGCGGGTGGAGGCGGCGCCGCTCAATCCTTCCGACCTCGGTCTGTTGTTCGGCGCGGCGGACATGACCACCGCGGTGGTTGCTTGCTATTCGTTGGGCACCCAATCCTCGATTGAAGCCGGGCTGGTCGCGGCATTCACGACGCTCTGGCCGCCCCACCAGGGTACCGACTGACTCCAGGTATAGCCTTGACTCCAGGTGTAGCCCTGCGTCCACGTGTACCCTTGAGTCCAGGTGTAGCCCTGCGTCCAGGTGTACCCTTGCGTCCAGGTATAGCCCTGCGTCCACGTGTAGCCCTGCGACGCGGCAAAGCTTTGGTTCCAGGTTGAGCCTGCGCCGGCGGCCGGCGTTCCCCACGCGGAACCCTTCATATTCATCAGATAATAATTCCCGTTCGCGTCTCTGTTCGCCGGTCCGCCAAAATGCGCGGTGCCCGCAAGGTCCGCGCCGATGTTGAGGCCTTGATTCGCGCAGCCCCACGCAGTGCTGTAGACCGCGGCCGGCGCATTGATGAGCCCGGCACCCTGCTGAAAGAGGCTGTACGCGGGGACGCCCGCCGCGTTGAGCGCCGGACGGGCCGAGGCGATCAGGTGGCACTTGACGGCATCGGGGGTGAGATAGGGATTCGCCTGAAGCATCAACGCGACGACACCCGTCGTGACCGCAGCAGCCTGCGATGTGCCGGACATCACGAACAGCGATTCGCTCGATGTCATCGAACCCGGATCGATATTGGCGAGGTAGCTCTGATACCACATCGAGCCCACCATGTGTCCGCCCGGAGCCACCAGGTCGGGCTTCACGAAGCCTTCATACGTCGGGCCCGTCGAGGAGAACGAGGCGAGACGGTCGTCGGTCGGCAGATACGGCGTGTAGTTGTCGGTCATCGCGCCGGCGGTGATGATGTAGGGCACATTGCCGGGCACACCGATCGTCATCGGGGTCGGCCCGCTGTTGCCGGCAGAAGCGACCACCACGATGCCGGCCTGCCATGCCGCCATGACGGCCTGATTGAGGGGATCGTTCCAATAATTCGATTCCGGCGGGGCGCCGAACGACAGGTTCAGAACGCGAATCTTGTACTTCTGCTGGTTCGCGACGATCCAATTGAGACCCGCGATGACGTTTGCGTACGAGCCCGCGCCCTCGCCGTCGAATGCACGCACGATGACCAGGTTCGCGTTCGGCGCGATGCCGAACGACGAGCCGACCGGCGTCACGGCGCCGCCGGCTGCGATCGACGCGACGTGGGTTCCGTGGCCGTACGGATCGGCCGTCACGGGCTGCGACCCGCCGGCGACGATGTCGACGCTGGCCAGGATGCGAGAGGTAAAGTTCTGGCCGCCGCCCGTCCATATGCCCGTGTCGAGCACCGCGATGGTGATTCCCTTGCCGGTGATGCCGCTCCGTTGCAGGAACGTGGCGCCCACCAGCATCGGGTAGTCGGTGACGTATTGATTGGCCTGTAGAGTCAACCCGGTTCCGTCGACCAGCGAGGTCGCGATGGACGTGGAAATGGTGGTCGCGGCCGCGCTCGCGGCCGCGCCTTGAGGTGTGATCGACCGATCGAGATACAGCCGAACGTCGGTGTGCGCGCGAAGTCGGGCGGCCTGGGCCGGCGTCAAATCCGCGGTCACCGCCCGGATGATGTCGAGAGCCAAGCCCGGCGTCGCGCCTACTTGCTTCACGTCCGCGCGCGCCGCGCGCGCGGTCGACGCCTGGACGATGTAGCGCGCCGCCGCCGTGCCCCAGGGATTCAACAGCGGCGCGGCGGCCGGACCCATTCCTTCCTCCCGGGAGGCTGCGATTCCCGGCAGCATCGTCACCATCGACAACAGCACTGAAAGGCGAGTGGAGGCGAGACTTGGCATAGATTCCTCGTGGCAGATGTGGCCGCTGTCCGGCATGGAGACATTAGACCGCTGTCGTTGGGCCGAGCAGAGGATGGCCTTGCCGGGACCGGAGCGCGATGTGCCGAACCCGTCACATAACCGCGGGTTAAATCCGCACAATGTCAAACCGGCGTCGTGCGCATCGGCACTATCGGGCCGCGTTTTTCTCCAACTGCATCCCATTTGTCGGGGTTCTTCGAGAAGCGGCGCGAAAACATCTGCATTATTGGGAATATGCAAAACAACAGGCGAGAGCCACAGCTCGGGGCGGTTCCGGAAGAATCATTGATCGACGCGCTCCCCGATCTGGTCGTGCAACTGAGCCGCGACGGCACCGTCTTGCGGCACGCCGGCGGCCGCTCGGTGAGGGGCTTGCGGGCCGCCGGATCGGCGTGGCCGCCGACGGTCGCCGCGCTCATCAAGCAACTGACGCGGCGCGCCATCGCTTCACGCGAGCCCTGCGAAGCCAGCTTCGATCACGCCGGCGGGCGCTACGAAGCGCGGGTCAGCGCTCAGTCTCCGGATCGCGCCATTGGTCTGATCCGGTCGCTATCCTCCGGAGCGGACGCCGCTCCGGAGGCCGATGCCGGTGAGGAGATCAGCCCTCGTGTGGACCGCCGCGAGTTCTGGCGCCGCGTCACCGACACGGTATCGTCCGCGTCGCTGAGCGGCCGGCCCATCGCATTGGCCGTCATTCACGTGGAGGGTCTCGCCGACATACTGGCGATCATGGATGCCAACGTGTGCGATCGCGTGATCGGCATCGGTATCCAGCGCCTGTCGCAGCTCGGCGCCGACCCGGCGCGGCCGTGGTATGTCGGGCCCTTGGCCGACGATGAATTGGCGCTGGTCGTCCAGAGCGACGATCGCGATGCGATCGAAGCGTGTGTCCGCGGCGTCTGCGACAGCGTGAGCGAGCCGATTCGATTCGGCGACGCGACGTTTCACCTGAAAGCCTATGCCGGCATCGCCATCCTCGGTCAGGACGCCAACTCGCAGAAATCACTTTTGCAGAATGCGCGGTCGGCAACCACCGAGGCGCGGCGAGCCGAATCGGCGCCGTTGAGTTTCTTCTCGGATACGATGAAGCTGCGGTCGCTGACGCGTTTGGACGTTGCCGAGGAACTGCGCGATGCCATCGCCAATCGTCACATCCGCTTGAAATACCGGGGTCGCCACGACCTCGAGTCCGGGCGCCTGGTCGCGTTGGTCGGCTATTTGCAATGGATGCATCCGGTTCGCGGCGAGATTCGACCCGCGCAATTCCTGGCCGCCGCCGCGGCAACCGGCCTGGCAACGGCGCTGTCTCGTTCGCTGCTCGACCATCTGCGGGAGGATTTCGCCGCGATGTTGCCGAACGTGGCGCCGCAGGTGCGGATCTCGTACGGCGCGCTTCGACATCACGTGCTGGACGGGGAATTCGTTCCCGACATCCGCAGCGTGCTCGGCGAGGATTCCATCCTGCCCGAGCGCCTGGAGTTGCGCATCTCCGAGAGGACGTACCTGACGCGAGACATCGCCGAATGGCAATCGCTCGCCGACCGGGGGGTGCAATTCGTGGTCGATGAAGTCGGCCGTAAAATGTCGTCGATCGAACGGCTGGCGCGCGCGCCCTTGAGCGCGCTGCAGCTGGATCGCGCCTGCGCAGGTGCCGTCGCCCAAGATCCCACCGCCGCCAAGGTGGGCCGGGCGGTGGCGAGCGTTGCCCGAGCGCTCGGACTCATCCCCATCGCCACTGCCGTCGACAGCGCCGTCCAGCGCCGCACCCTGCTCGAGCTCGGCTATACGCAGGGTATCGGCGACGTCTTCGTGTGTCCCGAAGCCGCCGCCCTGCAGGCTGATCGCCCTATGAGCGAGGGCTGAGCGTCCATACCCACTGTGCGGCTTTCGGGCCGCGACAGCTCCAACGAATCACGACCAGTCGACATTTTCCGCGACGGCTTGCCCGGCGCCTGCCGGCAATTCGGCGGCCTGTGACGGACCGCCGATAATGTCTCGCTACGCTGCAGCATAGTCAATCGTCCGACCCGACAGGATTGACCGATGATTGCGTGGATTCGTCAAACGATGCGAGCCCTCACCGGCATCTCGATCGTCTGCGCGAGTCCCGCCGCGGCGGTGGCCGCAGACGCCCGTTCGTTGATTCTCGAGCATTTGTCGACGCTCGAAGGCCTGCCACAGGGGACCGTCTACGCGACCCTGCAAGACTCGCAGGGCTTCGTGTGGTTCGGCACCGAGGATGGACTCGTCCGGTACGACGGCCGCGAAATACACCGCTATGCCTATTCGCCGCGCATCAAGGATAGCCTGCCGGGCAACTTCATCTTCTCGATCGTCGAGGACAAACACGCGGACCTGTGGATTGCCGTCAAAGGTGCGGGTGTCGCACGCTGGAATCGCGCCAGCGATACCTTTACCGTCTTCAAGCATGACAAGGCCGACGCACGCTCGATCTCGAGCGACTTCGTGCGGACCTTGCTGATCGACAGTCGCGGGCTGGTGTGGTTGGGAACGCTGGATGCGGGGGTCGATGTCCTCGACCCGCAATCCGGCCGGATCGACCACCTGCGGCACCGCGACTCGCACGAGGAATCGCTGATCAACGATCAGGTCTACGACTTGATCGAGGATCGTCACGGGGATGTGTGGATCGGCACCGCCACCGGTATCGATCGATGGCGTTATGACCGCGACCATCTCGTCCATAGCGCCTATCTGCAGGGCGCCGAGCCGCCGCTTGCCGGCAAGCAGGTGATGGATATCACGGATGGCGGCGATGACACGTTCTGGGTAGGCACGTTCAGCTCGGGTCTCTTTCACCTGACCCGAGAGGGCCAGGTGCTCGCCAATCTGCGCCATTCCGCCGACGACGCGAATTCCATCAGCAGCGACGAGATCCACGCCGTGCTCGATGACCACGCCGGCCATCTCTGGGTCGGCACGGCGGATGGCCTCGACTACCTGAGCCGCGCAAACGACCGCATCGGCCGCTACGTTCACGAGAAAGGCGATCCCGGATCGCTCAGCGATTCCTTCATCATGTCCTTGTACGAGGACGGCGCCGGCCTGCTGTGGATCGGCACTCGTGCGGGGGGCGTCAACCGTTGGAATTCCCATAGCTGGGAACTGGGCGGAACGACGGCCGCCTGGCTCGACGGACGGATGGTGACGGCATTCGCCGACGGCGAGAACAATCACCTATGGGTAGGGACATTGGGCGGCGGATTGTTCGATTTCGATATTCGCACCGGCGAGGCTCAGAACCTCGATGCGATTCTCGGCCGCACCGACGCGCTGGCGGATCGTCGAATCATGTCGCTGCACCGGGACCGCCACGGCGACCTCTGGATCGGAACGTGGGGAGCGGGCCTCAAGAAGCTGTCGCGGGACGGCCAGGTCGTCTCGATTCCCGTGGCATCCGGAGATCCGCACGGCCTCAGTGCCGCGGGCATCGCCGCGATCTACGAGGCGAAAAACGGCTCGCTCTGGATCGGTACCCACGGCGGCGGCGCCAACATCCTCGACCCCAGCACGGGGGTGGTCCGCCAGATTCCCTTCTCTGCGCGCGCGCGCGGGGCGACCACCTCCGAGAATGTCACGTCTTTCACCGAAGATCGCGCCGGCAATGTCTGGATCGGCACGGAGAGCGGCGGCCTCGATATCGCGGACGCGTCGGGAACGGTATTCCAGACGTTCAGCCATGACGATGCCGATCCTCACAGCCTTGCCGCGAACATCGTTTACTCGATCACGACGGACGCGAGCGGCAACGTGTGGATCGCCACCGACGGCGGCGGCCTCAGTCTGGCGGTGGGATCCTCCGCCGAACCCGCATCCATACGGTTCGCGACGTTCTCGCTGGCGGAAGGGCTGTCGAGCGACACTATATACGCCGTGCTGCCCGATTCGAGTGGGCGCCTGTGGCTGAGCGGCAACGCGGGACTGATGCGCTTCGATCCGCGCACGCGCGCCGTCAAGACCTACCACCGCGAACACGGGCTGCAGGGCGAGGAGTTCAACTCCGGCGCGTATCTGCGCATGTCCGATGGCCGGCTCTGTTTCGGCGGACCGAACGGCTTCAATGTATTCGATCCCTCGCGCCTGTCCGCCGGATCGACGCCGCCGCGCATCGCGCTGACCGGCCTCGAAGTGCTCGGCGCCCCGGTCCACGAGACGACGCCGTACTGGCTGTTGAGCCGCGTGCCGCTCGACTACCGGGCGAGCGTGGTGTCGTTCGATTTCGCCGCGCTCGATTTCACGTCGCCCAATCGCAATCGCCTGGCCTATCGGGTGACGGGACTCACGGACAAGTGGATCGACCTCAACTCGCAGCGCCGGGTGACGCTGACGAATCTCGACGCCGGCGATCATCTGCTGGAGATACGCGCTGCGAACGCCGATTCGTCGTGGAGCACCGTGCCGTACCGCCTGACCATCCACAAGGAGGCGGCGCCGTGGCAGTCGGCGCCGGCGTACACGGCATATGCGGCTGTGCTGATCGGACTGGTGCTCTGGGCGCAGCGGTCGCAGCGACGCAAGCTGCGCAGCGCCCTGGACGCGCAACAGCAACTCGAATCCGAGGTGGCGTTGCGCACCAAGGAGCTGCGCGACACCAATCAACAGCTCATCGTCGCCAGCGAAGCGAAGAGCAGCTTTCTGTCGAGGATGGGGCATGAACTGCGCACTCCCATGAACGGCGTCGTCGGGATGGCGGAATTGATCGCGCGTTCGCCGCTGTCGGCGACACAGGCGCGCCAGATCCAAACGATACGCTCGTCCGCGAGGACCTTGTTGCAGATTCTCAACGACTTGCTCGATCTGTCGAAGGCACAGGCGGGCAAGATCATGCTCGAGAGCCTGCCGCTGGATCTGAATCAACTCATCGATGAGTGCGTCGCCATTTTCACCGGCGCCGCCGAATCCAAAGGCATCGATCTCATCATCTGCCCGGCGCCGCGCGAATCGGTCGAAGCGCTCGGCGATCCTTTGCGGCTGCGGCAGATTCTGATGAACCTCATCGGCAATGCCGTCAAATTTACCGAAAAGGGCGAGGTCGTCGTGAGATGCGACATCGCGCGGCTGGCCGGCGGGCGGCTGAGCGTCACCCTGGCGGTGGCGGACACCGGCGTCGGAATCAGCGCGATGGCCCAGGGCAAGATCTTCGAGCCGTTCACGCAAGCCGACGAAACGACGACGCGGCGATTCGGCGGTACGGGCCTGGGTCTGTCGATCTGCCACGAATTGGTCGGGCTGATGGGGGGTACCATCGAGGTCCAAAGCCACCTGCATGTCGGCTCCACGTTCACCGTATCGCTTGCGCTCGAGACCCGGGCGCGGGAGTCGGCGATCGTTATCGACCCGCCGTCCGCCAAGGGGGTGGTGATTCTGTCGCGGCGCCGCGCGCTCAACGAATCCCTGCGGCGCCACGTCGAGTTGTTGGGCATGGTCAGCCGCAGCGGCGATGAATCGAGCGGGCTCGAAGCAGCGAGCCACGAGGTCATCCTGGTGGACGCCGAGAGCTACGGCGGCCAATTGGACCGATTCTTGAGCGAGCCTTGCCGACAACGCACGGTGGTGATCGCCGCCGCCGCCTCGATAGAAACCTACGGTCTGGAATCGAAAGTCGCGAAGAATCAATTGCTTCGCAGTCCCGTACAACGGGACGCCCTGCTCAACGCGCTGTCGAGTGCCGGTGGTCCCGACGATGAGGTGATGGCGACCGATGCCACCGGCGCGTATATGTTTCCGCGCATCCGCGCGCATGTGCTCATCGTCGAGGACGACAATGTCAACGGCACCGTCGCGGAGGGCTATCTCGCGGTGCTCGGTTGCACGAGCGCCTGGGTCGAGGATGGCGCCGCCGCCGTCGCCCGCGCCGCGAGCGAGCATTTCGACTTGATCCTCATGGATCTGAACATGCCCGGCCTGGACGGCTATGCAACGACCGCCCGGATCCGCGCGCGAGAGCCCGCCCAGCGGCGGACGCCCATCATCGCGTTGACCGCGAACAATGCCGCCGCGTACCGCGAGGCGTGTCTGGCGGCGGGAATGGATGGAATTCTGAGCAAGCCGTATCCTCTCGCCGAATTCGCCAAATTGCTGCGGCGATGGACGGGAAAGCCGGCCGCGGCGCCCGAGCCGGCGGTGCCGCCGACCGAGTACCAGGGCCTCAGCGTTGTGGACGGCGCGAGCGTCCTCAAGATGCGCAGCATCGGCAAGGGCGGCAGCCTCTACGCAAAGCTGGTCGCAATGTTCGAAAAGAACTGCGGCGATGGGCTGGCGCGCGTCGATGCGGCGCTGACCTTGCGCGACTGCGACGGCGCGCGCGCGGCCGCGCACAAGCTGAAGGGAGCGGCTGCCAATGTGGGGGCCCTGATGTTCTCCGCGCAGCTGGGTGAACTCGAGCGGTTGTGCGGCGCACGCGACGAGACCGGCGCGCGCCGCGCGCTCGTGGCCGGCGTGGTCGACGGCGTGCGGCTCATCGACAATGCGCCGGTCACCCTCGTGGCCGCGAGGCCCAGATGCTGCTCGACGTCGACGTC